>JAVBRX010000110.1:0-16767 GCA_031547465.1 Microvirga sp. | reverse complement strand
AGATCGGGACGCCGGTCGATTTCACGAAAATTCCATGCCGCCGCTAGGGACACAAGGTCGTCTTCCTGTCCCTGACCGATCTCGACCGCCAGCATACCGGAAGGGTCGAGAAGCGCCGGGGCCTGACTCAGGATTATCTGGTAAGCCGACAATCCGTCCTCACCGCCATCCAGAGCAGTTTTCGGATCGTACTTCCATACATCCGGCTCCAGCGTCTCAATGATGTTGGTTGGGATATACGGCGGATTTGAGGCGATGATGTCGAACGGTCCTTCCAGTCCGGCGGCCCAGTCGTTTCGGATGAACCGGGCGCGGCTCGCCGCCGGGGTGTTGATCCCGGCTTTTTCGGCGTTATGCGCCGCCATGGCGAGAGCTTCCGGCGAAATGTCGATGCCGGTTCCGGTGGCGTTCGGCAATTCGTTGAGCAGCGCAATCAGGATGCAGCCGGTTCCCGTGCCAAGATCGAGGATGCGCAAGGGCTTCCTGCGGTCTGCAACATGCGCCAGCACGAGTTCGACAAGGGTTTCCGTATCAGGGCGCGGGATCAGGGTGGCGTCGGATACCGCGAATGGAATACTCCAGAATTCCCGTTCGCCGAGAATTCGCGCTACCGGTTCCCGAGCCAGCCGACGCTGCGCGAAGGCGTTGAGGCATTCCGCTTCCTTTTGCCCCAGCGGCACGGATGGGTGGGCGATCAAAGCGGTGGTGTCAATCCGGCACGCGGCGCAAACGAGAAGCCGGGCGTCAAGACCGGGATTGGCAAGGCCCATTGCGGCGAATGCCACCTGCAACCGGCGGACGGCCTCGCTACGCGGCAGATCCGCTGCAACAACCGGAGCTTCTTGTGGCTTCCTATTCACCTGGGGCTTACTCGTTTTCCGACTGGGCGGTGAGTAGCGCGGCCTGATGGTCGGCGGTCAAGGCGTCCGCGAGTTCATCGAAGGTGGTGCCGTTGAGGATTTCCGGCAGTTTGTAGAGGGTCAGGTTGATGCGGTGATCGGTGACGCGCCCTTGCGGGAAATTATAGGTGCGGATGCGTTCCGAGCGATCCCCTGATCCGACCTGGGATTTACGGTCGGCGGCGCGTTCTGAATCCTTGCGTTCGCGTTCAGCCGTATACAGCTTGGCCTTGAGCAGGGTGAAAGCCCTGGCCCGGTTCTTGTGCTGGGAACGTTCGTCCTGCACCAGAACGGCGATACCACTCGGGATATGGGTGATGCGCACCGCCGATTCGGTCTTGTTGACATGCTGTCCGCCCGCGCCGCCGGAGCGCAGCGTATCAATGCGCAGATCCGCTTCGTTGAGGGTGATATCGACCCCCTCGGCCTCGGGCATCACTGCAACGGTGGCGGCGGAGGTGTGAATCCGGCCCGAGGCTTCGGTATCGGGAACACGCTGCACCCGATGCACGCCGCTCTCGAATTTCAGCCGGGCGAACACGCCGCGTCCCTTGATGCTGGCGATGATTTCCTTGAAGCCGCCGACTGTTCCCTCGTTGGCCGAAAGTACCTCGACCGTCCAGCCCTTCAGGGTGGCATAGCGGCTGTACATATCGAACAGATCGCCAGCGAACAGCGAGGCTTCATCACCGCCGGTTCCGGCGCGTACTTCGAGAATCGCACTTTTTTCGTCTGCTTCGTCTTTCGGCAGCAACAGAATGCGCAGGCGCGCGGCAGTCTCAGATAGTGTCTCTTCCGCCTGTGGGCGCTCCTCTTCGGCAAGCGCACGCATTTCCGCGTCGATTTCGCTGTCACCGAGAAGCGTCTCGATATCGGTGAGGTTTGCCGCCGCCGCCCGGTAGGCGCGAATGCCTTCGACCACGGCATCGAGTTCCGACAATTCCCGTGACAGGGCGACGAACGTCTCGGCGTCCGGCCCGCTGGCGAGCGTGGCAGTGATGATGTCGTGGCGCGCAGCGATGGCGTCGAGTTTGGCTTCTGGCAGATATGTGGTCATGGTCGTAAACAGGGGAGACTGGTCGCGTCGGATTGGCGGCGCGCTAAACGGGTACCCCGGCCTTCTCCGCGAACGCCAATAGATTCCCTCGTACGGAACCGCAACCCCGTTTTAGCTCTTCGTCCATGAAGGCAGTGAGATCGGCTACGTTCAGTTTTAATAACATTGCCTTCACCGGGCCGAGGGAGGCAGTCGACATCGACAGGCGGCGAAAACCGAGGCCGATCAGCGCCATGGCCTCCAGCGGCCTGCCGCCGATCTCGCCGCAGACGGTGAACTGGCAATCGGCTGCGGTGGCTTCGGCTGCGATGGCTTTCATTGCCCGCATCGCCGAGATGCTCAGCGTGTCGAACCGGTTCGCCACCATGCGGTTGTCGCGGTCCGCCGCGAACAGGAACTGCATCAGGTCGTTGGAGCCGACGGAAAGGAAATCGGTGATGCGGCACATCTCGTCGAGTTGAAACAATAGTGACGGCACCTCGATCATGACACCGAGCTTGACCTGCTCCGGCAATGGCGCGCCGTGGCTCTTCAGATAGTTTTTCTCGCGTTCGACGATCGCCTGCGCCCGGTAAAACTCTTCGCAAGTAGCGATCATCGGGAACATGATTCGCAATGTCCTGCCGGTGGCGGCGCGCAACAGCGCCCGCACCTGGGCGCGTAGCAGCCCGGGGCGGTCGAGACCGATGCGGATCGCCCGCCAGCCGAGCGCCGGGTTTTCCTCCTCGACTGTCGGCATGTATGGCAATACCTTGTCGCCGCCGACATCAAGGGTGCGGAATGTTACCGGCTTGTCGCCGACGGCGGCGAATACTTCCTCGTAAAGCGCCTGCTGCTCGGCGGTGGAGGGCAAGCGCTCGGAGACCATGAACTGCAATTCGGTGCGAAACAGGCCTATGCCGTCAGCCCCCGCCTCTTCGACATGCGGCAGATCGATGGGCAAGCCGATATTCAGGTTCAGGGAAATGGCAACGTTGTCGCGGGTAACGGAGGGCTGGTCGCGCAGCTTGCGGTACTGTTCGCGCTTGCGGGTGCGCAGCCGGGCCTTCTCGGCGTAGGATGCCTCGACATCCGGCAACGGGCGGACCTGCACATCGCCGGTTCCGCCGTCGACGATGATCGCATCTCCTGTTTCGACCGTCGAAGTAATGTTCGCCACTTCGCTGACCGCTGGAATGCCGAGCGCTCGGGCGACGATGGCGACATGGCTCGTCGGTCCGCCTTCTTCAAGGACAAGGCCGCGCAGGCGCGAGCGGTCGTAATCGAGCAGCGCCGCAGGCCCCATCGACCGGGCGACGAGGATGGCATTGTTCGGCAACGGTCCGCGATAGGCATCGAGATCGTTGCCGATCAGCCGGTGCAGCAGCCGGTTGGCAAGATCGTCGAGATCGTGCAGCCGGTCACGCAGGTAGGGGTCGGTCTGGCGCAGGATCCTGGCCCGGTTGTCGGATTGCACGCGCTCAACGGCGGCTTCCGCCGTCAGTCCGGATAAAACTGCCTCGCGCATCCGCCTCAACCAGCCGGGATCGTGCGCGAACATGCGGAAGGTTTCCAGAACCTCCCGATGCTCGCCGTGATGCGAGACATCGCCGCGTTCGATCAACTGGTCAATCGAGGCGCGCACCTCGGAGATTGCCGCATCGAGGCGCTCGACTTCCGCTTCCAGGTTTTCGGCGATGAGATTCTTGATGACGATGCGCGGTTCGTGCAGCACCGCATGGCCGAGACCGAGACCATCGGCTAGCATTGCGCCCTTGAGGGACAGGGGGCGTTTCAGCGCCATGCGCGTACCTTGCGGGGCGAGGGCCTGCAATTCGCCGGAAGCCACCATCTCCGCCACCACCATGGCGGTGGTCTGCAACGCTTCGATCTCTTCTTCGGTGTAGAGGCGGTGCGTTTTGTTCTGGACTACCAGAACGCCGAGGAGGTTACCGGCACGCAGCAGCGGCACGCCGAGGAACGCATGATAGATTTCCTCGCCGGTTTCCGGACGGTAGGAGAAGGAGGGATGCGCTTGCGCATCCGAAAGGGCGAGCGGCTCTGCCTTCTGGGCAATGAGGCCAACGAGGCCCTCGCCGGTCTTCAGACGGGTGGCATGTACCGCCTGCTTGTTGAGTCCTTCCGTTGCATAGAGTTCGAGGACATTGTCGTCCTGGATCACGTAGACGGAGCAGACTTCGGCCACCATGTTGGCGGCGATCAGGACGACGATCTTGTCAAGGCGTACCTGTGCGCTCACCGGCTCCGCCATGATTTCGCGGAGGCGGCGCAGTAGGACGCGCGGGCCGCCCAGCGCCCCTAGCATCCCGCACCCAACATGACGGGTTCGCCAATCATGTCCGTGTCATCCATTCTCCGCTCCGGTTGGTAAGGAGCGGCTTGCAGGTTTCAAGGGCGGTCTTGCATCGATGTCGGCGAGACCGGAGCGGAATTGATCCGGTCATGACGGTTTTTTTCGGGCAAGGGACACATACGAGTGCGCCCTTTTTCAAGATGGGACGGCAGGCAGCGATTGCCAGCATTCGCGAGGGACCCCTCGCCAGGACGGCAGATCGTTCCCTGTCTAGCATTCCAGCCTTGCAGAAAGAAACGGCGATAGGCTGGAGATACGGTTTAGCCCCAGAGAAAACGCAATCGGAGAACGCTGCTCAGCCCGGATGGTCGAGGCCGTACAGGGAGTGCAGGGTTCTGACGGCGAGTTCCGTATAGGCCGAATCGATCAGCACTGAAAACTTGATCTCGGAGGTAGTGATGGCGCGGATGTTGACGCCCTTGTCGGCCAGTGCCTTGAATGCTTTGGCAGCGACGCCTGCATGGCTGCGCATCCCGATGCCGATGGCAGAAACTTTGACGACCTCGGTCTCGCCCTCGATCTCCCGGAAGCGGATATTGTCCTTGTTGACGGTAAGAATGCCGATGGCGCGCTGGTATTCCGATTCCGGCACCGTGAACGTGATGTCGGTGGTGGCATCGCCCCCGGACGACGCGACCTGGATGATCATGTCGACATTGATGTTGGCTTCGGCCAGCGGCACGAATATCGCGGCGGCGACACCCGGCTGATCGGCCACACTGCGCAGGGTGATTTGGGCTTCGTCCTTCGAATAGGCGATGCCGGTGACGATCTGCTGTTCCATGATATCCTCTTCGTCGCAGATGAGGGTGCCGAGCTTTGGATCGGCCGGGTCGTCGAAACTGGAGCGCACATAGGTTGGAACCTTGTGCAGCATGGCGAGTTCTACCGAACGCACCTGAAGCACCTTGGCGCCGAGCGAGGCCATTTCCAGCATTTCCTCGTGGGAGATGCGGTCAAGGCGGCGCGCTTTCGGCACGATGCGCGGGTCAGTGGTGTAGACACCATCGACATCGGTATAAATGTCGCAACGCTCGGCCTGCAACGCGGCGGCGAGCGCCACGGCGCTGGTCTCCGAGCCGCCGCGCCCGAGCGTGGTGATACGCCCGGACGGCTGATGGACACCCTGGAAGCCGGATACCACGGCCACGGCCTTGCGTTCCTTGAATTCCTTGATGATACCGGAACCGTCAATGGCGGTGATTCTCGCTGAGCCGTGGGCATCCGACGTCATGATCGGCACCTGCCAGCCCTGCCAGGATCGGGCCGGAATACCCATACCGTTGAGCATCAGCGCCAGTAGTCCGGATGTCACCTGTTCGCCGGAGGCGACGACGGTGTCGTATTCCCGCATGTCGTAATCGGCAGCGGCTTCCTTGCACCAGCCGACGAGTTCGTTGGTTTTCCCGGCCATGGCCGAGAGAACGACTGCGACGTCGTATCCGGCGTCGATCTCGCGTTTCACATGCATCGCGACATTACGGATGCGTCCGACATCGGCGACGGAGGTTCCGCCGAATTTCATGACCAAACGGGGCATCGGGCTGCCTAACTTAAAAAAAGAGCATGTTGGCGGCGGCTTCTGCTATGAAGCTGCCGCGGACCGGCATTAACCTCACCCCGGACCGTGCGGGAAAAGGCGTGTATAAATGCCGCTCCCTCTGGATTCTGTCAACGTTTTGCGCGTGACTGATGCAGGGTGAGGCCGATTTTTGGAGAGGTTTTCATGGCAGGCAGCAGAACAGGCACGGTCGATCCAGCGGAAGTCGAGCGATTTGAACGTCTGGCGCGCACCTGGTGGGATCCGAAGGGGCCGATGCGTCCGCTGCACCAGTTCAATCCGGTGCGGGTGAAGTTTGTGCATGACGAATCATGCCGCCATTTCGGGCGCGACCCGCGCGCCGTCAAAGCCCTCGACGGCCTGAGCGTCGTCGATGTCGGCTGCGGCGGCGGCGTCCTGTCGGAGCCGCTGGCGCGAATGGGAGCGGGAGTAACCGGCCTCGACCCCGCGCCGACCAATGTTTCCGTGGCCCGGCTTCATGCCGAAAAGTCCGGTCTCGACATCGCTTACGCCAACGAGACCCTGGAACAGGCGGTGGAGCGCGGCGAACGCTTCGACATTGTCCTTGCCATGGAGGTGGTGGAGCATGTCGCCGATGTCGACGCCTTCGTTGCCGCCTGTTGCGCCGCCGTCAAACCCGGCGGAATGCTGTTCATGGCCACCCTCAACCGCACGTTGCGCTCCTTCGCCCTGGCAATCGTCGGAGCGGAATACTTGCTGCGCTGGCTGCCGCGCGGCACCCATCAATGGAATAAGTTCGTCACCCCGGACGAATTGCGCCGGTCGTTGGAAAAAGCAGGATTCCGGATTGAAACCGCCAAGGGCGTGGCGTACTCGCCGCTTAGCGGCGAATGGCGGGTGTCCGACGATATGGCCGTGAACTACCAGATTGCGGCAGTAAGGCGCTGACGAGGGGTGGGGGGGGCGAATCGGTTCATGGCAAAATCTAGAAGATCGGACGAGGGCAAACCGTAATGGTGGGAAAAATCAGCATCTCAAACCGTTCTTGCTCCAGTGCTGCGATGCGCAATTTTCTCCCTGTTCTCGTTGCCGGTCTCCTGATCGTGCTGGGTCAGAGCGCCATCGCGCAACAGAATGATGGAGGGTCGCCTGTTTCTCCCCATGCTTACCTCTGCATCAAGGCTTCGGATGAGTGCATTCTTGGAACTAGCCCGGGCGGCGTTCCGCTTCAGCTTCTGTTGAAGGCATTCGAGAATGATTTACCGGATGATGTGCGGTCGGGGCGTCTGGTCGATCTGGAAAAGGAACTTGCAGCGAAGCCAGGCAATCCGGCTCTGCTGTTCGAGCAACATATGCTGAGACGATGGGAGGACGAAGAGGAGCGGGCAAGTGGTGTCAAGGCTCTTGTTTCCCTGGCCGAAAAGGAGAAGGATCCGTTGATGATGGCGGTGGCGCTTACCGCCAGGGTTTATCTGCATTTCCGGAACGAAGAGGATAGGCGATTAGTCGTTGAAGACGTGAAAAAGGCGCTCTCGTCGGTCGAGACGGGGCTAGGTGCCCTGCCCAACGACGATGCCCGTAACCGCTATATCGGTGCGGCGTATTTCTGGGCGTTCAGGCAGGTGGCCTTCGATGACGATGAGGATTACGATCCGCAGACCGATCCTTTTGCCAAGGAACGGACTGATTGGCTCAAGCGCAGTCGCGAAGCGTTCGCTGCTCGTTGGAAGTCTGTGCCGGACGATCTGAACCGGCTCAGAAATTTCATCGACATTCTGGAAATCGATCTGAACCGGCAGGATATGGCCGACGTCGATGCCTATGTCGAGGCGAACGAGCATCTGTTGCGGCTGAAACCCAAGAATATCGGCGTGCTTTCCAGAATGATCGCTGCCTATAATCATCGCGGCGAAATCTTCCTGCAACGCTCCGAGCCGGAGCGGGTACTTGCCGAAGCGGAGCGAATGCGGCAACTGCTGGCACCCATCTGGGCGGAGAAGAAATTGACCGGCATCGCTTACGGCTATTTCTATCCCGCCATACTGGAGGCGAAGGTTCAGGCAAGAAGCGACCGGGTAAAAGCCATGCAGATCCTGTGCGGCTCCCTGGAGAACGTTCCGGAAACTGTCCGTATCCACGGGTTGCCGTGGGGGATCGTCACAGCCAGCAAACATATCATCGTCGACGATTTCAAGTCCTCGGAGAACGGACAATGGCGTTCGCTGAAAGGCAGGGCGCTTTCCTGTTTCGATGAATGGGATCGCTCGAACAGATTGGTGGACGAACGGTCTGCCAGGTTTCAATTGCTAAATGGCCTCGTCGATCTGTTCAAGGCCATGGACCGCAAGGCCGAGATCGCCGAAATCCGCAGCGATGAGATTGACTGGCTGCAAGCGCGTCCGATCGGCGACAATCTAGCAGAGTTTTTCATGACGATCCGATCTGCGCGAAGGGAGGCGGAAGGTGATGCCGTGCGGCGGACCCTACTGACGCAAGCCGCACTCGATTATGTCCTGGGCAGCCGGATTTCCAGTGTGGATGTTTCTCCTGTGGAAGGCGAGACCGACACAGACCGCAAACGCCGTCAGACGGAGGCCGTCATTTCGCAGTTGCATGGCCTGGCCGACAGTCTTGAGGACTCATCCGAGTATCGAGACGCCCTCATCGTCGCGCAACGAGCCATCGTTCTGTCCAAATCCTATCTCGATGACAATGCGCCGACCGGCTTTCTAAACATTGCGGCATCTCTCAACCAGATTGCCGCAAGAACCAGCAACGCGCTGGATCGGCAGCAGCGTGCCCTAGACTACATTCGGGAGCGTGTACGGTTACGGGGGATTCTTCTGGCGCGACGACCGTTCGGCGATAACGAACTCCTCAATTACGGATGGGCCTTGCGCCAGATGTTCGACCAACTCGACACGCTGGGACAGAACGTAGACAAAACTGAGAAAGAGCTTGGCCGGGTGGTCGACCTGCTACTGGAGAAACATTCCGGCCAGGCGCGTACGTTTTGGCTGGCCCTGACGTATTACAACGACATCGGCAACAACCGGAATGGCGCGAATAATCGCCTTCCGTTCTACAAGAAATCCTTCGATATGGCACAGACCATCAGAAAGCGCTTCGGTGACGACATGATGGACTTCGATGACCTTGCCGTCGCTGCAATGAATATCGCTACCCAACTGGGGGATATGGGACAGAGCGATGAAGCGGTCGAGTTTTTCCGCATTGCCCATGAAGCCAGCGACAAGGATTTTGCCAAATACCCTGCCAATCGGGGCGTCATCAATCGCCGAATCAAGATACTGCTTCAGGAAGCCGAATTATTGGCAAAAACCGGCGATCTGAAACAGGCGGTCGCAATGCTGCAACTTCGCCTCAAGGCTTTGGACGCGAAGGAAGAAACCGGGCAGAATGTCGATGCCGATAGGCGCAGAACAGAAGAAGAGATCGCCAGATATGAGGCGCAACTGAAGCCCATGGACAAAGGACGGGGGACCAGGCGACAGTAGCAGATGCCGAAAAAGGGCGGTCAGGCTTGCGCGGCCTTGACGATATCGTCGACCTGCTGCTTTTCCAGAGTATCGTACGTTTGCCACAGAACATCGGCATCCCTGCCGATGACATAGATTTCCGGTGTCTGTTCTATCCTGAGCATGGCGCATAGGCCATCGTCTTTTGCATCGACGCTGAAATACTGGAACGGATTTTCGTTCTGGATGAACTGTTTTACGATTTTCTGTATGCCGCTATCGGATGCAAGGACACCGACTATGCGCAGGCCCTGCGCACGCAAGGCGACAAGGTGCTTGCGATCATCGTTGTCCATTAGGCTTCCCGGCGTGCAAATGTAAAGAACGCTGACATGCCCCTTGAAGGTGTCGAGATTGACGCCAGGAATACCGTCAAACTCCGGCACCGGGGGGAGCGAGAACGGCTTTAACCGGAACGGTGGCAGATCGAGCGGCGATTGCGCGAAACCTATGCCCGTTGTCAGCACGATGCCTGGGAAGGCAGCAAGCAAAGTCATGGCATTACGCCGGGTCAGTGGTGGTTTCATTATCAGTGCCTTTGAATACAGTCTTGCTAATGCCTTTGCCTCGTCCGGCGTGACCAAGCGTGGCGGCGCAAGATGGCCTGAACCATATTGGAAACGGAGGCTGAAAAGAAGATCTTCACGATGCGTTTTGTGTGATGAACCTGCCGGTCAGTTGCGGTCTTCCGGGAGGAACGGCAGCGGGTGGACGTCGATGCCTTCCTCGATCAGCGCCCTGGCTTCCTCAAGGCTCGATTCTCCATGGATCGCCCGCAACTTGGTTTCGCCGTAATGAATTTTCCTCGCCATTTCAGGAAAACGTTCGCCGACATCCTCGGAATTGGCAACGATATGGTTGCGGAACTCCCGGAGTGCGGAGCGGAATGAGAGCGCCTTGTCATTGCTGAACGCTGTGCTGTCTGCGGAACCGTCGGATTCTTCGCCCGAGCGGGCGACGGACGGGGCCATGATCTGTTTGACGATCCTGCCCGAATTGCAAATCGGGCATGTCAGGAGACCGCTGGCAATCTGCTCGTCACAGGTCTCCACTGACGGAAACCAGCTTTCGAATTCGTGCGACAGGTCGCAGATGAGCGCGTAACGGATCATGACGGTGCTATTTTACACCTTATCTTGCGGATTGCACATCTTCAGCGCGGCATTTATCCGGCGAGCAGAGGATCGAGCTTGCCAGCCGCGTCGAGGGCATGGAGGTCGTCGCAACCGCCGACATGTCGCTCACCGATGAAAATCTGCGGCACGGTGCGGCGACCGGAACGATCGACCATGGCCTGAAAAGCTCCGGAGGTGGTTTCGACGTCAATTTCGTCGAACGCTGCACCTTTCCGTTGCAGCAGCTCTTTTGCCCTGCGGCA
This sequence comes from Microvirga sp., assembly GCA_031547465.1. GTDB lineage: Bacteria > Pseudomonadota > Alphaproteobacteria > Rhizobiales > Beijerinckiaceae > Hohaiivirga. The sequence continues at coordinate 6,019 of JAVBRX010000110.1, read as the reverse complement.
ATAGCCGCACCAACTCTTCGTATAGATCGTTATGGGGGTCATCGTGTCCGCCTCGCTGGATCCGCTTCATCAGGACAGATCGGGATTAATCGCAGCCTTTTCAAGCAGGATCAAGGCGTTTGCTAGCACCAGACCATTCACCCGGCACGACGGTGGCGAACGACAGGACATCGACGGATTCAGCCCCGGCACGCAGCAGCACACGGGCGGCGGCATTGGCAGTTGCGCCGCTCGTGACCACGTCATCGATGAGCAGGACACGCTTTCCGGCAAGCGCCATTCGTCCGGCAGCGGAAACGGCGAATGCGCCTTGCAGGTTTTCGCGCCGCTGCGCCTTTGTCAGCGCCGTCTGGCTTGCTGTCGGCTTGATACGTCGAAGCAACAGCGGATCATAAGGGATATCGCTTGTTTTTGCCAGGGCCGCCGCCAGGATCGCCGCTTGGTTATAACGCCGCTGCCATAGGCGGAAGCGATGCAGCGGCACCGGAACCAGAAGATCGGCTTCCGCCAGCAATTCCCGCCCGGCGCGGTGCATCAGGGCGGCAAGACCGGGGGTGAGGTCGAGGCGGTCGGAATATTTGAGCGCATGGACCAGATGGCGGGCGGCTCCCTCGTAAACCACGGCAGCCCTCGCCCGGGCGAAATCCGGAGGGTCGGCGAGCGCCGCCGGAGACACGAGGCTCAACCCGCCGTCGGCAGCAAGCGGGTGGCCAAGGCGTTCACAATAGGGCCGCTCGATGAGGCGCAACGATGCCCAGCATACGCCGCAAAGCCGGTGCTGCTCCACTGTCGCCGCGCCGCAGGCGATGCAGGCCGGTGGATAGACGAATTCCAGCGCCTGTGCCGCCAGCTGCCGCGCATACGCCAGCAGCATCTGTCCGGCGAATCGGGATGGCACTGATGATGGGGTATAATCCTCTGTCACGGGCGGGATCCTGATTTTTCGTCTTCTATAGCAGATCCAGACACATTTTCAGCACCCGCTGCCAGGGGCATCCGGTTGAGTGATTCTGCTCACGCAGGCAGATGTTTCGATGTATAAGCCGCCTATGTCACGCCCTTCCGCCTCGACCCCGCTCGTCTTCGACCGCCCCCTGTTGCGCCGCCGTTTATTGCGGGCGCAACGGCTTGGGTTTGCCGGTTTCCTGATCGAGCGCGCCCTTGACGATCTCGGCGACCGGTTGGCCCCGGTGCTGCGGGAATTTGCTCGCGCCGTCGATATCGGCACACCGGTTCCGGGGGTGCGCCGCCAGCTTCTGACCAATGGACGGGTGCACGAGGTCGTTCGTCTGTCGCCACTTGCCGAGGACGAACCGGGTTCGATTGAGGGCGACGAGGAGGCGCTGCCGTTCACTGATAACTCGTTCGATCTGGCAGTGTCGCTTTTATCGTTGCAGGCGGTGAACGATCTGCCGGGAGCGCTGATCCAGATCCGCCGCATCCTCAAACCGGATGGGCTGTTCGTCGGCTGCCTGCTCGGCGGCGAAACCCTCAGTGAGTTGCGGCAAGCGTTTCTGGAGGCGGAAGCGCAGACGGTGGGCGGGGCAAGTCCGCGCGTCGCGCCATTTGCCGATGTCAAAAGCCTTGGCAGCCTGATGCAGCGTGCCGGGTTCGCTCTGCCGGTGACCGATGTCGATCAGCTAACGGTGCGCTATCCGGACGTTTTCGCTCTGCTGCACGATTTGCGCGCCATGGGGGCAACCAATGCGCTCATCGCCCGCAACCGGGCGATGCTGCGTCGCGACACGCTGCTCCGCATGGCGGAGATCTACCGCCAGAGATTTTCCGATGCCGATGGCAAGGTGTGCGCCACCTTCGAGCTTCACTGGCTGTTCGGCTGGGCACCGCACCCGGACCAGCCAAAACCGCTCCGCCCTGGCAGCGCTCGTGTGTCGCTCGGTGAAGCGATTGAGGCGGCGAAGCGGGACAAGCCGAAATCGTTGCGCGATTGAGGCGATATCGTTCAGCAAAGGAATAGATAAAGAAAAATGTGGTGATTGAAGATTGGAAACGTCGGTTGGAAACTGCAGGATTCTTGGCTGTGGCTTTACTTCTCCTGCTCTTAGGATAGGCGCGGGCGGAACTGGGGTTCAGGGCCGGAAAATATGAAGCGACTGAAACGCTTACAGTTGCTCCCGAACAATCGGCGCTTGATCAGCCTTCCTCGCCTCAAGACAAAGCTATGTCCCGCTCGAAATCGAAGACGATTTGTGTCGATGAAAATGCAGCCCAGAAGGCTTATGCCATGATCCGCAGCGGTATGCCATCGCCAGACGCCAAGGCAATGTGCAAGGTAGTCAAAGTGACGGTTTCCGATGATAAGATCATTTCGGACCTCAATTGCATGAATATGGATACCGAGTTCAAACGTCATTTTGAGGCTGTTTTTACAGAGATTGGCTATGAAGCCACAGCCACTTCGATCACCCTCGTCAATGGGCAACTCCGAACTGCGACACAGATCGTAAAAATGACATGTGTCGGGGATTGTGACTGACCTTGGATACTCCTTCTCCCGCAAATAAAGATTTCTGCTGCAAAATCGGCTGAAAGGCTTATTCTGGTGCTGCGCAGCGTAGCGAAGTGCTGCATTGCGATGGAGGGAGAAACGCCGAGACCGGAGGCTCGTGCGTTGCGGAAGGGAGGCGGCGATGACGAAGCAGGAGCATTCGATCCGGATCGTGAAAAATCCGCATCGTGTCCGTATCGTGCTCGGCGGCGTAATCGTGGCGGAGACGACGAATGCCTTGACGGTGTTGGAGGGGGCTCTGCCGCCGATCCATTACATTCCGCCCGGCGACGTGGCGATGGACCTGCTGAGTTATTCCGGGCGCAAAACCGAATGCCCGCACAAGGGGCAGGCCTACCATTACGATGTCACCGCCGGCGGAATACGGCGCACCGATGCGTGTTGGATCTACCCGGAAGCGAGGCAACCAGCAGCGACGATTTCAAAGCGCGTGGCATTCTTCCCGGAAAAGGTCGATGCAGTGGAGGAACTGGACGGGTGAAACCACCTGTCACTGTCCCGGCAGCAACTCGATCAGGTGAGTGATGAGCGGGATATCGGCAGGCGGCATCGGATAATCGCGCAGGCGCGCAGGTCGGACCCATTTCAGCGCCTGATGTTCGCGCGGCGTGACGAACCCGCTCCAGCGGTGGCAGATGTAAAGCGGCATGAACAGGTGGAAATCGTCATAGGCATGGCTGGCGAAGGTGAGGGGCGAGAGGCAGGTCTCCTTGACCGCGATGCCAAGCTCTTCCTCGAGTTCGCGGATCAACGCCTGTTCGGGCCGCTCCCCCGCTTCAATCTTGCCGCCGGGAAATTCCCATAATCCGGCAAGCTGCTTGCCCTCGGGGCGCTGGGCGATCAGCACCCGGTCGTCCGGATCGATCAGCGCTACGGCAGCGACGAAGACGAGTTTGACGGGTGGTCCGCTCTCTGTGCCGTTCATCTCTGTGCCGTTCACGAGCGATAATCGCCGTTGATGGCGATGTATTCCTTGGTGAGATCGCAGGTCCAGACGCTCGCCTTGCCCTTGCCCAGCCCGAGATCGACTGTCACCTCGATGTCCTGTTCGCGCATATAGGCTGAGGTCGCTGCCTCGTCGTAGGCCGGGTCACGCCGCCCGCCGACGGCGACGCGGATGCCGCCGAACCAGATGGCGAGGCGGTCGCGGTCGGCGGGTTCCCCCGCCTTGCCGACCGCCATGACGACGCGGCCCCAATTGGCGTCTTCCCCGGCAATTGCTGTCTTGACCAGTGGCGAATTGGCGATCGCCATGGCGATGCGATGCGCCGAACGTTTCGAGGTTGCGCCGTTCACCGTGACAGTGACGAACTTGCGTGCGCCTTCACCGTCCCGCGCCACCTGCTTGGCGAGGTCGATCAGCACGGCGTCGAGCGCCTTGCGGAAGGCGCGCAGACGGCTGTCGCTTGCTTCCGAGAGAACGGGCGCGCCGCATTTTGCCGCTGCGCCGGTGGCAAACATCAACAACGTATCGGAGGTGGATGTGTCGCTGTCGACGGTGACGCAATTGAAGCTCTTATTCGCGCCGTTGGAGATCAGCGATTGCAGGGCCGGGGCAGCAATCGGTGCGTCGGTGAACACGAAGGCGAGCATGGTCGCCATATCGGGGGCGATCATCCCCGCACCCTTGGCGAAACCGTTGATCGTCACCGGGACGCCGCCGACCTCGACGCTGCGCGTCGCCACTTTGGCGAAGGTGTCGGTAGTCATGATGGCGGTGGCGGCATCTAACCATGCATCAGGACGGGCCGCCTGTTCGCAGGTCTCCAGCACGCCAGAGAATTTTTCCGCGTCCAGCGGTTCGCCGATGACGCCAGTCGAGGCGATGAATACTTCGGATGGCTTGCAGCCCGCCGCTTTCGCGGCAATTTCTGCGGTGCGGTGGACGGTGGCATCGCCGATTTTGCCGGTGAATGCATTGGCGTTGCCGGAATTGACGACGATGGCCCGCGCCCTGCCCTGAGCCAGATTGGCCCGGCACCAGTCGACTGGTGCTGATGGACATTTCGAGCGAGTGAAAACCCCCGCCACGGTCGTTCCCTTGTCGAGGGCCACGTAAAGCACGTCAGTCCGGTTTTTGTAACGGATTGCCGCCTGGGCGGTGGCGAGCCGGACACCGTCGATCGACGGCAGGGCGGGAACGGATTTGGGGGCAAGGGGAGAGATGGTCTTGGCCATGGCACGATCCGGGCGGGAAGTAATCAAGGCTGCCGGTGTGAGGTGGCAGCGCATGACAGGGAAGAAGATATCCAAGGCCGGCACCGGGATGCATCGGCCTTGAAACTGTGTTTTACTTCTTTTCGACGGGCACGGCATCAGCCGGTGCGCCCGGAGCGGGGGCATCAACCGGTTTGTCGAGGCGTTCCACCTTGGCCTCTTCGCGCAGCGTCTTGAAGATTTCCCGCTGCTTCTGCTGGACTAGGACAGATTCCAAATCGCTCTTTATTTCCTCGAGAGTGGGAGCGGGGTGAACGCGCTTTTCCTCGACCTTGATGACATGCCAGCCGAACGGGGTCTTCACCGGGGTGGACACCTGCCCGACTTCCAGCTTGAAGGCGGCATCGCCGAATTCCGGAACCATCATGTCCTTGGTGAAGAAGCCGAGATCGCCGCTCTTCGCCTTCACGTCGGCATCCTTGGAGGCATCCTCCAGAACCTTGCCGAAATCCTCTCCGGCCTTGATCCGGGCTATAAGCTTCGCCGCTTCTTCCTCGGACTTGACCAGGATATGCTGGGCGCGGATTTCCTGCTCCGGCTCCAGCTTCTTTATGTAGTCGGCATAAAGCGCCTTCACTGCCTCCGGCGTGATAACCTTCTTGATTTCGGTTTCGAGATACTCGCTGGCGAGGAGCTTGCTCTTGGCATAGGCCATCTTGCTGGCGAAGTCGGCGGCGTGGTCCAGCTTGGCCTTTTCTCCTGCCAGAGCCAATACTTTGAGGTCGACCAGATAATCGATGAGCGTATCCCGGGCATTCGGCCCGGAGGTCTTGAGCGCGTCGAGATTCGGGTCTTCAGAGGCGGCGGCGATGTCGGCTTCTGTGATTGTGAATCCGGTGCCTTTGGCGACAATCGTTGCTGGATTGACGGTCTGGGCCGGCGGCGGCGTTTGTGCTGTTGCGCAAACGGCAGGGATGATCAGGCCGAGGGCGAGAAGGCCCGCGATGAGCGGCTGTTTGAGGTGCGATGCCATGGCATATCCCGTAACGTTGGGGTAAAGAGGGGTAAATCGAGCAGAGCGATGACGGACTTTGTCTTGTTTTGCAAGCACTGCCGCGTACGTTTTCGTTTTCTGTCACAGGCCCATGACTGGACAGCTTGGCGGAATTGTGAAGACGGAGTCGTCGTTTTTAGGTTCGTTCCACCTTTTAGAAGCGCAGCCGAGTGATTACTTGTGGGTTTCCATCGGTTGCCATTTTCACAGAAGCCCTTAATGGGAAGGGACTTCGTCTGTCCCGTCCGACTTGCAGGTAAATGATGTTTGGTGCTCTT
>JAVBRX010000052.1:0-6515 GCA_031547465.1 Microvirga sp. | reverse complement strand
GGCGACTGGCAAAATCCCCCGCGGTAAACGCATCCATCGTTCCGTCGAAGCGCACTTCCCCGTCTTCGATCAGCGAAACGGTGTCGCACAGAGATCTGGCCAGAGTCAGGCTCGGTTCGGCAAGGAGAATGGCAAGTCCCTCGCGCTTCAGGGCGAGCAGCCGTTCGCCCAAGGTCTCGACGATCAGCGGCGCAAGTCCTTCCGATGGTTCATCGAGGAGCAGAAGCGACGGGTTGCCCATCAGAGTGCGAGCGATGGCCAGCATCTGCTGTTCGCCGCCGGAAATCCGGTTGCCAGGACGTGTTCGTGCCATCGCGAGGTTGGGAAACAGGGTAAATATCCGTTCGAGAGTCCAGGAAGCGCGCCCACCCCGCGCCGGACTTATGCCGATGCTGAGGTTCTCCTCCACCGAGAGATCGGGAAAAATCCTCCGGTCCTCTGGCACATAGCCGATACCGAGGCGGACGATCAGGTGCGGTTTCAGGCCGATAAGGGATTGTCCGTCATAGGCAAGATGCCTGGCCTGAACCGGCAGAAGCCCCATGATCGCCTTGAACAGCGTCGATTTACCCGCGCCGTTGCGGCCGAGCAGCGCCCGCGCTTCGCCTTCCCGCACGATGAGCGATATGCCGAACGCTTCCTGCGCTGCGCCATAAAAGGCTGAAAGGTCTTCTATTTCGAGTCCTTGTGTCATCGCGCCTCCGGAAGGAGTGAGACTGAACCGAGATAGGAGTTGCGCACCTGCGGGTCGGCGCGGATTTCATTCACCGAGCCTTCAGCGATCAGTCGTCCGCGCGCCAGCACGGCGATCCGGTCGGCATAGGCGAACACCATGCCCATGTCGTGTTCGGTGAACAGGACCGCCATGCCGGTGTCATCGCCGATGCGTCGCACCAGATCCATAAGTGGAATCTTCTCGTCCGCCGTCATGCCCGCCGTCGGCTCGTCCATCAGCATGAACTTCGGACCACTGGAAAGCGCCATCGCCAGTTCGACGCGCTTGACATCGCCATAGGCGAGGTCAGCAACCGGTTTGCCGCCGAGGTCGCTCAAACCGCATCGTTCCAGAAGTGCCTCGGCTTCACTGCGGAACAGGGTTGTCGCCAATGGCCGGAGCGAGAATTCCTGCCGGGCGTGGATCGTCAGAGCCGTCTGCACATTCTCTAACGCTGTCATCGAAGCGAAAATTTCCGCCATCTGGAACGTTCTCGCCAGCCCGAGCCGGAAGCGCTTCTGCGGCGAATAGCGGCCTACCTGCCGCCCGAACAGGCTGATGCTGCCGGCATCGGCGCGCAACTGACCGCCGATCAGGTTGAACAGGGTCGATTTTCCTGCGCCGTTCGGCCCGATCACCGCCACCGTCTCGCCGTTGCCGACACTGAGCGATACACCGTCGACAGCGGCAACGCCGCCGAAGGTCTTGTGTAACTCCGCCACCTGAAGACAATCCGTCATGCGGGTATCCTCCTCAGGCTCGCGATCCTGCTTTTGATTTCGGAAAGAAGCGTTCTCGGCAGGCCGTCCGGGGCGGCAAGCACGATCAGGAGCAGGCTCAAACCGAACAGGAAGCGCCACCAGTCGGTGAGGGGCTTGAGCCATTCCGACAGGAAAACGAATGCCGCCGCGCCGACCGGAGCACCGAGAACCGAGCCGATGCCGCCGAGCAGCATCATCGCCAGGGCGTCGACCGATTGCTGGATGCCCAGAGCCGATGGTCCGACCGTTCCCTTGGCGAAGGCATAAAGCCCGCCCGCCAGTCCGGCAAATCCACCAGAAATGACGAAGGCCAGCCAGCGCTGGCGGTTGCCGCGCAAGCCGCTGGCCTCGGCACGCATGGGGGCGTCGCGCAATGCTCGCAGTGAGTACCCGAAAGGCGTGTTGGCGATAAAAATCAGCGCAGTCAGCGCCAGAACAGCAATGGCAAGGGCAAGTTCATAAAACACGATCCGGTTTTCCGCCCAGGGCGGTGGCCAGATGCCGACGAGGCCGTTATCGCCGCCGGTCAGCGCCGTCCATTCCACCGCCCCGGCATAGAGGATCTGCGCGGCGGCGAGTGTCATCATCGCCAGATAAATACCGGACAGCCGTTCGAGCAGCAGGCCGATGAGGCCCGCTCCCATGGCGGCGACGACAATGGCCGCCAGCAATGCCAGAGGCATCGGCCAGCCATACTGGAGCGCTATAATGGCCGCGCCGTAAGCGCCGAGGCCGAAAAAAGCCGCATGGCCGAAACTGACGATGCCACCGTTAGCCACCAGGAATTGCAGGCTGGCGACGAAGATCGCGACAATGAATACTTCGGTCAGGAGCGTGAGCGTATGCGCATCGACGATAAGCGGCAGCAACGCCAGCAGGACGACAAGCACGAAAACCGGCCAAAGCGGGCGGGGGACGCTTAAGGAAACGGCGATGGTCGCAGCCTTCTCGGCATTGCCGGGCGGCTCGACCTTGCCGTTCAACCCCTGCGGGCGGACCAGAAGCACCAGAGCCATGACGATGAACACCAGAGCGACTGTGATCTTCGGGAACACCAGAATCCCCAAAGCCTGTAATAGACCGATAAGAATGGCAGCGAAAAATGCCCCCGTCAGGCTGCCCATGCCGCCGACCACGGTGACGACGAAACACTCGGCGATGATCGCCAGGTCCATCCCGGCATGAGCGGCGATGCGCGGCGTCTGTAATGCGCCGCCGAAACCGGCAAGGCCTGCGCCGATAAACAGAGTTATCGAGAACAGGAGCTTGTGGTTGACGCCGAGCAGGCCGAGCATTTCCCGGTCATGTGCCGCCGCCCGCACCAGCACCCCGAACCGGGTGCGCTTCAGAAGGATGAGTAGCAGGAGCAGCACGAGCGGGCCGATGACGGCGAGAACGAGATCGTAAACCGGGAACGGCTGTCCGAACAGCATCACCGCGCCGCGAAACGCCACGGGGCGCGGGGCGGTGACTTCCTGCGGGCCGAACAACATCACCATCGCGTCTTCCGCCATCAGTACCAGACCATAGGTAGCGAGCAATTGCAGCAGGTCCGGCTTGCCGTAAAGGCGACGCAGCACCAGCGCCTCCACCACGACGCCGATGCCGCCGACCAGAACGGCGCATAAGAGGGCAATGGTGAAGAACGGCAGCGGAGAGGCTTTCCAGATGAGCGGCGCAGCCTCCGACAATCGTGAACATAGGGTCGCGGCAAGATAAGCCCCGGCCATGTAAAACGATCCATGGGCAAAATTGACGATCTTCGTCACCCCGAACACCAGCGACAGACCACTGGCTATGACGAACAGGATCGCCGCGCTCGACAACCCGGTCAGAACCTGCGCGGCAAGGAACGATGGGTCGATCACTCAAGCCCCCCTGGCTGCAGTATGGAAACCGCGCAAAGCCTCATTGCCGCCGTTCGGCCTTGATCCGGTCCAGTGAAGGCAGAAAGGCCGTGCCGTCCTTGTAGCGCCAGTCGATCATCGTCGGCATGTCGTCCTCGTCGCGTCCGAGACGGCCCACCCAGGCCCCCATGCTTGCCTGATGATCCTCGGAACGCATGACGATTCGCCCGATGATGGTGTCGAACTCCATGCCCTCAAGGGCTGTGACGAGTTTCTCGGCGTCGAGCGATCCGGCTTTGTGAATCGCATCGCGTAGCATGAACGGTGTCATGTAGCCGAGGAGTGATCCCATGCGCGGTGTTTCGCCGGTCTGGAGACGGTAGGCATCGATGAATGCCTTGTGTTTTGCATCCGTGATGGCGCGCCACGGATAACCGGTGACGATCCATCCTTCGGGGGCTTCGTCCTTTAGCGGTAGCAGCCATTCCGGTTCGCCGGTCAGCAGTGACAATACGGTCTTACCGGTGAAGAAGCCACGGGCATTGCCCTCACGGACGAACTGGATGAGATCGGCTCCGAACAGCACGTTGAACAGCCCTATCGGCTTCGTCCGCTCAATCGCGGCAACGGTCGCGCCCGCTTCTATCTTGCCGAGGGCCGGGTATAGTTCGGCGACGATCTCCGCATCTGGGATTTTCTCGGTCAGCAGCCGCTTGAACGCTTCCGCCGCCGACTGGCCGTATTCGTAATTCGGTGCGACGATCGCCCAGCGATTCACCCCGGCATTCATGGCTTCCTCGACCAGCATCATCACCTGCATGGAGACGCTTGGCCTTAGACGGAACGTGTAACGATTACCGTGCGACAGGGTCAGCACGTCGGTGAGCGGTTCGACCGCGAAATACGGAATCTTCCTGCGATGAGCATAATCCGCCACCGCTACTGCGACGTTCGACAGGAATGAGCCGAACAGAAGCGATGCCTTGTCGCGGGAAACCAGTTCATCGACGGCGCGGAGCGCATCGCCCGGCGTGCCGCCATCGTCTCGCGACTCGATCTCGACCCGGCGTCCGAGCACTCCGCCCGAAGCATTGATCTCGTTGAGAGCGAGCGACCAGCCAAGCCGGTACGGCAGCGTGAAAGCCGTCCATTGGCTGTAGGAATTAGCCTCGCCCCAGATCATCGGCGCATTCACATCCTGCGCCCCGGCGAATCGCGCCATCGTCACCGTTGCCAGCCCGGCCAGGGCGGTACGGCGTGTAATTGCCGTGAATGTCATGGTTCCCTCCGACGTTTTGTTGTGCGTATGGTAGCGAAAAATGCCGCCGAACGAAACGCGCATCAAGGAAACGCCGATTGAGGCGGTTCCCGTTCAGATCGGATCCGAAAAATCCCCTACACGTCGAGATTAGCCACCGATAGGGCGTTGGTCTGGATGAATTCACGGCGCGGCTCCACCACGTCGCCCATCAGCTTGACGAACAGATCGTCGGCTTCCGTTCCTACCTTGACCCGGACCTGCAAAAGGGTGCGCACATCGCGGTCGAGGGTCGTTTCCCACAATTGCTGGGCAGTCATCTCGCCGAGGCCCTTGTAACGCTGTAATTGCAGGCCCTTGCGGGCCAGCGTCGAAATAGTGTCGAACAGTGACAGCGGTCCGGCGATCGGCATTTCCTCGCCCTTGCGGACGAGAAGCGCCGGTTTGCCGTAGACCTGCTGCAACGGTCCGGCGCGTTCGTCGAGCCTGCGGGCTTCCTGGCTGGCGATCAAAGCCGCATCGAGGCTCAGGGTCTGGCGCACGCCGCGCAGCGTCCGGCTGAACAGATAGCCGCCCTGGTGGGTTTCTCCCCGCCAGCCGCGTTCGGTCTCGTCGGCCATGGTGTCGAGGCGGCTGGCAATATAGGCTGCCGCCAGTTGTCCCTTCTCCGGGTCGTCAACGATTTCCCGGCGTAGCGCCCCGGCAATCGCCGCCTGTTCGATCACGGCGCGATCATAGCGGGAATGCAGGTTGTGCAGCACCTGGCGCACAAATCGCGCCTCGTCGATCAGACCACGTAACTGGTCGCCCTGGAACTCCAGTCCAGTGGCGAGTCGTAGAGCCGCGCCTTCGATACCGGTGTCGATCAGGTAATCCTCCAGCGCCCGCTCATCCTTGAGGTAGAGGGATTGCTTGCCACGCGCTGCCTTATAGAGCGGCGGCTGGGCGATATAGAGGTGACCACGTTCGATCAGTTCCGGCATTTGCCGGAAAAAGAAGGTCAGCAGCAGGGTGCGGATGTGCGAGCCGTCAACGTCGGCGTCGGTCATGATGATGACGCGGTGGTAGCGCAATTTATCGACGTTGAACTCTTCGCGCCCGATGCCGGTGCCGAGCGCGGTGATGAGGGTGCCGATTTCCTGGCTGGAGAGCATCTTGTCGAAGCGGGCGCGCTCGACGTTAAGGATTTTTCCGCGCAACGGCAGTACCGCTTGAAAGGCACGGTCACGTCCCTGCTTGGCAGAGCCGCCAGCAGAATCGCCCTCGACCAGCAGGATTTCGCATTTCGACGGGTCGCGCTCCTGACAATCGGCGAGTTTGCCGGGTAACGAGGCGATGTCGAGCGCCCCCTTGCGGCGGGTGAGTTCACGCGCTTTGCGCGCCGCTTCGCGGGCGGCAGAAGCTTCCACCACCTTGCCGACCACGGTCCTGGCTTCCGATGGGTTTTCCTCTAGCCAGTTATTCAGCGCTTCGTTGATGATATTCTCGACCACCGGGCGAACCTCGCTCGACACCAGTTTGTCCTTGGTCTGCGAGGAGAATTTCGGGTCCGGCACCTTCACCGAGACGATGGCCGTCAGGCCTTCGCGACAATCATCGCCGGTCAGCGTCACCTTTTCCTTCTTTGACAGTCCAGATCGGTCGGCATAGCCCGTTACTTGCCGGGTGAGGGCCGAGCGGAAACCGGCAAGATGTGTGCCACCGTCGCGCTGCGGGATGTTATTAGTGAAGCACAATACATTCTCGTGGTATGAATCGTTCCACCACAATGCCGCCTCGACGCCGATGCCGTCGCGTTCGGAGTGGATGACGATGGGAGTTGTAATCAGTGCCGTCTTGGCGCGGTCGAGATAGCGCACGAAGGCTTCGATGCCGCCTTCGTACATCAGTTCTTCGCGCTTGCGCTCGGCATGACGGTTGTCGGACAGCACGAT
>JAVBRX010000167.1:0-29625 GCA_031547465.1 Microvirga sp. | reverse complement strand
GTCTGCGGCACGAGCCTGTCGCTCATGGACGCCGGCGTTCCGACCAAGGCGCCGGTCGCCGGTGTGGCGATGGGCCTGATCAAAGAAGAGAAGTCTTTCGTCGTCCTCACGGACATCCTCGGCGACGAGGATCACCTCGGCGACATGGATTTCAAGGTCGCGGGCACCCAGGACGGCATCACCTCGCTGCAAATGGACATCAAGATCGCCGGCATCACCGAAGAGATCATGAAAACGGCGCTGATGCAGGCGAAGGATGGGCGGATGCATATCCTCGGCGAGATGGGCAAGGCGCTCTCCGGTGCGCGGGCCGAACTCGGCGAACATGCGCCGCGCATCGAAGTGATGCACATCCCGACCGACAAGATCCGCGACGTAATCGGCTCCGGCGGCAAGGTAATCCGAGAGATCGTCGAGAAGACCGGCGCAAAGATAGACATCAACGACGACGGCACGGTGAAGATCGCTTCCGCTGATGCCAAGTCGATCAAGGCCGCCTTCAACTGGATCCGCTCCATCGTCGCCGAGCCGGAAATCAACCAGATCTATGACGGCACCGTCGTCAAGGTGATGGAGTTCGGCGCGTTCGTGAACTTCTTCGGTTCACGCGACGGCCTGGTGCACATCTCCGAACTCGCGCCGCGCCGCGTCGCCAAGGTGACGGACGTGGTCAAGGAAGGCGACAAGGTCAAAGTCAAGTTCCTCGGCAACGATGATCGCGGCAAGGTGCGACTGTCGATGAAGGTGGTCGATCAGCAGACCGGCGAGGATATCACCGAGAAGCTGAAGGCTGAGCGCGATGCCGAGCGCGCGGCCCGGGATAAGGAAACGAATGGCTGATAAGCCATAAGCCTACGACTTCTTTGCAACCCCGCTTCCCACGAAGCGGGGTTTCTCTTTTTTTGGCTTTCATTGTATGCCCGCATAACAATCGCGAACCATCGTTCTCTGCCGATTGGTATGGGAACGCCGGTTTTCTCTTTTCAACCGTTTCTCAAGAGGGCATCCATGACCATTCAACGCATCCGCCCCGGCAAACGCATGAGCGCCGCCGTCGTCCACGGTAATACGGTCTATCTTGCTGGGCAGGTCGCCGATAAGATGGCGGGCAAGAGCGTCACCGAACAGACAAAAGAGGTACTAGGCCTGATCGACAGCCTGTTGGCCGAAGCCGGGACCGATAAGAGCAAGCTCCTCAACGCCAATATCTGGTTGAGCGACATGACAACATTCCAGGAAATGAATGCCGTGTGGGATGCCTGGGTTGCCCCCGGCAATACGCCTGCCCGCGCCACGGTCGAGGCGAAGCTCGCCGGGCCAGCCTATAATGTCGAGATCATGGTGATCGCGGCGAAGTAACCGTCGGGCCCTGTTCCGAAGCAAATGAAAAACCCGGCCTTTTCGCAGGCCGGGTTTTTCATTGTCGATGTGAATAAACGGTCAGGGTTGAAGCAACTTCATTGTCCCTGTTTTCAGACGATGAAGAAGATGTCGAGTTATCTCATGATCGTCCTGTCGGCGTATGCTTGACGCCGCCGGGGCGCAACGGGCGGACCGTCTGCGAAGTCTGATCCCGGCTTTGCCCGAGAATGGCTTCACCGATCTCCTCAATCCGGGCACGGATCGCCTCCAGATCGTCGCGCTCACCGGTTTCCGGGCGGGCGGCGTTAGGTGATTGAGCGGCGCGGAGAATGCTGACGAGCCGGTCTCGTTCCTCGCGCAGGGCCTCGAGTTCTTCCTCATGTCGAGCCTGCGATCCGGCGGAGCGGCTGGCATGACGTTGCGTTCTGGCATCCTGGGTGGCAAGACGCTCCTGCGCCTCTATCAGGTCGCGCTCAATCCGTTCCGCCCGGCGCCGATGTTCCTCGGCCCTGTGCTGGAGCGCATCGCGCTCACGCTGCAAATCCTGGAGCAGGGAGGCATTGTGCAGCGAGGCGGCGGAATGCTTACGGCGCTCGTCCTCGGCAGCGCGCAGCCGCATCTCCAGTTCCATGGCGCGCTCACGTTCGTAAGCAAGGGTCTTCGCCAGTTCTTCACCGACCATCCGCTCTTCCAGATAGCTCTTGCGCATCTGCATGAGGGAACGACCGGTGTCGTGATCTCCATAACCCGGAGAGGGGCGGCGATGGTCGTATCCGGAAGTTCTTTGCAGGATATCGACCTCATAGGTCAGGTCGTCGATCGTCCGCCGTGCGTCCGATAATGCCGCCTGCGCCCTGTCGCGCTCCATCCTCAGTTTCGCCAGAACATCGTCGTCGCTGTCGGCATGGCCGCCTTTTCCCCTGCGCCCGCCGGAAGCAATTTGCCGGTGAGCGTCTTCGATCTCGGTGCGCATGTCCATGAGAGCTGCCGATAATTTGCGCACTTCGTTGCGCGCCGCCACCAGTTCTCCGATGGCGGACGAATTGCGGGTATCGGCAAATTCCGGAGTGGAGCGCCGCAGGTCGGAGATTTCCTCCGACAGGGCGGTCATCAAT
Organism: Microvirga sp.; assembly: GCA_031547465.1. Lineage (GTDB taxonomy): Bacteria > Pseudomonadota > Alphaproteobacteria > Rhizobiales > Beijerinckiaceae > Hohaiivirga. Next base: position 27,148 of record JAVBRX010000167.1, on the reverse strand, counting down.
CCATTCATCCGGTCACGCTCGCTTTCGGCACGTCGAAGCTCGGTGCGGGCGATTTCAAGGTCGACCAGTGTCTGCGTGAACTCTTCGTCTCGGGGGGCCTCCGGCCTGATGGCGGTTTTGCGCATAAATGCCGGGTCGCGGCCCAACTCACGGTCTGCATCGCGTCCGGAGCGGGCCAATAGCTCCCGCGCTTCCGCCAGAGCGGCTTCCTTGAGGTCATTTTCCGCGTGTGCCTCGGCCAGGCTGGCCAGGGCCTGCCGCTTCTCTGCTTCCAGCGCCACATATTTTGCGCGCGTGCCGGAGAGGGTGTTTTTGGCGGCAACCAGTTCCGCCTGAAGTTTCTTGATGGTCGCTTCGTGCCGGCCTTCTTCCGGTGCCTTTTCCTGTTGGCTCCTGAGGAGTTCCTCATCTGCCCTTGCCGCCGCAAGACGCTGTTTTTCAAGCTCTTCTTGCAAAAGCCGGTGATTTTCTTCCAGTGTGCGATGTTCCGCCCGCACAGCGGTTAACTGATCGGAGATTGCGGCAAGTTCCGCTGTCTTCTGGTTCAGTCCGATCCGGGTTTTCTCTAGGTCGTCGGAGAGGTTAGCCTGCACCTGATCGTGTTCGGAGGCCCGGTCGGCCAGAGCCTGTTCCAGACTGGCCTGGGCCGACTTCAAATCCGCCAGGGCCTTGCGATGATCCTTGTCGAGGGCGGAATAACCTTTCCGCATCTCTATCAGGTTCGTCTTGAGCTTGTTCAGTTCCGTCGTGGCCGTCTCGGCTTCGGTGGACTTCTGCTTCAAGGCGTTTTGTGCGTTGTCCAGCTCTTTTGCCAGGCGGCGCTGTTCGGATGTGAGGTTGGCGGATTCGATCTGTTTGGCATCGAAGGCGCTACGCACTTCGCTGAGGTTCGATGATGTATCGTTCAGGTTAGCGGCCGTCCGGTCCAGAGCATATGTGGTGCGTTGCAGGGTTTTCTTTGTGCTGTCGAGTTCGCTCACCGTACTACGGTGCTGTTCATTGAGATTCATGAGTTCCTTCTGCCGCTCTTCCAGTGCGGCGCGGACTTCGTTCAGTTCCTGTCTGGTTCTCTCAAACTCTTCACTCGTCGTCTTCAGCGTGGTCTGCGTCTCGTCAAGCTCTGTCCGGGTGCTGTTCATTCCTGACCTGGTATCGTTCAGGGCGCGTTCGGCATCTTCGTATTTGCTGTTGAGGGCGCTGATCGTCTGGTTTGACTTATGCATCAACTGCTTGAAATCAGCGGTGAGAACCTGCAATTCGTTTTGCGTCTCGGCGAGGCGGGCCTTTGTGCTATCCAGTTCGGAGCGGGTTGCGTTCAACTCTTTGAGAGCGCCGGCCTGATCTCGCGTCAGGCGGTCGATATCCTGCAACGACGAGCCAGCCTTATTACGCAAGCTGGCAAGTTCCTGACTGGCGATGGCGAGTTCGTTGCGTGCGTGGTCGCGCTCCGTGCGTATCTGCTCCCTTTCCCGGTCGAGATTGGAAATCTTGCGTTCGGCGGTGGCGCGCAACTGGGCGAAGCGGTCTTCCAGTGTGGCGAACTGTTCACGCGCTGCACCCAGCGCCGTCCGGCTCTCGGTCAACGACGACACGGTGTTGTCCAGCTCTGCCTTGACTTTCAATAATTCTTCGTAAGCCTGCCGCCGTTTGCTTTCGATATTGTTGACCATCTCCTGGGCGGAGCGCTGCATCTTTTCATGCTCGCGCCGCAGTGCCTGAAGGGCGTTGTCCTTTTCGGCAATGGTACGGTTCAGGTCGTCTATCGTCTGAGTGGACATCCGAATCTCTTTCTGAGCATCGGCGAGATTATTGAGGGCATCGAGGTGGCGGCGCTCCAGGGCGGTCAGGTCGGCTTTGGCCGCCTCCAGGGAGCTTTGAGCGGATTGGGCGAATTTCTCCAGACCGGAGTTCCGCTTCTTTTCTTCTGCGAGCGCTTTGTGCAATTCAGCGATTGTCCGGTCCCGCCCGGCAACCTCTGTCTCCAGATTGGAGATGCGCAGAGCGCGATAACCAGGTTCCTCCATTTGCCCTGCCGTCTCATGGACCGACTTGTGATCCCGGGCGGCACAGTCAAAAGGCAGTGCTCAGAAGGGATTCCATGTCGGGTTTCGTGAAAACTTCAAATACCCCAGATTAACGCCAAGTCGGACACCGACGCCGGAGCGAATAGGCACCACCGTGACATGATCGGCGGTCAGGGCAGTGAACCCGAAACCTCCGACAAGATAAGCGGAACCGGCAACGCCGCCGAACCGTTTGTGTAACGACTCCGGTGAGCGCATATTATAGACCAACATCATGGTCCGCGCACCATCGCCGCCCCAGTCGAAACCGACGGAAGGGCCTTGCCAGAAGATCTTCTGCTTCCGACCGTTGCCGGTGTAGAGAATTCCTTCGCCGTAACGCAGTCCGCCGAAGAACGCGCCGGAAGCCTCCTGGCCGAGGATATAGGCGTTCGGTGTGCCCCAGCGCCGGGTCGCCTCCTCGACAGCGGCACCGAGATCGCGTGAAACCGTACCGAAGAAATGGTGGCCGGATTCAATCAGTTCCCTTGATTCAAAGCCATTCCGGGCTGTGCCGCCGCGGGCGCTTTGCGCTTGTGCCGGGAGGCAGGTCAGGGCCGGGCTGAGGGCGGCAAGGATGGCCGCAAAAAGCAATTTACGATAGGTCATGGCATTCCCTCTTGGCGAAACATTCCTTGTTTAGCGAACCGGAACGTACCGCAGGGGTCGTTAACCATAACAACAATCTGTTTGCCGAACGGCCCGCGCGGCTTCAAAACGCCGAATGATCTGCGGATGCCAGAGCATCCGCATTTCAGCCACTGTAGACCGGTTATGCTTAATAACTTCTTTACGCACGCTGCCGCCAATCTGGCTCTGGTGTTTCAGGAAATATGCCGTGGCAGGGCGATGATACTGCGCAGGGTAGTGTCGCCGAAGGCTGCAAACGGCCCGTTTCTGTAGTCATGGCTTACCCGTCCGTACAGGAAAGGTGAACCGTCTGGCGCGATGAGTCCGCCCCCCGCCCGTTCGAGGATATGGTCGCCCGCCGCTGTGTCCCATTCCATCGTCGCGCCGCAGCGGATGTAAAGGTCTGCTTCCCCGCAGGCGATCAGGCCGAATTTTACGGCTGAGGAAACGGTTTTCGTTTCACGCACTGGCAGGGTGGCAAGACAACTTTGGGTTACGGCATCGCCATGCCTGCGGCTGCCCAGCACAATCAGGCCGTCCATCGGTCTTGGGCGGGTACAGATCGGTTCCCAGTCGAGTGCGCCAGCAGCATCCTTCGGAATGGAAGTATGCGCCGCAACTGTTCCGGCGATCCAGACGCGACGGTTCGCTGGCGCGGCGATCACGGCGGCAACCGGGCGGCGATGCACGATGAGGGCGATATTGACGCTGTATTCACCCTCCGGAGTAAGATAATCGCGCGTACCGTCGAGCGGGTCTATCAGGAAGAACGGTTGGGACTCGCGAATTGCCCCGCCGCTTTCCTCGGCAACGCTTGGAATGTCGGGCCAGATTTCGGTAAGCCGTTTCAGGATCAGCGTTTCGGCGGCGAGGTCGGCTTCACTCGCGGGCGTTCCGTCCGGTTTGACCGTGGCGACGATGGCCTGAGACCGCAACCGTTGCAACAGCGCCCCCGCCTCAACAGCGATACCGGCGAGCGTGCGGGCGATGGCGTCCGTATTGTCTAGGATGGTGGTCATCAACACCAATTATCCCCTTTTGCCTTCATTCCGCCGGACGATCCGGCTTTTCAATCCAGAAAATGCCGGGTATCCGATGGGTTTGCTAGGCTTCTCAAGCCCGGCCAGACTTCATATGTGGCCTCCTCAGATGCGAGGTAGGCTCGCCAGCAGCATATAGCAGGAGGCGTCATGCCGAAAGTCACGCTCGAAGCCCTCGATCTCGCCGCCCTGCTCTGTTCGAGAGTGTGCCACGATGTCATTTCTCCGGTCGGCGCGATCGTCAACGGCCTTGAAGTACTGGAGGACGAGAAAGACCCATCGATGCGCGATTTCGCCTTCGATCTGATCGGCAAAAGCTCGAAACAGGCTTCTGCCCGGCTGCAATTCGCCCGGCTTGCTTTCGGCGCTGCCGGATCGGTCGGGGCAGAGATCGACCTTCGGGACGCCGAACTCGTGGCGCGCGGCCTGTTTCTCGACAACAAGATTGCCCTCGAATGGGAAGCGCCGCCGCTGCTTCTGCCGAAGAACAAGGTCAAGCTGCTACTCAACCTGGTGATGATCGCCTCAACCGCCATTCCGCGTGGCGGTAAGATCGCCGTGACGGTGACGCATGAGGCGGACAAGAGCCGCTTCATCCTGCGCTCCAACGGCCCCAACGCCCGTCTGCCGGTCCACGCCGCCGGACTGATTGCCGGAGAGCCGGAAGGCGGCATCGTCGATGCGCATTCCATCCAGCCCTTCTACACCGGTCTGATAGCCCGCGCCGCACTGATGACTATCGACTTCGTTCTCGACGGCGACGACGTGGTGATGACGGCGGCTTCGGTGTGAAAGGGGGGACAGTTCAGGTCGGATGGAACGCGGGTTAATGCGCCGCATACGACATTGAATACCCATATGGGGAATAATGGGCCTTATACACAGGGCTTTACTTTTGACCCCAACGGTATCCCACTTCACAGAACGAACGATACAAATCATGGGCAGCGAGATCATTCCAATCCGCATTACCATGAGTTGAAGCCGCAGCTGAACGGAACGTATAGTCCTTCAAAATTCAGACCAATGGAATAGAGCATTTTCCGCCGAAGTGACCACCGGTTCGGCGCAAGAAAATGAGGGGAATGAAGGAAAGTTAGAGCGCAATCCGATGCAATTTGATCGGATCGCGCTCTAATATAGGTGAGCCATGAGATCCTTATCAAAATCCCAGGATGGAATAGTTTTATAAAAATTTTTGGCGAAGCTTCAAGTCTCGTAGATTTTTAAGTTTGGAAATATTGAACTTAACAAAGACAATATTGGGAGTATTATAAAAAACAATCATACACATTATTTATATGAAGAAAATCTTGATATGAAATACATCAGAGTGTGTAGTATATATGAAAGATATAACCATGAAAAAATTTAAACTTTGGGATAGTCGCAATTAGACGGCTGAACTATGGATGGAGCCGATAGAAGATAATTATTTCAGAATAATTCTCGATGGTGAGTTTTGCTTTTATGGATCGCTTGATTCAAAATATCTTCGTATTCATGTCGAGCTGTTCCAGTTACATAGAGAATTAGATGAGTTTAACTGTTGAATAATATTTCAGAATTATATCTGTCATTCTAAATGAATGTGCCATTAATCGTAAATGTATACTATATTTTACGTGGTAAACTTGGTGATGCCATGCCGAAACCGCATGTTTCCGGCATGGTATACAAAGAAGCATAGGCGGTTCAACTTTCTCACCCCTTCGCCTCTTTTAATAACTTTAGCAAATTCCGGTGTATCGTCTCGTTGCCGCAGGCGATTGACATGGTTTTCAGCGGGTCCGTGCCGCCATCGGCATCAGAGATGAAACCGCCAGCTTCCTTCACCAGAACGATTCCGGCGGCGAAATCCCAGGTGCTGAGGCCACGCTCCCAATAGGCATCGAGCCGCCCGCAGGCGACATAGGCGAGGTCGAGGGAGGCGGCGCCGAAGCGGCGCATTCCGGCGACATTGTTCATCACCTTGGCGGCTTCAGCCAGAAACTGCGTATGCTGGCTGCGACCGATACCCGGCATGCCGCAGCCGATTACGGCATCCGGCATATCGATCCGTGCGGCAACGCGCATGCGCTTGTTGTTGAGATAGGCTCCCTTGCCTTTTTCAGCGATGAACAGCTCATCCTTGGCCGGGTCGTAGACCACTCCGGCGACGATCTGCCCTTCGCGTTCCAGCGCCACGGAGATCGCGAATTGCGGGATGCCGTGCAGGAAGTTGGTGGTACCGTCGAGCGGGTCGATATGCCAGCGATGGCTCTTGTCCGCCCCCTCGATAATGCCCTGCTCCTCCATGACGAGGCCATAGCCGGGGCGCGCCTTTTCCAGCATATCGCGCAGGATCGTCTCGGCGCGCCGGTCGGCGTTGGAGACGAAATCGCCCGGACCTTTACGGGAAACCTGAAGGTTTTCGACTTCGCCGAAATCCCGCTTCAGGGAACGCGCGGCTTTCATGACCGCTTCGGTCATGACGGTCATCAGGGGAGAACGGATCATCGGAAAACTGCCAAGGTCAAGATCGGCGGCGGGGTTGGCCCGCAGCGCCGCAACAGCGGATCGGGTCTGTGGTCATGGCCTGAACCGGTTGCGGCGTCAAGGAGAAGCGCGAGCAAAAGCCGAAAAGCCTGAAAATGGGGCCAAGTTGAAGTGGGGCTGGATGCAAGCCCATCCCGCCGGAACCAAAGAGCAAAGAACCGAATTCTGAATACTCTATTGCGCCATCAGGCGCTTACGGAACAGGCGCTCGGCTCCGGCGCGCTCATCGGCGGTCAGCAATTGCAATTCGCTGTCGAGCAGGGGGTCGGTCAAGCCCTGAGCGGCAGCGCTGAAATGCCAGGCCGCCGCTTCCACCTTGTTTATCGGGACGCCGTGTCCAGTCAGGTACAGGCGGGCGAGACGGTTCTGCGCTACCGGATTGCCTTTGGCGGCAGCGCGCAGGAAGTACTTGGCCGAAAGTTCCTCGTCTTTGTCGATGCCTTTGCCCTGAAACAGCAGGGTCGCATATTCCACCTCACCGGCGATGTTGCCGTTATAGGCGGCCAGCTTGAACCAGCTTATCGCCTCAGAGGCATTGCGCTCGATACCGCGTCCTTCGAGATAGGCGACGCCGAGGGCGTGCTGTGCATCGTCAATTCCGGCTTGGGCGGCGATTTTCAGCAGTGCGATGGCCTGCCTGTCGTCGGCTTCGGTATTGTGCGAGAGCAGAATAAACGCCAGATTGAAACAGGCTGCCGGTTCATTGAGCGCTGCCGCCTTTTCCAGCCATACCTTGCCCTCGGCCAGATTTTTGACGACACCGCGCCCTTCGATCGTCATCATCCCGAGAGATGCCATGGCATGGGCATCGCCGTGCAATGCCGCAGCCGTGTACCATTGCGCGGCTGTTTTCTGATCGGGCGGGACGCCAAACCCTTGTGCGTACATCAACCCGAGCAGCGTCATCGCCGCTGAATCGGACTTGTTCTTTTCCAGCCGCTTCGCCGCCTCCTGATGCGCTACCGAGAAATTGCCGAGTTTATAGGCATCGAAGGCAAGGTCGACCACCGGAGCGGAGCGGGTTGTGTTCGCTGGAGTGGCTGGTGTTTGTGCCGTAGCGGAGACTGTAAACCCGGCAAGGGTGACGACGAACGGAACAAAAAGCGGAAATCGTTTCATCATCCGGCAACCGTGGAGTTGGATAGAATTGTTAGCGCATGGGTGATTGCCTGGGGTGCCCCTTCGGGGTTGTTCCAGACGGTCTCACCGAGGGCGATGAATTCGACTCTCGTCGCCGCCAACGCCGCAATTGCGTCGAGGGCAGGAGCGTAAGCGACGCATGGTGTTTCGAAAATCTCCGCCCACCAGGCAGCGCGTTCGATCGTCTCGGTGAGATCGGGGACAAAACCATCGCTTTTCGGTTCTCCGAACAGGAGATAATCGGCTCCAGCTTCGCCCGCTCTCATGGCGTTGTCCTTCAACCGTAAGCCGCCGACGCCGAGGATGCGTTCAGTGCCGATCTGGCGTCGCAATTCGGCAAGCGTCTCAGAAGGCGCGGCAACATGCACGCCATCCGCGCCACCACGCATTGCGATGGTTGCCAACTCCCCGATTTCGTCCGCCGTTGCCACTGCCGCAACGCCATGCGCCTGCGCTATCGGCGCGAGGCTTTTGAGGATATTGACCTGCTGTCGGGGATCGACGGCGGGGAGGCGCAGCAATACGGCGGCAACATCACCAGCCTTGCAGGCTGCATCCAGTATGGGCGCGAATGTTTCCGCATCCGTCAGGAGCGGGCTGATAAGGTAGAGACGAGACAGGGGAGATTGCGACATGGGGGCGAGTGTAACACGAAACAGATAGGATTGCCGAATGAAAACGGGGCCGCTGGCGGCCCCGTCTCATACTGGATCGGGCGGAGAGCCGTCAGGTTCTCCTTACTGCAAGGCAAATCAGGCGAATTTCTGGTTCAGTTCGCCGGAGGCATAACGCTTTGCCATATCGGACAGCGCAATCGGCTTGATCTTCGCGGCATGACCCGCCGCACCGAAAGCTTCAAAGCGCTGGATGCACAGCTTGGTCATCGCTTCCATCGCCGGTTTCAGATACTTGCGCGGGTCGAACTCGGCCTTGTTCTCGGCGAATACCTTACGAATCTGGCCGGTCAACGCCATGCGGTTGTCCGTGTCGATGTTGATCTTACGCACGCCGTGCTTGATGCCGCGCTGGATTTCCTCGATCGGCACGCCCCAAGTCTGGGGCATCTGGCCGCCATACTTGTTGATGATGTCCTGCAATTCCTGCGGAACGGACGAAGAGCCGTGCATCACCAGATGGGTGTTCGGCAGGCGGCGGTGGATTTCCTCGATCACATTCATGGCGAGGATCGCGCCATCGGGTTTACGGGTGAACTTGTAGGCGCCGTGTGAGGTGCCCATGGCGATGGCGAGCGCATCGACATTAGTTTTCTTGACGAAATCCACCGCCTGCGCCGGGTCGGTGAGAAGTTGGTCGTGCGAAATCTTGCCTTCCGCCCCGTGGCCGTCTTCCTTCTCGCCTTCGCCGGTTTCCAGCGAGCCGAGGACGCCGAGTTCTCCTTCCACCGACACGCCACCGAGATGCGCCATTTCCGTCACCTGACGGGTGACGCCGACGTTATACTCGTAGGTCGAAGGCTTTTTGCCCGCTTCGTCCAGCGAGCCGTCCATCATCACTGAGGTAAAACCGTTCTGGATGGCGGTGACGCAGGTGCCGGGACCATTGCCGTGATCGAGGTGCATGCAGACCGGGATCTGCGGATAGATCTCCACCAGCGCATCGATCATGTATTTCAACATGATATCGTTGGCATACTGACGTGCCCCCCGGCTCGCCTGGATAATGACGGGCGAGTCGGTTGCCTTGGCAGCCTCCATGACCGACAGGCCCTGCTCCATGTTATTGATATTGAATGCGGGCAGACCGTAATCGTGTTCGGCAGCATGGTCGAGAAGCTGCCTCAGGGTGATGCGAGCCATCTGAATTCCTCCGGAGTTTGTCGTGTCGGCTTTTGACCGCAACTGCCCGGCTCCCTCCGGACGGTTGCGGGAACTGTCAAACCTGCTTACCGCCGCAGCACCTCGACGCCGGGAAGAACCTTGCCTTCCAGCCATTCGAGGAACGCCCCTCCGGCGGTGGATATGTAGGTGAACTGGTCGGCGGCCCCGGCATGGTTGAGGGCGGAAACCGTATCGCCGCCGCCCGCTACCGAGACGAGCTTTCCGGCTTTTGTCCGTTCGGCGGCATATCGTGCCGCAGCAACCGTACCTTGGTCGAACGGGCTGATTTCGAATGCGCCGAGGGGGCCGTTCCATACCAGCGTCGCTGCGTCGTTGATCGCCGCCTTGATGCGCTCCACCGATTGTGCGCCGACATCAAGGATCATGCCATCGGAAGGAATGGCATCGATACCATAGGTATGCCGCTCGGCACCCGCCTTGAATTCCTTCGCGACCACGGCGTCGACCGGCAGGATGATGGCGCAGCCCTTCTCCCGCGCCCGCGCCAGGATGCGCAAGGCCGTATCTGCCAGATCGCGCTCGCACAATGAATTGCCGACGGCGAAATCCGTGGCGTGCAAGAAGGTGTTGGCCATGCCGCCACCGATGATGAGGGCATCGACCTTGGCGACGAGATTTTCCAGCAAGTCGATTTTTGAGGATACTTTGGCTCCGCCGACCACCGCCACGAGCGGGCGCTTAGGCGATTCCAGCCCCTTGGTCAGGGCATCAAGTTCAGACTGCATCGCTCGGCCCGCATAAGCGGGCAGCACTCTGGCAAGACCTTCGGTTGAGGAATGGGCGCGGTGCGCTGCCGAGAACGCATCGTTGACGTAAATATCGCCGTTCTTCGCCAGCTTGGCGGTGAAAGCCGGATCGTTCTTTTCCTCTTCAGGATGGAAACGGGTATTTTCGAGAATCAGCACGTCGCCATTCTTCATTGCCGCGACAGCTTTTTCCGCTGCTTCACCGATGCAATCGGTTGCGAATGCCACCGGTTTGCGCAACATCAATGAGACAGCCTCAACGACCGGGTGCAAGGAATACTTCGGATCGGGACCGCCCTTGGGCCGCCCGAAATGGGCGAGGATGATGACCTTGCCGCCATGGCTCGCCAATTCCTGCAAGGTCGGCAGCACGCGCTCGATGCGGGTGGCATCGGTGACCTTGCCGTTTTCCATAGGCACGTTCAGGTCCACGCGGATCAGAACCCGTTTTCCCTTTACATCGACATCGTCGAGGGTGCGAAAAGCGCTCATGTGAAACATCGCCTTGGTGACAGGTGGGACAGGCCGATGAGTGGCCATGGATCGAAAGTTTGCAATAACGATGGCGCGGGAGGCGATAACGCGCCCCCGCGCCGATCATAACCGGATCAGATCAGCTTGGCCATGGCGATGGCGGTGTCGGACATCCGGTTCGAGAAGCCCCACTCATTGTCGTACCACGACAGAATGCGCACCAGAGTGCCATCCAGAACCTTTGTCTGGTCGAGATGGAAGGTCGAAGAATGCGGATCGTGGTTGAAATCGACGGACACATTCGGAACGTCCGTATAGCCGAGAATACCCTTCAGTTCACCGTCCGCTGCCTTCTTGATGGCGTTGTTGATTTCTTCCGCCGTGGTCGCCCGCTTGGCGACGAACTTGAGATCGACGGCGGAGACATTCGGCGTCGGTACGCGGATCGCCGAACCGTCGAGCTTGCCCTTGAGGTCGGGCAGGACGAGGCCGACTGCCTTGGCCGCGCCGGTTGAGGTTGGGATCATTGACAGGGTGGCGGCGCGGGCGCGGTAGAGATCCTTGTGCATCTGGTCGAGGGATGGCTGATCGTTGGTGAACGCATGGATCGTCGTCATGTAGCCCTTCTCGATGCCGACGAGTTCGTGCAGCACCTTGGCGACGGGGGCGAGACAGTTGGTGGTGCAGGAGGCGTTGGAGACAATCAGGTGATCTTTGGTCAGGTTCTTGTGGTTGACGCCATAAACCACCGTGATGTCCGCGCCATCGGCGGGGGCCGACACCAGCACACGCTTAGCTCCGGCATCGAGATGCAGCTTTGCCTTGTCTTTGGAGGTGAAGATGCCAGTGCATTCCATGGCGATGTCGACGCCGAGCTGCTGGTGCGGCAGTTCGGCGGGATTCTTGATTGCTGTAACGAGGATCTTCTGGCCGTTGACGACGATATGCTCGCCTTCGACCTTTACTTCAGCTGGGAACCGGCCATGGACGGAATCGTAACGCAACAGATGTGCATTGGTCTCGACCGGACCGAGATCATTGATGGCGACGACTTGGATGTCCTTACGGCCACTTTCGACGATGGCGCGCAGAACGAGGCGACCAATGCGTCCAAAACCGTTGATGGCGACTTTTACCGTCATTGTAAGATGCTCCTTGCACAGATCTGGACGGCGATGCCGTCCGCTTCAAACAACCAGGCTGAAGGCGACGGCAACCATGCCGCTACCCGTGTGAACCGGATATTAACGTCAATCTCTCCTGCCGCAAAAGCGAAAGGAGCTAGGACCTACCCCTTCAGCGCCGTGAGGGCGCGTTCCGTAACCGCTTCAGCGGTGATACCGAAGTGCTTGTACAAATCCTTTGCCGGCGCGCTTGCTCCAAAGCCGCTCATGCCTACGAACAGGCCCCTGTCGCCGATCACCGCGTCCCAGCCGAAACGCACTGCAGCTTCCACGGCGATTCTGACTGACGCGCCGCCGATGATCGATTGCCGTATGGCATCGGGCTGGGCGAGCAGCAATTCGAGGGACGGCACGGAGACAACGCGCGAGGCGACATTTTTTTCCGCCAGCAGCTTTTGTGCGGCAAGGGCGATCTCGACTTCCGAACCGGAGGCAAAAAGCGATACCTTTGCGGTTCCGTCAGCCGGGGACAATTCATAACCACCCGTGGCGCAAAGCGTTTCGTTCGTAACGGTTTTGCGGACCTGCGGCAGGTTCTGGCGCGAAAGGGCGAGTACGCTCGGCCCGTCGGTGCGCTCCATCGCCAACTGCCAGCACTCCGCAGTCTCCACTGCGTCGGCGGGGCGGAATACCCGCAGGTTCGGAATTGCCCGTAAGGCAGCAAGGATTTCCACCGGCTGGTGGGTCGGCCCATCTTCGCCGAGACCGATGGAATCATGTGTCATCACGTAGACCGCCGGAATGCGCGACAGTGCGGCAAGTCGCATTGCCGGGCGCGCATAATCGGTGAAGATCAGGAATGTGCCACCCGCTGGACGGTACCCGCCGTGCAGGGCGAGGCCGTTCATCGCCGCCGCCATGCCATGTTCGCGGATGCCGTAATGGATATACCGGCCCGCATAATCGCCGGGGGCGATGGCCTTGAGATTTTTGGTCTTGGTATTGTTCGACGGCGTCAGGTCCGCCGAGCCGAGGATCAGTTCCGGCACGACGGTGCTGATGGCCTCGATCGTCATTTCGCTTGCCTTGCGGGTCGCGACCGTCACCGGTTCCGCAGCGAGTTTTGTTTTCAACTGGGTGATGGCGCTCTGGAGGACAGGGGAGATACCCCCGGAAACCCGGCGCTGGAATTCAGTCCGCTTATCGGCGACAAGCGCATCGATGCGGGCTTCCCAGGCTTCGCGCGCGGGAGCGCCGCTCTGGCCGGCCTTCGCCCAGGCATCGCGGATTGCTTGCGGCACCTCGAACGGTGCGGATGTCCAGCCCAGCGCCTTCTTTGTGCCTGCGGCCTCTTCTGTCCCTAGAGGTTCGCCGTGCGCCTTGGACGTTCCGGCGCGGGTCGGGGCACCATAGCCGATCACCGTCTTGCAGGCGATCAGCACCGGACGGTCCGAGGTTTGCGCGTCTTTCAGCGCTTTGGCGATGGCCGCCGGATCATGCCCGTCGACACGCGCCGTGTTCCAGCCCGCCGCCTCGAACCGCTTCACCTGATCGACCGAATCGGCAATCGACAGCGGGCCGTCGATGGAAATGCCGTTGTCATCGAACAGCACGATCAGCCGATTGAGCCGCAGATGCCCGGCAATCGCAATCGCTTCCTGGCTCACGCCTTCCATCAGGTCGCCGTCGGAGGCGAGGACATAGGTGCGATGATCGACGAGATCGTTGCCGAACTCGGCGTTCATCATGCGTTCGGCAAGAGCGAAACCGACCGACGTGGCAATGCCTTGCCCGAGCGGCCCCGTCGTCATCGTGACGCCGGGTGTTTCGAAATTCTCCGGATGTCCGGGCGTCAGTGAATGCAATTGCCGGAAATTCTTGAGTTGATCGAGCGTCAACTCCTTCACCCCTGTCAGATGCAGGAGCGAATACAGGAGCGCCGACCCGTGCCCGGCGGACAGGATGAAGCGGTCGCGATCGAACCAGTTCGGGGCACTGGCATCGTTTTTCAGGAATTGCGTGAACAGTACCGTGACGATATCGGCGGCACCCATTGGTAAGCCGGGATGGCCGGATTTGGCAGCTTCGACCATATCGATGGACAGGGCGCGCAATGCATTGGCAAGATCGGTATGGGATGGCGGGGAATGGGAGCTGGTTTGAGTCACGGATGAATCCCGAACGGCAAGAGGAACCGGAGAACAATAAAACCGGACAATACGTTTCTGGGACAGGAGGCTTGTCCCTGTTTTCAATATCCGCACTGGTAGGCCCGCACGGACGAATCCGGCGGACGAACGACAGACCGCCAAACTGCTGCCTTCGTTTCGGATAACATGGCGCAAGTTTCAAGTCCAAACCGTGGCGAAGTGCTGAAAAATGCTTTTGTGAGCCTTTTTTCGCCGCTCCGGCGCACGTCATTTCAAGATTTGCGGCTTTTTAAGAATTATCTGCTTTAAGACTTCAATCGTGCTCTCGGAGGTTCATGTGTCAGCCGCACTGGAAAATGCCCTGAAACGGCTCGATCAGGCCATCGGCCTTCTGGAAGCATCAATTGCGCGCAAGCTTGAGGCAGATGCGCGCCGGACCGATCTCGAACTCGAACTGCAACTGATGCAGGATGATCGCGCAAAACTTGCCGAGGAGCTTGACGGAACGGCGGGCCGTCTGGAGCGGGTTGAAGCGGTGGCCGGAGATGTGAACGCGCGTGTGGAGCGGGCCATCGGTGCGGTCGAGACCATATTGGCTGAGGCTGGCAATACGGGACGCGGTAATGAGTAACGGCGACATGCATCAGGTTACGGTGACGATTGCAGGTCGCACATACCGGATGGCCTGTGGTGAGGGTGAAGAGCAACGTCTCGAAAAGCTGGCCGCTGAGCTGGATCGCCGGATCGGTGACATGCGTGCGTCATTCGGCGAAATCGGCGACATGCGGCTGCATGTCATGGCCGCGCTGATGCTGGCGGATGAATTGTTCGAAACCCGCACCAGACTCACGGTTCTTCAGGATGAGTTTGCCGAGACAAAACGTTATGCGCTGGCCGGTGGCGAGCGTGAGCAGTTTCTCGAAACGCGGCTGATCGAGACCGTCCAGAAGACTGCCGAGCGGATAGAAACGCTGGCAAAGTCGCTAAACGCGTCCGCAACCTGAAGCGTCTCCGCAGCGAACACGAAACTTCATGCCTTCTTTTCTTACCATTGAATGTAGCTCTTCTGGATATCCGGACCGGAGCCGTTTGGGCGTCTGAAGTGGTTTCGAAGACCGGAACATTCACCGGAAAACAGCGTTGATCGAATCCAGACGGTTTGGACTCTGTCGCACGCAATTGCGTGGGGGAGCCGTTTGTCGCCGGTCAAAAGATGCCGGCGGAAAGCGGTATGTGGCGGGCTGATCGTTAATTTCTATAATAATGCAATAAAACCAATGAGATAGTGCCTGTGCCGGTTCGTCCGGCGCATTGATCGGCTGTGTGTTGCCCCGTGAGGTTCTTTTCGGGGCATGGAGGCGGCAAGATGGGCGTTTTGACGGGTTCATGCGTAAAGTCAGGTGTAAAATCAGGATTGTCCGGACCTGTTTTTCTGGGTGTACTTATCGTAACGGCAATTGTCGTGATCGTGAATGAGCCGAACTCCCGGAATGGGTCCACCAGACTGGTATCCGCACCGTGGCAGGTGCCTGATAGGACGTCTTCGGGCGGAGAACTTCCAACCTTTGAGATTTCTCAAGCTTTCGAGGTTTCTTACGCCATGCGCCCCAAACCAGAGAATGGGCGCGCGATGGATGGAATCGGAGGACGACGTTTGAATGTTCCGCCGCCGAAAAAAACGATTTTCGGTTGCCGTAAGCAATTCGATTCGTCATTGAGCAGGTCGGTAGAGACGGTGCCTATCGTCTGTCTTGCCATCGCTCCAACGACAGGACAGGGGCGCATGAGCGGGTAAGATTCCAAGATATCCTGGAATTCTAAAGTCAAACCAGCAACTTCACTTGCAAATTCAAAGTTATTGAACCTCCATGATAGGGGACTATCCTGCCGCGGATACCATTTTTTCTTGCCTTGTTCCGCATCTTTGATAACTGGGCGCGAAACGATGCGCTGTTAGCCGGAACAAGGAGATACATATGCTGGACCTCTTGAGCGACCCCTCCGCATGGGCTGCGCTTTTATCACTGACCGCGCTTGAGATTGTGCTCGGCATCGACAACATCGTCTTCATTTCCGTCGTTGTCTCCCGGCTCGATAAGCATCAGGCGGAGATGGCGCGCAAGATCGGTCTGGCGCTGGCCCTTATTTTCCGCATTGCCTTGCTGGCGGTTCTGACCTGGATCATCGGTCTGAAAGAGTCGGTCTTCTCCGCTTTCGGCTTCGATTTCTCATGGCGGGACATCATCCTGCTCGTCGGCGGACTGTTCCTGCTCGCCAAGGCGACGCACGAAATCCATAATGAGATTGAAGGCAGTCATACTGAGACCAAGGCTTCCGTAGGCGCGGCTTTTTCGAAAGTCATCGTTCAGGTTGTACTGATTGATCTCGTTTTCTCCGTCGATTCGATCATTACTGCCATCGGCATGGCGCAGCATCTGCCGGTGATGATCACCGCCGTCATCATTGCCGTTGCCGTGATGTATGTCGCCTCCGGCCCGGTGTCGCGCTTCATCGCCAATCACCCGACAACCAAGATGCTGGCTCTGGCGTTCCTGGTGATGATCGGCGGTGCGCTGGTCGCCGACGCCATCGACGTCCATGTGCCGCGCGGCTACATCTATGCATCGATGGCCTTCGCCGCCTTGGTTGAGGTCTTCAACGTCATGGCGCAAAAACGGCGCGAACAGCATGCAATGGCTGAGAGCAGACAGGAGAGGAAGCCCTAGGCGATAAACCCATAAAAGGGGTACACAAATTGTAAGTTGGCTGATTCAATCTTCTGGTTATGAACCGACCGGATCTTAAGAATGCTCCGGCACGGATATTCACAGAGCATCTGGCGATAACTGCCCTTTTTGTACGGGCTGTTTCCGCGCGAGCGAAAATCGGGGCACCCGCCTGTATCCGTGCGGTGCGGCGCAGGCGGGTGAGCTGTTGCGGGTTGTAATCCCGGTTGCGTCATTCATCGGTGTCGATATGCGGATGCCTACTGTGTCCGGACGCCTGTCCGCCCTTGCGCCCGGCCTCAGAAGCAAGTTCGCGATCCTGAGAGAATGAGCGCTTTTCGGCGGGAACGCTGCGCCCGCCCTTGCTGGCGATCTGCCGTTGCCGTTCGGCATCCATCGATGCGAAGCCGCGTTTCGATGTCGAGTTACCTGTTACCATCCGCGCCTCCTCGGCGATGTTCGAGATGAAAGGATTGCATGGGAAAACAACAATCCGCTTTGGCGAAGGTTCCATACGCAAGAGAAGTTCCGGGAGAAGTTATTTACATCCCTACAAAATCCTTTGGCGGATATAGTGTCGGACACGCGCTGGGACTTTGGAAAAAAGGGGAATGACACTGCGGGAAAAATAGCTGTATGAATATGCATGGATTGTGGATGCGACCTGCACAGGGTCAACCTGGACAGAGCGGAAAAACATTGAATAAGGCACGAACCTTCGCGGCGGAGCGGGGGCGGGGCATTCGGTGAGGGATGGACATGCTCTATGACGATGGCAATATTTTCGCGAGGATCCTGCGGGGCGAAATCCCGTGCCAGAAGGTTTACGAGACGGAGCGGGTTCTGGCTTTCATGGATGTCATGCCGCAAGCGCCGGGCCATATACTCGTTATTCCAAAACTGCGTGCCCGCAACATCATGGATATAGCTCCTGACGATCTCGCACACCTCATCAAGGAAGTGCAGGTCATTGCCAAGGCCGCCGGAAAGGCGTTCGGCGCCGATGGCATGAACGTGTTCCAGTTCAACGAGAGCGCAGCCGGACAGACGGTGTTCCATCTGCATTTCCATGTTATCCCGCGCTACGAGGGCCAGCCGCTCAAGCCGCATACTGGTGAGATGGAAAATCCTGATGTTCTGGGCGCGAATGCCGAGAAAATACGTGCGGTTCTCAGCCACGGATGACCTGCGGGATGCTTTAAAAACTCCCGGAAAATTCTCGCGCTCCAAAGGACAGCTTGACCTGTTGTCCTGTCTCGGCACGATTTTCTGAATAGTTGGAACGGATTAATTGCATCTTCCCGTTTGCCGGAACCTCGTCATGGGTTCCGGCTTTTCTGCATGTGAGTTCGTGCAACGAAATACGAACTCCTGCGGAGGAACCGGTAAGCATTCCAAAAGTTTATCGAACGCTTCCGAGCCTCCTCGTCGAGGGACTGCCTGAGCCGTGAGGTTATATGATCCCAACGGATTGCGCTGCCCGCGCTCTCCGACGGCTAGGTTTGTCTTGCTAATCCGATTGACCCAGTTCAGACAGAGGAAACAGCGATGGCGAACGTAGACAACGATATCTTTACCGTCGGCCAATCCAACGGCATGCAGGACAACGACGAAAACATTAATGCCGTCACGCTTGAGCAGTTTGGCGGAACGCAGATCGCCAGCCTGGAGCAGGACATCGACAGTGGCTACAATGACCAGACCAACAAGTCGTTCGTGCTCGATGGCGGTTTTGCCCATGGCGCGAAGAATGTCGGTAACGACGAATACACGGTCGATCAAACGAACAATATGTTCGACAATGACCAGAATGCCAATGTGTTCGAGACCTTGCAACTCGGCGGCGCGAATGTAGTCTTCGCCTCCCAGACCATCGACAGCGGCGATAACGAGCAGAAGAACTTCTCCAAGATCTTCGATGACGGTTATGCCGGTAAGGGTGGCAACCACAGCAACAACGACACTTACGATGTCGGTCAATTCAATGGCATGGCCGATAACGACGAGAACGTGAACAATCTCGAACTGGAGCAGGACACGAGTGGCCTGTTCGGCGGCGTCGCTCTTGCCTTCGTCGGTCAGGATACCAATAGTGGTGGCAACGACCAGAGCAACAAGTCATTTATCTTCGATGACGGCTCCAGCTCCGGCGCCTCCCTGTTCCACCACAGCTTCGGTGGCAGCAGCAATAACGACGAATATAAGGTCGATCAGTCCAACATGATGCTGGACAACGACTTTAACGTCAATAACGCCGAGATTTCGCAAACCGGTCTGTTCAATCTCGTCGGTCTCGAACAGAGCATCGACAGCGGCAACAACAACCAGCACAATTTCTCCAAGCTCGACGATTCCGGCTATTCGCACTTTTTCGGCGATCACAACAATAACGATAGTTACGATGTCGGTCAGGAAAGCCAGATGGCCGACAACGACGGTAATGCGAACTCCCTCGATCTGACGCAAGTCTTCGCCGTCAACCTGAACGGTGTCGAGCAGACGATCGGCAGCGGCGGCAACAGTCAGTCGAATGCCTCGTTGATCCACGATTTCGGCGATGCTTGGGGTTGGAATAACGACGATTCCAACAACGATTCCTATACGGTCGGCCAGGGCAACATGATGATCGACAACGACATCAACCTGAATGTCGGTATCGTTGCCCAGGTCGGGTTCGGCAATGTCGCCACGATCGATCAGGACATTACCAGCGGTGGCAACACGCAAACGAACAATTCCAATATTTGGGACGTTGGTCCCGGTTTCTTCGATAACAGCAACAACGACACATACGATGTAACGCAAAGCAACATGCTTGCCGATAACGATGCGAACCAGAATCTGGCGGACATCACCCAGACATTCGGACCTGCGAATTTCGCCGACTTCGATCAAGACATCACCGCTGGCGACAACGACAGCTCGAACCTCAGCAACCTGTTCAACTTCGGTGTCTGACAGCCCTTAGCGATTATCGGTCCCGCGCGTCTTCGACGCGCGGGATTGAAGTGTGTTCAGGGATAAATCCTTCATTTTCAGACAGTACGACCGGGTAACGGAGAATCGTGCAGTCCGGACCCGGCGGAGAATGCGCCCGTTACACCCGTTATGCGCAGGAGGAGGCTGCTGTGCCCTATGATCGCAAGACGGAACTGCTGTGGAACTACATCGGTATGGCGCAATTCTCGGAGTTGGCGAAGCTCTGGGGACAGGGAGCCGCTAGCCCCAACACGGATTGGGTGGATGAAACAGTGCCACAAACCGTGACGATTTCATCTGCCTCGACGTCGCAAGCCGTTACGGTTTCCGCCTTCATTGATGGCGGGGATATTTCTTTCGAAGAAACGAATGGAGAAGAAACCGGAAAGAGCGATGTGTTCGCTGTGCCGCTGGCCGCGAACGGGTCCGAACTCTCGGCACTCTTTCCTATGCTGGCGGCATTGACCGGGCAAACATCCGCCATGACGAGCATGGGGTATCCGGCAGGTGAAACTGCCGCGGACGGAGCGCACTTCGCTCATGTCCTGCATGCCAGTCACCATATAGTGGAAACGGAGACGCAACGTCTTTCAGGCCCCGATGGCGGGAGCAGGGGGGCGGATGCGTCCGATTCCGGTCTGCCTGGACCTGGAGATGAATTGACCGATTCAGGTCCGCCGAAAATCTTCGGTCCGTCCGAGGTTCATGCCGAAGTCGGGATCGAAAGCAGCAATAACGAGCAGACGAGTGTCATCATCGTCACTGGCGATCCTGCGGCGCAGCCTGACGGCGCGACCAATGTCGGTTCGGATACAGTCGGTCACCTCATCGAGCAGGTGAAAGATGCGGGAGGCGCTTCTGGATACGGATTTTGGCATAACCTCAACGTCGATTACCATCTCGGCGACCTGACGACCCTGAATACGCTTCAGCAGATGAATACCTTGTACGAGGACGACAGGTCGGTGAACATCGTCCAGACCTATGCGCCGGACGGTTCGCTCCTCGGCGATGTCAGTATCTCGCAATCCGTGACGAGCGGCGGCAACCAGAGTGGCAATACGGCGGCGATGAACGGCGGCCTGTCTCTGCTGGATTACGACGTTCTGGTGGTGACGGGCGATCTGACCGAGATCAACAAGATCGTGCAGGTCAATCTGATCGTCGACAGCGATATCAATACGGTCGCAGCCAATGGCGATATCGAGACGCCATACGGTTCGGCAAGTTCGATCTGGGATGCAGCTATCAATTCCGGCGGCAATGTCGAGGTCAATCTCGCCTTCATTGTCGATGAGGATACCGGCAGCGTATATCTGGTTGGAGGATCGTATGCGACATTCTTCTCGGTGTCGCAGACTAACATGCTCACCGACGCCGACATCAACGACATCATCCAGTTGTTCCACTCGCAGGAGGGCACAGGATTCCTCGGGTTCGACGCCAGTGGCGTTATTTCCAGCGGCGACAATAGCCAGACCAACGTTGCCGGGCTTGTGGGAACGGACGGAGCCACGGAGGAGTTGCCGCCGGATTGCCTGTCGGACCTGCTGCTTCTCCTCGCGTTCGCGGGATTGCATCCGGGCGATGGCGAGACGAATGTGCTTGTCGTTGACGGCAATTACACGATCATCAATCTCGTGGTTCAGATCAATGTCATCTACGACAGTGACCAGAATACGCTTGTCGTCGAGGCAGACGGAGCGATGGGGTCTCTGACCGATCCGAACCCGCCGCCGGTCGAAACCGGTGAGGAACTGGTGGAAGACGATCCGAATGCCGTCGGGGATGGAAGCGAATCTGTTGCCGATGACGAAGGCGGCGAAACGCCGGACGATGCCTCCGCTGCGTCACCTGACGATCCGCCTTCGGAAATGGCGGATGATCCGGAAAATCCTTCAGAGGAAAATCCGGAGCAACCTTTGGCAGATCCGCCGCCCGATCCGGCGTCCAGCCCGTCCGCTCAGTCCGATCTATTGCCTGATGAACCCATGGACGCATCATCTCCGGTAGAGAGCGATGCCGGTGGTGATACGGGTGAAGGTAGCGAAGAGCCGGACATCGTCTATGTCGAGGAAGGGCACCTGAACTATGATCAGGTTGTCGATAGCGGCGCGAATGAAGCGCACAACACAGCGATCCTGGTCGATGGTCCTGGTCCGCAACTGGTGATCGTGCAGGGGCATTACTACGAATACAACTTCATCGAACAGATCAATATTCTGGTCGATTCCGACCACAATCTCGTGCGTTCGGCGATGAACGAGGACGATCTCACTGGTCATGTGTCGGACAGTTCACAGGATGGAACACATCTGACGGCTGCCGATGATATTCTCAATCGTATGAGCGGATGAGCGATGGCCGACGAATGGATGCAGATGCCGGTTTTATGCTCCTTCGGGGCCTGGAGGGGAAACCCCATGCGGAGCTCAACCCATAGCGAAAACGGATCGACGGCGGGGCGTGTTCATGCCTGGTCCGTCAGACAAGAACAATCGAGCAGCGGAGACCATGATGATGTTCATGCCCCGAAGCGGCAACCGAATGGAAATTCGGCGTTCCTTGCAGAAAGGAACGTCGGACGTGTCGAAAGTCACGACACCGTTCGGTCTGAGAAATTCCGCAGCGAATAAGGATGACCCGATAAAGGAGGATATGACGGTAAGTGAGATCGTGAGTGAGAGGCGGGAGCCTGAAACCTCGGAAAACACAGCCGTCGAAGCAGAACGGATCGTGACGCCCATTCCGGCGAATGATCGCGATCCGCAGCCGTTTTCCATGCGACGCCCTGGGCGTCCGCCGCCGCGCCGCCCACCACTGCGCGCCGGGCAGGAGGCGTTGAAACAGGCAACCCGGGTTTTCAGGCGAGGTGTCTTCAGCATCGGCGCATTCTCGGTTGCCATCAACCTGTTGATGCTGTCGGTGCCGATTTATATGTTTCAGTTATCTGACCGGGTGTTGACCAGCCGCAGTCTCGACACTTTGATCATGCTGTCAGTCATCGCCTGCGGCGGGTTGGTGACGCTTGTCTTCCTCGACAGTGTGCGGCGGTTCCTGCTGACGCGCATCGCCATGAAAGTTGAGGCCCTGCTCGGCGGCCCGGTTCTGGCTGCCGCCCTGTCTGCCGCCACCGTTTCGGCCTCGCGCGACGTGCAGGCCCTGCGCGATTTGCAGCAATTGCGCCAGTTCGTCACCAGTCCGGTGATGCTGCTTTTGTTCGATGCGCCGTTGGCGCCGATCTACTTTCTGGCCGGATTTCTCATTCACCCGATCCTCGGTTGCATCATGACGGGGGCCTGCATCGTCCTGCTCGGACTGGCGCTCCTCAATGAGCGCCTGACGGCCAAATCCTTTGCGCAATCGGGTACCCTCGGCATCCGCGCCTCGCAACAGGCGGCGGCGCAGGCGCGCAATGCGCAGGTGATTGCCGCCATGGGCATGACGGATGAGAGCATCGCCCTGTGGGGGCGCGAGAATGCCAATTCCCTGAGGGCGCAGGTAATGGCGATGGATCGCAACCTGCATATTTCCAGCTTGTCGCGGCTGATGCGTCTTATTACCCAGATCAGCCTGCTCGGCACCGGCGCTTACCTTGCAATGCATGGTGAACTTACCGGCGGTATGATGGTCGCCGCCTCCCTGATCGCTAGCCGCGCTTTGGCCCCGGTGGAAGGTGCGATTGAGGGATGGCGCAATTGTGTTCAGGCCAAGACGGCCTATCAGCGGGTCAAGACCCTGCTCGATCTCAGCGCCCGTGAGCCGGAGCGCACGCTATTGCCAAAACCGGAAGGCCGACTGAGCGCCGAAAAATTGCTGTACATCCCGGCGGGAACCAAGCGCACCGTTCTCAACGGCATATCGTTTTCGCTCGAAGCAGGGGAATCTCTCGCTATCGTCGGCCCGTCAGGCGGAGGGAAATCGACGCTTGCGCGTATGCTGGTCGGATGCATCTTGCCGACGGCGGGCGCGGTTCGCCTCGATTTCATGGACCTACGCAACTGGGACCGGCGGCAACTCGGCGAAACTATGGGTTACTTGCCGCAGGATATAGAGCTGTTTCCAGGCACCATCAAAGCCAATATCGCCCGCCTGCGCGAGGATATTTCCGACGAGGCCGTTACCCGCGCGGCGGAGCTTGCCGGTGTGCATGAGATGATCTCCCGTTTCCCGGATGGTTACGAAACAGAGATCGCCCTCGACGGCAGCCCGCTCTCAGGTGGGCAAAAACAGCAGATCGCCCTTGCTCGTGCATTTTTCAACGAGCCGCGTCTGGTGGTCCTCGATGAACCGAACGCCAATCTCGATCCGAACGGAGAGGCGGCACTGGAGCGGGCGATCCTGCGCGCTGGCGAAGTCGGCATCACGGTGGTGCTGGTGACACAGCGCCCGTCGATCCTGCGCTGCGTCAAGCGCATCCTCGTGTTGAAGAACGGCCAGACGGTGGCGTTCGGCGACCGTGAGCAGGTGTTGCCGCGCCTGTCCGGGCAGGGGGGCATGGCGGAATCGGCGGTCGATACCGCCCGGGTCGCTCCGCGCGCCGCGCCTTTGAATATCGTCCCCATTCCCGACCCTCCATCCGCCGTTCCGAAGCCCGGTCCGACCCCAGTGTTGCATAAGGGCGAAGGGGGGGAGCCATGAGACGCGATATGTTCATCCCCGATGAATGGTGTGAGGACGTCCCGACCGAGACGCGCAAGCCCACCTTCGTGGGGCTGGCCGTGCTTCTGGTCGGTGTCGTCGGCTTCGGAGCCTGGGCGAGCCTAGCCCCCATCGAGGGAGCGGTGATCGCCGCCGGTAATTTCGTAACCACGAGCCAGAACAAGGTTGTGCAGCACCTTGAGGGTGGCGTTATCCGCAACATTCTCGTCAAGGAGGGTGATCTCGTTGAAGAGGGGCAGGTTCTGATCCGTCTCGATCCCACCGATCCGGAGGCAACGTTGTCGCGTCTGGTGTTGCGCCGCCACCGCACCATGGCATTGCGCGCCCGCCTGAATGCGGAAATCGCCGGGACACCGGAGATCCCGTTTCCGGCGGAACTGGCGGACAAGACCGATAACCGGGAGATCCTGGCGATCCTCGACGGGCAGAAAAAGGAATTTCGCGCCCGGCGCGACAACCTGTTATTCTCTGTGCGCTCCATCGAGCAGGGCATAGCTTCGATCCGCGAGGGCATTCGCGGCAACGAGACGCAAACCAAGGCAGTGCAGCGGCAACTGGATCTCATCAACGAGGAACTCGACGGTAAGCGCGATCTCTACCAGAAGGGCTATGTGCGAAAATCCGATTATCTTGCCATTGAGCGGGCGAAAGCCGGGCTGGAAGGGCAGATCGGCCAGTTGACCGGAGCGATCAGCGACGCGAAGGAGCGCATCGCCCGTGAGGAACAGCGCATTTTGCAGACCAAGTCGGAACTGGTCCGCTCCGCCACTGAACAATTGCGCAATGTCGAAGCGGAATACGACGATGTGCGCGAGCGCATCCGCATGGCGGAAAGCGCCAGCGCCCGCATCGAACTGAAAGCTCCGGTGCGCGGCATCATCGTCAAGATGCTCTACCACACGACCGGTGGCGTTATCGGTGCGGGCAAGGACGTGGTCGAACTTCTGCCTTTGGACGACAGCCTCATTATCGAGGCGCGTGTCCGTCCGCAGGATATCGATAACGTTCATAACGGCCAGGATGCCCTTGTGCGGCTCACCGCCTTGAACCAGCGCATCACGCCGATGGTGCCGGGAAAGGTGGTCTATGTTTCCGCTGACGCTCTTCCCGACGAGCGGGCGAGCAAGGCGGGGGTTGCGACGAGCACGTTCGTGGTACGGCTTGTCCTAGATGAGGACGAGGCGCGCAAGGTGTCGAATTTTCGCTCTACGCCGGGAATGCCAGCCGAAATTTTCGTGAAGACCGGCGAACAGACGTTCCTGACATATCTCATCAAGCCGGTTCTCGACAGTTTCAGCCATGCTTTCCGTGAAAAATAAACGGAGATAGGGGCAAATGGAATCATGGAAAAAACTCTGACGGCGCTCGGGCATGTCATGACGTCGGCGCTACGCTCCCAGGGGTTGGCGCTGGAAATGCTGGATCGGTTCTTCGATGCGATTGGCAGCCTCGGAATTGAGTTTGATGCCGAATTCAAGACGTTCTCGAGTTGGCGTTCGAAAGGCATTTCGCATCTGAACGGCCTGGAAACGGTGATCGCGAGGCGTTGGCTTGACATGCGTCGCCACAACGTTCCGCAAAGTGAGAGCGACGGTGCCGCGCACATTCTTCCGGCTGTAATGGATCGCTGGCGCATGAACGGTGCGCAGATGTGTATCGCCGCTTATATCGCCGCTACTGGCAAGCAACGCCCCACAGCCTGGTGTGTTCTGCTGCCCGAACATCGCTCCCTCGATAGTGCCGCCGAACTGACCCTGTTCGAGAAGTTGGTTGAGCCGGTGCAGACCGTGCATGACATGACCAAGGGGTTCATCGAAGTCGCAGCTCACGGCGTTCTGACCAAGCTTCTGGCCGATGCCTCGCCATGGGGGCTGGTGTTGCTCGATGCCAAGGGCGTGGCGCGCTATATCAATGCCCAGGCGCGGGCAATCCTGGAACGCAACAACGGCGTCCAACTCATCCAGGGCAAAATCAAGCTCAATCGCTCTGCTGCCGACCGCGCCCTGCAATGTCTGATCGAGCGGTCGCTGACGCAGCAAGGCCATGCCGATGGTAGCACTGCTGCCGATTGCTCCGGCATCAAGGTGGTTCCCGTTCCGGGCAATGACGGCAAGGTTGGCTATGCCATCGAGGTGCGTCCGTTCGTGCCTATGGGGCAGGGAATGCAGGAACCGAGCGCTTTATTATTGATTACCGATCTCGACCGCACAAAGAGTGCCTCAGGAGAGGTATTGGCCAAAGTTTTTTCTTTATCGGAACGAGAATCTCAATTCGCAGAAGTATTTGGTAAAGGTTATAAACTTCAGGAAACTGCAAAGTTAATGCAGATTTCTCCAAATACGGCAAGAGTCCATCTTCAGCACATCTTACGTAAAACAGGAACGCAAAACCAGATCGAGCTTGCTCGCGTACTTTCCCGCCTGCCTCAAATGGACGAGTAGATGACTTGAAGGTTATATTTCATGAGTTATTTACTTTTCAGAAGCAAAGCTTTGTAAGGCGGTATTCGTCTGGCTATCGAAAGTTGGTGGGGATAGAAAGTTCTGCCTGAAAAATACCCATTGAAACGCAAGATTTTGTTGTATGCTCATCAACGGATGATTCGGACTTGGCCTGCCCGTGACGGTAATTGTATTACATTGCTGAATGGTAGATGGTCATACAAGTCTGAGAGGATTTATAGATGACACTCGGCCAGAAGAAGCTTGTTGCAGTTCACGACCTTGAACTCAAGCAATCGTCAGTTCCATTTTATTTCCGGCTTGAGGTTCATGAGAATAACGAGGCTTATTCCGGCACAATTTATAGAGTTGATCGCTACACGTTCGATCCAGTGAAGGATGTCGCCGGGATGCGGACCTTGCCAGGAAATGATGGGACTCTGAATGCAGAGGCGGTTGTCGTTGCCGGGCCGGAGTTCAGGGGAACCTCCGAGGTCGATGTGATCTTTAAGACGATCGAGACATTGCAGCATATCTACATGAATTGAGGGCGCATAAGCAGCCCACAATACAGGT
>JAVBRX010000188.1:0-28656 GCA_031547465.1 Microvirga sp. | reverse complement strand
TGCCCGCCCCGCAATTCAGCCAGAAGCGGCTTCCGGTCTACGGTCTGGCGCGTGGCGGCGATGATGGCAGATTTGAGTTCAACGGTGAAATCGTCGATACCGTGCCCTGCCCGCCCGGCCTTGAAAACGTGCCAGGGGCCTATGCTCTGTGGGTGGCGGGGGAAAGCATGGTGCCGCGTTTTAAACCCGGCGAAACCGTATGGGTTCATCCTGGACGCCCGCCAAGGCGCGGCGATGACGTGGTGATTCAGATCCATCCGGACAACGATGGCGAGCCGCCGGAAGGCTACATCAAAGAGTTCGTCGCCTGGACTCCGACACTTCTAACCGTCCGGCAGCACAATCCGCAACAGGAGATTGATTATGAGCGCGATACGGTAAAAAGCGTGCATGTGATTGTGGGGTTGCTGAAAATATAGCGAATATAATAAACCGGGTGGAAGTAAATGCAAGTTGATGATAACTCATATCAATATTATTTTGCTTATTACACAACTTTAAAAAGACGAGCTAGGGAAATAGTAGCAAAGAGCATAAACGCAAAATGCTCTGGCAATAAAACATGCCAAGCGTGGCGGGGAATTACACTTTCCTCCATAACACAGGAGGCTATCGATCATTCAAGAAGAGAGTGGCCAAAATATTACTCAGAGGACACCCACAATGGTTTCAATGAATCATGGGAAAGAATCTGGTATTCGTTTAATAAAACATTATCATTTTTTGATATAGCTATTTGGCAAACAACAGATGATGGTAAAATTCTTCGAGGAATGGCAATCGGACGACCATCAAAAGGCAAAACAAGCCTGACCATTCACTGGGCTGAAAGATCTTTTATCCCTATCCCCTTTAAGGGAGGTGTGCTTCGCCCTATGTTGGGGTGTGCGGAAGAATACGCAAGACTGTTAGGCTCAAGGGTGATATATATCAAGGATCCGGTTGACACCAACGCCTATGAAAGATACGGGTACCGCCCCACAAAAAGAACAAGATTAGCTAATACCTATCTAATGAAGGAGTTAGAGCAATGAGTGCGATTGCATTAAAAAACAATCCCACCGTCTTGGTTGAAAGCGATGGCATTACCCTCGGTTTTCAGGCCGCTCTGGCTCGCGTAGAAAAGGTATATTCCAAACCCATTAAGACGTTGATCGACACAATTTCTGATAAGGATTGGAATGAGTTGGACGCCAGTGACGAAGCGATGCTTGTTGCTGACAAAGACGGGCTTCCACCAATAGATTTTGATGACTAGACCCGTTCATCGGGCTTGAAAGACCATCTCACGATGGCAGAAGGGCGGCCTTGAGGCCGCCCTTTCTCATTCACCCAGCCGCCATCGCCTCAAGCGCGTCTTCTGGTATCTCTCCCGCCCGAGCGATAATCACTGCCCCATCCCAATCGCCCATCGCAGGATCGCCGGAGCGTGAGAACGCGACTGCACCGAGCACCGCGCCGCCTATTCGCTCGACCTTCCGCCTCGCTATGTCAGCCGATTGGACCTGTTGCGGTTGCGCTGCGGCGATCTTCCCGCCCTTCCCGCGCACGAATGCCTGCACGACATAATAGGTCACCTTAGCCACGACTCCGCCTCCTGTATTAATGGAACATAACAAGAACATAACGAATAATTAGGCAAGTTCAACGAGTTGTACAAATTTATAAAACTGTACAAATTGTATTGACTATTCCGAAGACGTACAGTACATTGTCTCCATCACCTGATGGAGATGCGCCATGTTCGAGCTTGAATATGTCTTCGAAGACCTCCCGCTTTTTGTCGATGCGGACGGCTTTGGAACCGCCTGTGTCGATGGCACGGCGACCGTTCAATTCGGGCAGGATGGCGATTGGCGGGTCATCGCTATCAGCCTCCCAGGCGACCGCTACGACAGCGAAACCTCAAAATGGCACGGCGGCGGAGTCGCGCTCCGCAAGAACGACCTGCAATTCAAACTGGTCGAAGCCGCCTTGCTCCGCGATTGCGACGACCCCATCACCGAACGGGTTTATGAAGACCTCGAAGAGAGCGGGTTTACCATTCCGGTCTTGAGCTACGAGGCCTTGACAGCCGGAGATCTTGGGGTTGGTCGACATCGGAGGGCGGCGTGATGGATGACCTGAACGCAGAACTCCTTCGCCGCATTGAATTTCTCGAAAGCTGGAAAACCGAGCTTCTTGTCGAGAGCGAGAAGAACCTGCGCCGCGCGTGGGCCGCAGAAGACAAGGCCCGGCTGCTTGAAGCGCAGCTTGAAATTCAAGCCGGGCGTCATCGTCAAGAAATCTCCCGCCTTCGCGCGAAACTGAGGGTCGCAGCATGACCCCGCTCTCTCTCATCATCGCCGCGCTCCGTGATCGCGGCTGGCCCGGAATGACCGAGATGCAGGCTTATGGAGTCATCCAATCAAGCGGCATTCGCCTCTCAAGCCTGAGAGTGTCTGTCTCATCCCTCCTTCGCATCGTTGGATTTTGAAAATGGAAAACAGAGAAACATTCACGCATATGTTCGGCGGCTGGAGCAATGCTGAGGCGTACCACTGGAAGAACCCGGATGGCACAACAGGCGGTATTGTTGCGACTAGCGCGAACGTCGATAAATCGGCTGTGTTGGAGAAAAACTCTGAAGTATGGGGGGGCGCGCGGATAGCTGAGAATGTCTACATTGGCTCCCGCACCAGCATTGGCTCCCGCGCCAGAATTGGCTCCCGCACCAGAATTGGCTCCCGCGCCAGAATTGGCGACGGCACCAGAATTGGCCCCCGCACTAGCATTGGCTACAACACTAGCATTGGCGACGACACCAGCATTGGCTACGGCACCAGTATTGGCTACGGCACCAGAATTGGCCGCAACACCAGAATTGGCCACAACACTAGCATTGGCTACAACACTAGCATTGGCGACGGCACCAGCATTGGCTCCCGCACCAGCATTGGCGACGGCACCAGCATTGGCGACGGCACCAGCATTGAGGCCGGCGACTGGCTGTTTGTCGCGGGGCCGCAGGGTTCTCGCAACGCCTTTGCTACGGCTGTTTTCAGCAAGACACACGGACTGCGTTGGTGGATCGGCTGCCAGCACGGCATCACGACTGAAATGCTGCGCGGGCGTGTTGAACGCGAACACGCCGATTCCGCCGAATACCGAGATGATTATCTCTGGTTGGTTGAGATCGTTGAGAATCATCCCGGATTAAAGCGGGCGCGTGCTGCCGCTGAGAAGGAGGCGGCGTGATGAACTCCACCGATTATCAATACTGGCAAGCCTGCCTTGCTGACACAGAGAAGCCAGAACTTGTTATTGGTAAAGCCGAATGCGGGTTTTGGCGGCAGGCTCGCCGCTCAGGCGGGTTCGACCCGGTGGCGATATGGCGTGATATAAATTCAAAGCATCTTATCGCCCGCCTTGGTTTTAAGTCGTCGTCGCGAATAGTCGAGTGCGATGAGGACTTTTGCGAACGCATCTTTTCGTGGATCGTCAAAAACCCAGTCACCGAAGAGGCGTATCGCTCAGCTTTTGAAACGAGCCGCTGGCCTGACGATGCCCCGGATATTGGCATCGGCCATAACCTGCCAGATGACCCGTGCGAGGCAATCCGCGTCGAACTTGAAGCCGAACGCGAAGCCGTTGACGAATTTCTGAAAAATCCTATTGCCGACCAGGAAAATGCCGACAAGGCAGCAACATGGTCAGGTCGCATCGCTGAAACGGTGAAGCGAGCGGATGCGCTACGAGTTGATGAAAAGCGCCCCTACGATGACGCCAGCAAGGCTGTTCAAGCCAAGTGGAAACCGCTGGTCGATATGGGTGATGCGCTTGCGAAGCGGCTCAAGTCCGCGCTCACTCCATTCCTGAGAGAGCAGCAGCGCAAAGCCGCCGAGGAAGCTGCTCGCGCCGCACAGGCACAGGAAGTCGTCAAGCCGGTAGAGAACAGCCGGGCAGGCAAGATCGGTCGCACGGTCGCGTTGCGTACCATTACCCGCGCTCGGATCACCGATCCTGACGCGCTGTTCCAAGCCATCAAGGATTATCCTGACATGCGTGCCGAAATGCAGCGCATTGCGGATCGCGTTGTTGCGGCGGGCGGTGTGCTGCCCGGCGTTGAAAAAGTCACCGAACAGAAGGCTGTTTGAAAATGAGCAATGTTGTAACCATCACCGAACCCCGCCCTAACCTTGTTGCAGGCGCACGACCAACAGCCATCGTCCCGCAGACCATGGATGAAACCTTTCGGCTTTCGCGGGCTATCTGCATGGCTGGTATGGCCCCGAAGGGATTGGATAGCCCGGAAAAGTGCATGATCGCCATTATGCACGGATTGGAAATCGGCTTGACGCCAATGGCTGCGTTGCAGCGCATTGCGGTCGTCAATGGTCGCCCGACGATTTGGGGCGACGGCGCAATCGGCCTGGTCCGAGCATCCGGACTCTGTGAATTTGTCGCGGAGCGGATTGACGGAACCGGCGACCAGCGCCGAGCGATCTGCGAGACGAAGCGTAAAGGTGAGCCATCTGCGGTTGTTCGTACTTTTTCAGTCGATGACGCGAAGAAAGCTGGGCTTTGGGGAAAGTCTGGACCGTGGACACAATACCCCGAACGCATGTTGCAAATGCGTGCCCGCGCCTTTTGCCTGCGCGACGTTTATGCTGACGTTCTCGGTGGACTGTATCTGCGCGAGGAGATGGACGACAACGCGCCTGTCCATACACCGCCACAAGCTTCACAGATCCAGCAGGACATTGAGCCGCCACCGGCACCGAAGGCAATTGCCGCGCCGAAGTCAGAGCCGCCACCGAGCAGGACGCTCACTGATCCAGAAACGTTCCTCTCATCGATAGATGAGGCATTCGCCACCGCGCAAAATCCGGACCAGTTACAGGCCCTTTGGGATGAAATGGTCGATCCGGTTTGGGGCGAACTCTTCCTGCCCGATCAGGACGAGGCCCAGGGCCGCTTTAATAGGCATCTCAAGAGGCTTGAGCCATGACGATGGAAATCCCCATGCGCCGTGTCGGCGGATCGTTGCAGGCGGTTGACCAGATTGCCGACGAAGAACTCCGCTCCACCGTCAAGGCGGGGCAGGATGTGATGGTCACCGTTCGCGTCCCGCGCAACATTCGCCAGCATCGCCTTGCATGGGCCTTGGCGCACAAGGTTGCCGACGCGCTGGACCTGCACGACCGCGAGGACGCGATGGATCTGATGAAAATCAAGGCCCGTCATGTCAATTACATCACTGATCCGAAAACCGGAGAGTTATGGGTTCGTCCGAAATCGATCAGGTTTTCGTCCTGCTCTCAGGAAGAGTTCAATCGGTTTTTCAAGCGATTCATTCATATCGTCGTCACCGAATTACTGGACGGCGTGGATAAAGCCGATCTGCTGCATGAGATCGAGGGGATGGTTTGCTCGACGGCCACGCACGCGAGGGCGGCATGAGACGCCGCGTCCTCAACCGTAAACAGCGGGCCGCCCTGTTCCTTGAGCACAACGGCACATGCCACATCTGCGGCGGGCGCATTGGTCCTGAAACGTGGGAGGTCGAACACATAATCCCGCTTGCGCTTGGTGGCAACGATGAGCCGTCGAACATGGCCCCGGCACATCTGAAATGCCACCGCGCCAAAACCCGCAAGGACGTGGCGGACATCGCAAAATCCGTTCGCGTTGAAGCCAGGCATCGCGGCTTTAAGCCGCCGTCTCGCACACCCCTGCCCTTTGGCAAAGGCTCACCCCTTAAACGCAAACTCAACGGACAGATCGTCCCGCGAACCTGAAAGACAGCACATGACCACTCAAACAGACTCTGTCGCCGCCGACCAACTCCGCGCCCTCGTAGAACGCATTGAGCGCCTTGAGGAAGAAAAGGCGGGCATCGCTGGCGACATCAAGGAAATCTACGGCGAGGCCAAAGGAACCGGCTTCGACACCAAAGCCATCCGTAAAATCATCGCCGCCCGCAAGAAAGACCGCCAGGAACGCATCGAAGAAGAGGCGATCCTTGAACTGTACATGCAAGCGTTGGGGATGGAATGATGGAAGAGAAGAAGAAAGCGTCCGCTGATTGGCTTGATGCTTATTTGGATAAGGTTAAGCGCTGCATTCGAGCAATTCCTCGCACCGGACCCGGAACATCAGGCACTGTCGCCTGCCCGGTCTGCGGCGGGAAGATCAACTACTCATTCGCAAGCTGCAACGGACATCTCCTCGCAGAGTGTGAGCAGCCCGGCTGCTTTGCGATCATGGAGTGAAGTCGTGACCAAACAAAAAAGGGAGCATAAAATGTCTAATGTATGCGTCGTATCGAGTATCCCGGACGATGTGTCGGCTGATACGATCATTGAAGAGGCGGTTGGTCTTGTCGCACTTGGGTTGTTTCGCGAAGCCAGGACAGCCGGCCCGCAGGCCGCTGCTGATACGGCTCTAGCCGTGGTCAATACTGTCCGCCAAATGGCTTTCGGTTTTCTCCAGAGATCGGAAAAGAGGAAGCCATGACGAAACCGAATAACGGCAGTTAGTGGCGAGCCTGGAAATCCATCACATCAAAGAACCGAAAGGCGCCGACCGAAAGGAAGGATTGCTCTATGACCGCTAACACGCCCCTGCCTTGGTGTGGAATGACGAAGCTCAACGCGGCAAAGGGAGGATGAGCGATGGCGCGACTTTTCTCAGTGCAAGAAGCCGCTGTCGAGCTCGGCATCGGGGTTAGAACCCTCCGAGAACATATTCGTTCTGGGGAAATCTCGTACATTTCTGTTGGCAGAGGTCAGGTTCGCTCCCGGATGATGATTGACGAGCATGACATTGAGCGATTCAAATTGCGCAATCGGAGAACTATCGCATGTCCCTCTACAAAAGAGGATCGACGTTCTACTACGACTTCTGGCTTTCAAACCGTCGATTTCATGGCGATACGGGAGCAGCGTCGAAGCGAGAAGCGTTGCGCATCGAAGCCGTTAAGAAGCAAGAAGCGGCCTTAGCCGTCAAGAAGGCTGATGGCGCCGGCGGAGCCGTCCTGTCTTTTAAAGGAGCCGCCTCACGTTACTTTGTCGAGGTTGGCCAACATCTCAGGGGTGACGGGGTTGATAACCTTCTCTGGTCTCTGGCGTGGCTTGAGAAAGAGATAGGTGCAACTCTGCCAATCGACCGGATAGATAATGGATTGGTTGCCCGTCTGGTAGCCAAGCGGCGCGGTGAGAAGGCACGCAACACAGATCGGCTCGTTTCTGCGGCAACTGTCAACAGGTCTATGACTGAGCCTTTGCGTAAGATCCTCCGCCGAGCTCATGACATCTGGCATCAACCAATCGCCCGCATAAAATGGCGAGACCATATGATCCGGGAGCCGCGAGAGCGCGTTCGTGAATTGCGGGTTGATGAAGAGACAAGGCTTTTCCAGGTACTCCGCCCCGACTACCATCCCATCGTTCTTTTTGCGATTCTGACAGGATGCCGCCTTTCGGAATGCGTCAGCCTAAGATGGAGCGACGTTGATTTTGGCGGGCGTCAAATTGTGGTTCATGGGAAAGGCGGAAAGATCGCGCCGATCCCCCTACCCCCGAGCGTCAGAACTTTACTCATATCCCTAAAAGGCCACCATCCCGACTCAGTTTTTACTTACGTTGCTCAGAGGACCCGCGATGGACGGTTCTTTGGTCAACGCTATCCAATAACGAGAGATGGACTGAAAACGGCTTTCCGTCGAGCGTTGCCAAACGCAGACATCGAGAACTACCGCTTCCACGATAACCGGCACACAGCGGCAACTCGTATCTTACGTGCGACGGGCAATATCAAACTCGTGAAAGAGCTTCTTCGCCACGACCAGATCACGACGACGAACAAGTATGCACACGTTACCCACGACGACATTCTGAATGCGATGGAACGAGCGGCGACAGTAAGTCCCACCGAAAGTCCCACTGAAACAAAAACTGGAAAGCTGAAAGCCTGATCTTATAAGGGGTTCGGCGCTTAAGAAGGCTAGTCCCCCAGACTAGTGCGCTAACCGGGCTGCGCTACGCTCCGACACCCAAAAGGCTTGCAGCCTATAGCTTTTGCGAATCCGCTTGGCAAGGGGGTTTTTCAAATAGTGGAACAGAATGGAACCGAATGGTAAGTAGTGGAACCGAAAGTCCCACAGGAGGCACACTTATTTCAATCCTCCTCACCCACTGTATCGCCTCGCAACGATTGCAGAAGACGCCGACATTCCAAAAGCTCATCGAGAACCCTGTGCAACCGCTGGATCTGACGGCTGCCGATCCCGGAAGTATGAACAGGATGACCAGGCGCATGAACCTGGGGCGTATCGGCTGGCAGGGATGGTGCCGGGCGGACGAGTTGCCGCTCAGCCCGCAGTGGCCCACCCGCGAATGGCTGCTGTGGAGAAAATATCGGTTCCGACTGAGGCGGTGGGGCAAAGACGGGCTGAGGAATATGGGGATCTGGCGGATCGGAGACAGCGAATAAATCGCTCTGACGGTCATCCTGTCGTTCAAATGTCTCACGCCGGGTAAAAACGGGCGGCGGTTCATCATGAACGACCGGCTGCTCGTAAACAGATTCTACGGGATACGCAGCTTTTTCGGGATGTATATCCCCCGGAACCTGCGTCTGCCGTGGCGCCCCTGCATCGTTCGGCGTTCCGGCAGCATAACTTGTTTCCTGGGGCAACTCCCCGTTCTCACCCCGCCCGATGGCCTGAACGGAGCGGATTCCGTTTTCCTTGAGAATCCGCTGGACACCCTTGATCGTGTAGCCTTCACCGTAAAGCAGCGTGCGGATGCCGCGCAGTAGCGCCACATCGTCCGGACGATAATAGCGACGCCCCCCGCCTCGTTTCAGGGGCTTGATCTGGGCGAAGCGCGTTTCCCAGAAACGCAGCACATGCTGCGGCAGATCGAGATCGTCCGCCACTTCGCTAATGGTTTTGAACGCATCGGGACTCTTGTCCATGGCACCCGTCTGCATACGCCAGATGACACATCAAGTGTGCATTGGCGATCTATGCGGCAATACAGGGTATTAGACGCGAACTCTCAACCAATTCAAGAAATATCAATCTCGCAAGACCAATGGATCAGTCTTCATCCTCGACTTTCTGTCCATTGATGCGCGCCTTGAGAACATTTGACGGCTTGAACACCATCACCCGGCGCGGTTCGATCATGACCTCGACACCGGTTTTCGGATTGCGCCCGACCCGGGCACCCTTCTCCCGCACTACAAAAGAACCGAAAGACGAAAGTTTTACCGTTTCGCCACTAATCAGGCTGTCACAGATTTCATCAAGCACCGACTCGACGAGGGAAGCCGATTCCATTCTCGACAGGCCAACCTTCTGATAGATCGCTTCACTCAAATCCGCTCTGGTTACAGTCCGTCCCGACATCGAAGTCCCCTTTGCGAGAGAAATGCGGTAATCGTTCTGTCCCAAACGCTACGCAGAGATGCGGCTCAGGTCAACCCATGTAGGGTCGAATACAGGTTGTCCTCTCACCAGCGGATCAGGGCGCTCCCCCAGGTAAAACCTCCGCCCATCGCTTCGATCATCACCAGATCGCCCGGCTTGATTCGTCCGTCCTTGCGCGCCACATCAAGCGCTAGCGGAATGGAGGCCGCCGACGTATTGCCGTGTTCGCTCACGGTTTTGACGATTCTTTCGCGGGCAATGCCGAGCTTGTCGGCACTGGCGTTAATGATCCGCATATTGGCCTGGTGAGGCACAAACCAGTCGAGATCCGCCGCCGTTATTCCTGCTGTCTCGAACGCATCGGTGATGACGTCCGTTACCATGCCGACAGCATGGCGAAAGACTTCCTTACCGATCATGCGCAGATGTCCGACGGTTTTCGTCGATCCGGGGCCGCCATCGACATAAAGCTTGCTGCGATGCCGCCCGTCGGAGCGTAGATGCGTCGTCAGGATACCGGTATCGCTCATGTCACCATTCGATTCCCGAGCTTCGAGAACGACGGCACCGGCTCCGTCGCCGAACAGCACACAGGTGGTACGGTCGGTCCAGTCCATGAGACGGGAAAAGGTTTCCGCCCCGATCACCAGCGCCCGCTTGTGCGAGCCGGATATCAGGAACTTGTCAGCGGTTGTCAGGGCGAACACGAAACCGGAGCAAACAGCCTGCAGATCGAAGGCTACGCCCCGCTCAATGCCAAGCCCGGCCTGAACCTGGGTAGCCAGAGCGGGAAACGTGAAGTCCGGGGTCGACGTACCGCAGATGATCAAGTCGATATCGGCAGCAGTCAGCCCGGCATCGCTCAGGGCGGCCTCCGCTGCGCGAATTGCCAGAACCGAGGTCGGCTCATTGTCCGCGGCGATATGGCGGCGCTCGATCCCCGTACGCTGGACGATCCAATCATCCGAGGTGTCAACCATCGTCGCCAATTCGACGTTGGTCAGAATACGCTCCGGTAGATACGATCCGCATCCACGCACGACTGAACGAATCCGCTTCAACTCACAACCCTCACTTCTGCGCCGCTTTCAATCGGTGCCGGGAAAACCCATAAACTCCAGAAATTGCCTTATTCACCAACCTCTGCAGAAGGTTGGGCGTCGAACATCGCCCTGATGGTCTCCATCAACTGATAGTGGGCCATATCGTAGGCGATATCGACAGCGCTCGCGAACCCGACAGCATCAGTGCCGCCATGGCTTTTTATGACGACACCCTCAAGACCGAGGAATACGCCACCGTTCACCTTGCGCGGATCGAGCTTGTCGCGCAACGCGGCAAAAGCGCCTCTAGCGAACAGATAACCGATCTTCGCCATCCAGGACCGGCTCATAGCGGAGCGCAGATGCTCTCCCATCTGCTTCGCCGTGCCTTCAGCCGTCTTCAGGGCGATATTTCCGGTAAACCCTTCGGTAACGACGACATCGACGCTTCCCCTGCCGATATCGTCTCCCTCGACGAACCCCTTGTAATCCAGACTTGCGTAATTGGCTTCCCGCAACAGACGGCTGGCTTCCTTGATGTTCTCAAGGCCCTTGATCTCCTCGGTGCCGACATTGAGAAGCCCGACGGTCGGGCGCGGCAGATCGAGGACGATCCGTGCCATAGCCGTCCCCATCAGCGCCATATCTACCAGATGCTCCGCCGTCGCGCCGATCGAGGCTCCGACATCGAGAACGATGCTCTCTCCCCTGATCGTCGGCCACATGGCGGCAATCGCCGGGCGCTCGATATTCGCCATCGTCTTGAGACAGACCTTGGCCATCGCCATCAGCGCACCGGTATTTCCGGCGGAAACCGCGCCTTCCGCCTGACCATCGCGCACCGCCTGGATTGCCATCCACATGGACGATTTCCAGCGCCCGCTGCGCAAAGCCTGGCTGGGCTTGTCGTCCATCCTGACGGCGACATCCGTATGTCGCACCTCGCTGGCCACCCTGAGCGCAGGATACTGATCCAGCAGCGGCGCGATCACGCGCTCGTCGCCGAACAGCAGAAACTTCATTTTCGGATGACGCTCCAGCGACAAAGCCGCGCCAGGGATGACGACGGAGGCTCCGTGATCTCCACCCATCGCATCAAGGGAGATCGTGACCGGCTTCGGCATAATTAGGACGTTCTTTCCGTTGAGCAGGCAGAAACGGGCCAGCCCGACCCCTTTCGCCCGAAAAGCGGTTTCACGCTTTTCAAAACAAACACCCGACCACGGCCATCGAAATGCCCGTTGTCATCCTCAAACCCAAACCGGTTGTCACGATGGGCAGCCGAGCTGCCCGCAATGCCGGAAATTGCAAAGCGCATTCCGGCTTTTCGTTTGCCGGATTCTTGCTCCGCCAAATTCGACTTCACCAGGATCGGCTTCGTCAGGTTCGACCGGCGGAAAATAGCTGCTTTCCCGGCAATCGCAACTCTCTTTTTATCGGCAAGCCAAATTATAGGCGGACGAAAATGTCAATCCAACCGCCGCAACGCCACTGGAAAATCCAACATCCGGAACGTAAGGATCATTCCATACTGGCAGCGCTGAAGTCGGCTCCAGGTTTGCGCGGATAAGGATCAAGTCCGAGAGACAGAAACTCCGCCGTCAAAATACCAAGGTCAATCTGACCGTTGACGATCTCCTCCGGAGCATCAAGGTAAACCTCATCGCCGTTATTCGTTTTCGGCATGGCATCCACCGTCGCGAACTCCACCTCGACCACCTCATCGAGCGTCGATTCGAAGAAATCGAGGGAAACGACGCAAATCTGCGTCACTTCCGCAAAGACACGGCCCTTCACTTTCACCCGCTTCGGCGTACCCGTCAGGCGGTATTCGGCGCGTAGCGCGCCAAGGACCGGAAGGTTGAATTCACTGGCAATTGCCAACCGCTCCTCAGGTGTACTCTCGATCTGAACGTTGAGGCCGGAAGGCGGAATCGTGAGGACGGAAACAGGACGGGAAAAGACTGCCTTCGAACCGCTCGCCATACTCACCCCCATTTTCCGAACCTGCTCCAAAATTTACAAGCGATCATAACACGTTCGCAACTGCATGGAGACAACGAATTGACGATCAAAAAGCTCCGGCCCGGGGAAACATGATTGCGCCGGAAATAATATTATTCAACGTGCCATGTGATAAGGATTTTTCCGCTTCAAGCAGATACTCCGCCAACCGCATCGCCGCCTCGTTCGGCACATCCCCCAGTTCCAGCACGTCACGGCAGAGAATCATTGCCAGACCATCCCGGTCCGCCGATTGCAACGCCTGAGCGACCACATGCGAACGCCCGAGCAACGCCCCGGCCATCCGTTTCATCCGCTTCGGAACCTTGATGTCCGCTACACCGATCTCGCGCATTGCCCCTTCGATCTGTTCATAAAAATAATCCGTCAGATCCTTGGCAATCTCATCCGCTGGAGCTGGAAGACGGATCAGCGCCCGCAACAGAACGACGAGATGCAACGAGAGCGATTCAATCCTGCCATTGACCGTATCGGGAATGCCGAGGGCCGAAAACAGCTCCGGCTGCCGGGCAGCTTCGGCCATCCTTGCGAACACGGTTTCAATGACCTCGCGGTTGGCGTCTTTCCTGAAAAAACCAAACATTGGGCAAATCGCCTCTGAAACAATCAATCGTTACCGCTTACGACAGGGCAATACCCCAGCACAAGCATGTTGCCCCGCCTCTTTCACAGAGCGAACCTGCCATGATTTTGTCGCGCTTGTCGATCATGAGCCTTGCATACCCCCTTCTGACTACGAGACCCCCTTTCGGTTTTTCCTTGTCAAAGCCCAAGCTTGCGACTACCTCTGCTCTCACTGTCTTAATTCCGCCTCGGGCGGACTGGGATGAAAACGATGAAACGACAGAGCCAAAAATATGTCATGAATCTGGCTGTTGCCGCTTGTCTCGGATTGGCAGCGGCAGGGTGCGCAAGTACCGAAGAGTTCCAGCGCGGATACCTCGTCGACGAGCAGGCCCTGGCCACGGTCAAGAAAGGCATGGGGCCGGAACAGGTATTGCAGACGTTGGGTACCCCTTCCACCGTATCTACCGTTGGCAACAAGAGCTGGTATTACATCAGCCAGCAATCGAAACGGCAATTCCAGTTCATGGGTGAGAAAATCACCGACCAGAAAGTCACCGCCGTTTATTTCGACAGTAAATTCAAGGTCGAAAGGGTTGCGCTCTACGGCATCCAGGACGGCAAGGTCTTCGATTTCATTTCTCGCACCACCCCCGCGGGCGGCGCGGATCGCAGCTTCGTCTCGCAGCTTCTCACCGGCCTGATGAAATTCGAATAACGGTTCAACCGGCTGCACTAGTATCGAGAGGCGCATAAATAAAAAGCCCCGGATAATCTCCGGGGCTTTTTTGTTTCAACAGGGGCCGGTCAGCCAAGATGCGCCAGAACTGCCAGCAACAGCAGGGCGATGATGTTCGTGATCTTGATCGCCGGGTTCACGGCGGGGCCGGCTGTATCCTTGTAGGGATCGCCGACAGTGTCACCAGTCACTGACGCCTTGTGCGCATCCGAGCCTTTAAGGTGCTTGACTCCGCTCTCATCGGTGAAACCGTCCTCGAACGATTTCTTGGCGTTATCCCAGGCGCCGCCGCCGGACGTCATCGACACGGCGACGAACAGGCCATTGACGATGACGCCGAGCAACATAGCGCCCACGGCGGAGAACGCCTGCGACTTGTCGGCGATGGCATACACCACGAAGTACGTCACGACCGGCGCAAGCACGGGCAACAGCGATGGAATGATCATTTCCTTGATCGCCGCCTTGGTGAGCATATCCACGGCCCGGCCATAATCGGGACGATCCTTGCCTTCCATGATGCCGGGCTTCTCGCGGAACTGGCGACGCACTTCCTGCACCACCGCCCCTGCCGCGCGGCCCACCGCCGTCATGGCAATACCGCCGAACAGATACGGGATCAGACCGCCGAACAACAGGCCTACCACGACATACGGGTTGGCGAGCGAGAAGTCGGTCTTCACGCCTGCGAAGTACGGGTACTTGTCGACATGCTGCGTGAAGTAGTTCAGGTCGGACGTATAGGCTGCGAACAGCACCAGCGCGCCGAGGCCGGCGGAGCCGATAGCATAACCCTTGGTAACCGCCTTGGTGGTGTTGCCGACCGCATCGAGCGCGTCGGTGGACTTGCGAACCTCGGACGGAAGCCCTGACATTTCGGCGATGCCACCGGCATTGTCCGTCACCGGACCAAACGCGTCGAGGGCAACGACCATACCCGCCAGCGCCAGCATGGCAGTGACGGCGATGGCAATACCGAACAGCCCGGCAAGCTTATAGGTGACGACGATGCCGGCAATGATGACGAGAGCCGGAAGCGCTGTCGATTCGAGCGAAACCGCAAGGCCCTGAATGACGTTGGTGCCATGGCCCGTAACCGACGCCTGAGCGATCGAACGCACTGGGCGGAAGCCGACGCCGGTGTAGTATTCGGTGATGACGACGATCAGGCAGGTGACGGCGAGACCGACGACCGCGCACCAGAACAGGCCCATCGAGGTGAAGACATCGCCGGAAGCGGTCTTGAACTCGGTGGCAAAGCTGCCGAACAGACCGTAGTTGACGGCGGCAATGGCAGCGACCGACAGCACGCCCGAGGCAATAAAGCCCTTGTAGAGTGCCCCCATGATCGACTGGTTCTGGCCGAGCTTGACGAAGAACGTGCCGATGATCGAGGTGACGATGCAGGCTGCGCCGATAGCAAGCGGATAGATCATCATGTTTTCGAGC
The DNA here is from genome assembly GCA_031547465.1 of Microvirga sp. GTDB lineage: Bacteria > Pseudomonadota > Alphaproteobacteria > Rhizobiales > Beijerinckiaceae > Hohaiivirga. The sequence goes on along the minus strand of JAVBRX010000188.1, from coordinate 13,418 downwards.
ACGGCAGTCTGACCGGCGAAGAAGATCGCCGCAAGCACCATGGTGGCGACCACGGTCACGGCATAGGTCTCGAACAGGTCGGCGGCCATACCGGCACAATCGCCGACATTATCGCCGACGTTATCGGCGATGGTGGCTGGATTGCGCGGATCGTCTTCCGGAATTCCGGCTTCGACCTTGCCGACGAGGTCGCCGCCGACATCCGCACCCTTGGTGAAGATCCCGCCGCCGAGACGGGCGAAGATCGAGATCAGAGATGCGCCGAAACCGAGGGCGACCAGGGCGTCGATCACGTTGCGGCTGGATGCCTCAAACCCGAGATAACGGGTCAGGAATATGTAATACAGAACGACGCCGAGCAGGGCGAGACCGGCGACGAACAACCCCGTCACCGCACCGGATTTGAACGCCACATCGAGACCGCCACCCAGGGATTGCGTCGCCGCCTGCGCCGTACGGACATTGGCCCGCACCGAAACGTTCATGCCGATAAACCCGGCAGCGCCAGACAGGACCGCGCCCACGGCGAACCCGACGGCGACCCAAGGGCCAAGGAGCCAGAAGATCAGCCCGAACAGCACGACGCCGACAAGACCAATCGTCAGATATTGACGCTTCAGGTAGGCTTTCGCACCTTCAGCAATCGCACCGGCAATCTCCTGCATGCGCTGCGTTCCGGCATCTCGCTTCATCACGTCGCCAATGGCCCAAAGACCATAGGCGATCGCACATAAGCCCCCCAGTATGATGAGAATGAGTGCTACGGGCATTTCCACCGTCCATCTGAATATGACTATCGGACACGCTGAGACACTTCGTTGCCTGAAGTCTCTGAACCCAGTTTGTCCTGTGATCTTCCGTCACTGCCAAAAAAGCCAAGTTTCCGCAACGATCTTTTCATCCTAAAAAGATCATGAAGAGACGCAACCCACGGCTAATTTTTACCAAGCCTCAGAAATGACTGAAAGATTTTCGCCCAATCGTGACAATGGAACCGTTGCGTCGAAAAACCGGCGGCCCCTCGCCATGCGACACGACACCAATCGGAATCACGTAAACCCCTTGTGTCAGTGCCATTTTCTCAATTGCTCCGGCTTTTTCCAGTGGTGCAGTAAACAGGATTTCGTAATCGTCCCCACCAGATATAAGACTAAAGAACAACTCCGGTGCGGCAAAAACCGCCTTATGGCCCGATTCCGACAGCGGAATCTTTCCAAGATCGACTTCGCCTCCGAGCTTCGATGCACCGAGAAGTTTCATGAGGTCGCCAACAAGCCCATCGGAAATATCCATCGCCGCATTGGCGAAAGTACGCAGCACCGGCGTAAGTGACAGACGCGGAACCGGATGACGATAACGGTCGCGAATAAAGGCCACCTCCGCCGGAGCAAGGGCGGAAAGCCACGAAGGGTCGCCAGAGCCGGACATCGCGGCCCGGAAGGATTCCAGACCCATCACCGCATCGCCAATGGTGCCGGATACGAAAATCACGTCCCCCGGCTGCGCCGCATCACGTCGCCGCATTCCCCCAAGTGGAACCTCGCCGATGGCAGTAATGGAAAGGGTCAGCGTTCCCGCTGACCGAATCGTATCGCCACCGAATAACGGGCAGCCCCAATCTGATGCAGCACGATGCAACCCTTCGGCAAAACCGCCGAGCCATTCAGCGGACCAGCCATCCGGTAGAGCAAGCGTTAGCAGAAACCCGACCGGTACCGCCCCTTTCGCCGCCAGATCCGACACATTGACGCCGAGCGCCTTGCGCGCAATCGAACCGGGCGGATCGCCGGGAAGGAAGTGTACACCCTCCATCAGCGCATCCGCCGTCAGCACGAGATCGTGCCCCGGCCTGGGCCGCAGACAAGCCGCATCGTCGCTAAGCCCTAAGCCCTCTGGCGCGGCAAACGGCGCAAAGAATTGAGCAATCAGCTCCGTCTCGGACGGGCGTGGGACACCAATCAAGTTATCTCGATCAGGCATGAGGATTCTCCTCTAATACCGTCTACAACGTCATTGCTATCGCAAAAGCGGCACTTTATAAGGATTTTCAATAACATATCAGGGAATTCCATGCATTTCATCCGCTTACTAAGTGTGACAGCACTCGTCTTCCTCATGGCCGCACAGGCCCAGTCGCAGCAAGCACGAACGGAACAGGCTGATAAAAGCGCGGCGGCACTGACACAATCCACCACAATCGAGAACGAAATCAAGGCCGCCTTCGAGGAAGCCGGCAAGGTCGCCATCAAGGGGAGCGCATCGATTCCGCTCCTCTCTCAGGGGACATTGGCTCTTGCGGAAGACTACGCCTTCATCCCGAGAAAAGAATCGATCCGGATTCTCCAAGCCATGGGCAATACGCCGAACCCGGATCTCATCGGAACCATATTTCCCCGTGAAGGCAACTGGTTCGCCACGATCACTTTTATCAAGTCCGGTTATATCAAAGACGATGACGCGAAAAACTGGAATATTGACGAACTGATGCAGAACCTGCGCTTGGGAACGGAAGAAGCCAACAAGGCGCGCATTGCCAAAGGGTTTCCGCCTCTCAATATCATCGGCTGGGTTGAGGAACCGAACTACGAGAGCCAGAGCCATCACCTCGTCTGGTCCATCCTTGCGGCGATAAAAGGCGGGGACAACGATCCATCGGTCAACTACAACACGTTCGCTCTTGGGCGCGAAGGTTATTTCAGCCTGAACCTGGTCTCCAGCCAATCGACCATAGAACAGGATAAGCACCACGCAAAAACCTTGTTGAGCGCATTGCAGTTCAGTTCCGGTAAGCAATATAAAGACTTCGTTGCCAGCACCGATCATGTGGCGGAGTTCGGCATTGCCGCTCTTATCGCTGGCGGCGTCGCCAAGAAACTCGGATTTTTCGCGGTCATCGGCGTATTTTTCGCCAAATTCGCCAAACTCTTCATCGTCGGCGGTCTTGCCCTTGTCGCTGGGCTGGCAAAACTGTTTTCACGACGGAATAACAATACCTGACGGGAGCGTTTTACCCGACAACGGATCAGACCATGACTTCCCCTTCACCGGCAATCATGCTGCAAGCCTGGACGGTGTCATCCAGCGAAGCAAGGCTGGATGTCGTTTTACCGGACGGGTGCCAGGATCTGATCGCGAGAATTTCCCGTTGCGAAAAAGCGCAATGGTTCGTGGCCGATCTGAACGATACAGCCTATTCGGTAGCGACGGAAGGTGGCGAGCGGTTCATCGGCTATCGTTTCCAGCCAGGAGCCATGATCGATAAACCGGCGTTGCTCAATGCCGTCCGCAATTACGACGGTGACGACCGGGAGCGGGCTTTTTCCGCCATTGCCGAGTACGTCCACCTCGACGGACAAGTTGCCGAGGCTCTGGCATGTCTGGCCACTACCCGCACCATTCCCGGTGCAGCGCGCACTTTGGGCCTCTGCGAGCGCAGCCTGGAGCGGCTGGTTTTGAAACGGACCGGCAGAACGCCCGGATTCTGGAAGAATCTCGCCAGAATCCGGCGCGCCGCCAAGGCGCTCGGCGGGCAGGCCCCGTTAAGCGAAATCGCCGCCGGAAACGGGTATGCTGATCAGGCGCATATGACCCGGGATTTTATCCGTTGGTTCGGAATATCCCCGGGGAGGTTCCGAATCATGCCGGATCAGATGTCGACGATCGCACAGCCCGGGTATGGCTAGAGCAAATGCCTTAACCTGCCATAGGCGTGCAGATCTCCACCAGAAATCCGTCCCTGTCCGCGACGTAGGCAACCGTCTGTCCCCAAGGCATGTCATGTGGTTCCTGAATCAGCGTCGCTCCTGAACCGACAGCCTTCTCCACTGCGGCTGCGACATTTGCCGTCGTGAGGGCGATTTCGAAGCATGGGGCTTGCGGATCGGCGGACTGCGGGTTCTTCTTCAACTCCCTCATCAGCCTACGCGAGGAAAAGGACAGTGTCGTCGCCCCGGTTTCGAGTTCGCCATAATCTCCGCTCTCGTGCAGAAACCTGACGGTAAACCCAAAGGCATCACGATAGAAATCGAGTGTTCTCCCAACATCGTCCACATAGAGAATTGTATACGCGAGTTGCATGGCGGCTCCTTGATTAACTCATGTCTGCGTCATGTATGAGATAGCGCCGTCCTATCCGCCCGTCTTGAATAATTCCGACAGGATGTAGTGTTCCAGACAGGCTTAGAATGGCCCTTTTCAGCAAGAAACGGTACCGCTGGAATTGCCCTGCCATGATGATTCGGGTGGACCGGATATCCGTTAAATACAGGAAAAGACATCATCGGAAGAAAATAGATCCTGCTCTCCTGCGGCCTTTTGTGCAGTGCACATTCATGCCGCATTGATTGTAAAGCCCCGCCCGAGTAGCGGATTCTTCAGACTCCCTGGTTTTGATCGCGGTATCCTAAATCATAAACCTAGTGTTCTCTTAGCTCTCGCCATCGAAACCCGGCATCAAACGTGCGAACAATGAAAAAATCACTGATTTTGGTTATCAACTGCGGCAGTTCATCGCTCAAATTCGCCCTCATGCCCGAAGACGGCGGCTCAACGCCGGTCCTGAGCGGCCTGGCAGAACGGCTCGGTCAGGCAGAAGCTGGCATCACCTTCAAGACGGCGGATGGCGGCAAGCAAAGTGAAATGCTGAACGGCGGCGATCATGCGGCAGCGCTCAATGCCGCCATCGCTTTCATCAGGAAAAACGGCTGGCTCGAAGATGTGAAAGCAGTCGGACATCGCCTCGTCCATGGCGGTGAAAAATTCCACGCCTCGGTGCTGATCGACGATGTGGTCATTGAAGCCATCGAGAAATGTTCGCCGCTTGCTCCGCTGCACAACCCGGCCAATCTCATCGGCGTCGAGGTAGCACGGCGCTTGCTACCCTCCCTGCCGCAGGTTGGGGTGTTCGATACCGCTTTCCACCAGACGATGCCGAAAGAGGCATATCTCTATGCGGTGCCGATGAGCTATTATCGTGATTACGGCGTACGCCGTTATGGATTCCACGGGACAAGCCACCGCTATGTCGCTGGGGAAGCGGTTAAGCGTCTTGAGCTCGATCCGAACAATCATGGCCTCGTCATCGCCCATCTCGGCAACGGAGCATCAGCGACAGCGGTAAAGAATGGCATCAGCGTCGATACGACCATGGGTCTGACACCGCTCGAAGGCCTGGTGATGGGTACCCGCTCCGGCGACATCGACCCAGGTGTGCTGTTCTATCTTGCCGAACAAACCGGCATGGGACTGAAAGACCTCGACGCCATGTTGAACCGAAAGAGCGGACTGCTTGGCGTCTCAGAACTCTCAAACGATTGCAGAACGTTGGAAGAGGAAGCTGAGAAAGGGCATGAAGGGGCAAGGCTGGCGCTGGCCTTGTTCGCACACCGGCTGGCACGGCTTGCCGCCGGACTTGCCATGTCGCTCGACCGGTTCGACGCCATGATCTTTACCGGCGGCATCGGCGAAAACTCCCCAACTTTGCGCAGGATGACTCTCGAACGAATGAAGCCGTTCGGATTTATCCTCGATGAAGCCGCCAACACCAAATGTTTCAGGGGTGTCGAAGGCATTATCACTACGGCAGGCCCCAAAGCCTTGGTGCTCGGCACCAACGAAGAGCTGATGATCGCCAAAGATACTGCAGAACTGGCCAGAGCCGCCCGCAAGTGACTTCCTCCGTTAATCGCGGAACTCTTTTCAGGACCGGACACATGATTGCGAAACGATCGAAAATTTTTTTCCTGGTGCCGGTCGGTAACGACGCGCCACTGACTTCAATGGGGCTAGGCCTCGTGCGAGCCTTGCAGCGCGAAGGCATCAATGTCGGTTTCGCCAAGCCTATCGCGCAGCGGCATGCTCTTGGAAAATCCGTTTTCTCGACGCATTTCGCCCGCACGCTCTGCCATATTGACGCACCGGATTCCATCCCGCTGGATCGAGTGGAAAAGCTTCTGCGTGGCGGACGGCTACCGCAACTGATGGAAGAGGTCGTCAATATCGTCGAACCCATGCGCGCCTCTCACGCTGCAATGATCGTTGAAGGGCTTTTACCCGACAACGACCGTCAGTTTGACGCCCGGATGCTCAATGCCGAGATGGCTCGCGGTATGGCGGCGGAACTGATTTTCGTCGCCAATGTCGGCAAACGCAGCTACAACGATCTGGTCGAGAACGTCGAACTGATCCGGCAGCAATTCAACGAGGACGGCATCACCGAAATACTCGGGCTGATGCTCAATATTCTACCGTCTGGTTCGGAAGGCACGGAATTCGTCCGTGACTTTACCCGCGCCTGCTCGATACCGCTTCTCGCCGCCACGCCTTACGAGGAGCGGCTGAACACTCCCCGCCTGATCGATATCGCCTCGACGCTCAATCTGAAAATCGAGCATGCGGGCAACATCACCCGCAGCCGCGTACATGAAATCGTCGTCGGTGCCCGCGCCATGGAGAACATGGTTTACCGGCTGCGGCCCGGTGCACTCGTCGTCACCCCCTACGACCGCTCCGATATCATGCTGGCAACAGCCCTGTCAGTATTGCGTGGCGTGCCGATTGCCGGGCTGCTGACAACCTGCGGCGGGGCGATCTCACCGAAGATCGAGCCGTTGATGCAATCGGCCCGGCTTGCCGGCTTGCCCATTCTATCCTGCGAGCGCGACACGTTCGAAACCAGTTCGCTCATCAGCACATATCGGGCTCACCTGGGTGAGGACGATATCGAACGCGCTGAGGAACTGCTCAATTTTACCTCGGAATACATCAAGACTGACCGTCTCCTGCGGCGAATCGGCGAACCGTCCGAACTACGGATGCCGCCACCCGCCTTCCGGCACCGACTGGTGGAGAACGCCCGCAAGGCGAACAAGCGCATCGTTTTGCCCGAGGGCGACGAACCACGCACGCTTCAGGCCGTCGCCATATGCCACGAAAAGCGCATTGCCCGCTGCGTGCTGATCGGCGATCGTGAACGTATCCTCGAAGTCGCCAACGCCCAAGGGATCACCCTGCCTCCCGATGTCGAGATCATCGAGCCGGATTCGGTGCGAGCAAACTACATCGCCCCCATGGTCGAACTCCGGAAGAACAAGGGTATGACCCCGCCCCAAGCAGAGAAAGAACTGGAGGATAACGTCGTCCTCGGCACGATGATGCTGGCGATCGGCGAAGTCGACGGGCTTGTCTCCGGCGCGATTCACACCACCGCGAACACGATCCGCCCGGCATTGCAGATCGTCAAGACAGCTCCCGGCACAAGCATCGTATCAAGCATCTTCTTCATGTTGATGCCAGATCAGGTACTGGTCTACGGCGACTGCGCCGTCAATCCGGACCCGACCTCCGAACAATTGGCGGATATCGCCATCCAGTCAGCGGATTCAGCCAAAGCATTTGGCATTGACCCGCAGGTGGCAATGATCTCCTACGCTACCGGCGAATCCGGCGTAGGCGCCGATGTCGACAAGGTCCGTGCTGCAACGATGCTCGTGCGCCAGAAACGTCCGGATATCCTCATTGACGGGCCGATGCAGTACGATGCCGCCAGCGTGCAGAGCGTTGGCAAGCAGAAAGCGCCGAAGAGCCTGGTTGCCGGACATGCCAACGTATTCATCTTCCCGGACCTGAACACGGGCAACACCACCTACAAAGCCGTTCAGCGCTCCGCCAACGTGGTGTCCGTCGGCCCGATGCTCCAGGGCCTGCGGATGCCGGTCAACGACCTATCGCGCGGTGCCCTGGTAGAAGATATCGTCTACACCATCGCACTTACGGCCATTCAGGCGGATTCCACAGCCGTATAGCGCTGAGAATTGTCAGGATATGCTTACGACGAAAGCGCTGGGTTCCCCCCGGCGCTTTCGTCGTCTCGTCCTTCCTCACGAGCGAGGTCGGACAGTGCGAACATACAAGATTGCAAAAATGCCTTGACGTTTCGGAGGCAACGACCATGCTCATCAATGATGAGCCGTGAGTGAAGTGTCCATAGTCAACTCTCAAGACGTCTCTGATCATGAACCGTGTCAGTACCGGATACAGGCGTTTTCTCCGCCGTCTGTTGCGGGAAAGCCGCCTGCTGCTGATCGCCGCCGCCGCCAGTGTCGGGGCATTGGGCGGCGCATTGGCGTCATTGATGGCGGCAATCACGCAAGGCTTGCATGAGAAGCTGCTCGGACTGCCACTGCATATGCGCCTCAGCGCCGCCCCTTTCCTCGACCAGCAACGGACTATCGCCATCATCGTTGGCGGCGGGCTGATCGTCGGTTTGACAACCCTGCTCTGGAAGCGATGGAAGGCAGGGAGCGAGATCGTCGACCCGATCGAGGCGAGCGCCCTGCATGGCGGCAGGATGTCGTTCCGGGACAGCTTTTTCGTCGTCAGCCAGTGTCTGATTTCGGCAGGGGCCGGGGCGTCGGTCGGGCTGGAGGGTGGCTATACGCAGGGCGGCGGCGCGTTCGGCTCGAAAGTGGGTTTATGGCTCGGGCGACGACGCAACGATGTGCGCATTCTTGTCGCCTGCGGCGCGGCAGGCGCCATCGCCGGGGCGTTCAACTCCGCCTTCGCCGGAGCGGCTTACGGATTCGAGATGATTCTGGGCGCCTATACCGTGGCGACACTTGCGCCGGTCACTTTGGCTGCAATCTGCGGCGCGGCGGCGGCGCACGCCCTTACCGGCCACGGATATGAATTGTCTGTTCCGCCCCTGCCCGCCGATTACGCGCTCAACCCCGTGCCCATCATTCTGCTGGGCATCCTGTCGGCCTTGCTCGGCGTGGTGCTGATGCGTGGCGTCACCGCCACGGAACAGGCATTCCGCGTCAGCCGCCTGCCCATCTGGCTGCGCCCGGTCTTCGGCGGCCTCATCGTCGCTCTTCTGGCGATGCTCGGCCCGCAGGTGCTCGGCTCGGGTCATGGTGGCATGGAAACCGTATTCGCCTCTCCCTGGGCTGTGGCAACGCTGCTGACAATTCTCGCGGCAAAGATTGCCGCTTCGGCAATCTCCATCGGCAGCGGTTTTCGCGGTGGCCTGTTCTCGGCATCCCTGTTTCTCGGCGCGCTCACCGGGGCGGCGTTCGCGCAAACAGGCGTTGCCTTTGGGCTACTCGCGCCCAACGAACTCGGCCCCCTCTCTATTGTCGGCATGGCTAGTTTCGCTGCCGCCGTAATCGGCGCCCCCGCTACGATGGCCTTCCTTGCCATCGACATCGCCCGGCAACTGGACATGATCGTCCCGGCGCTCCTCGGCATCGTCGCCGCCATGCTGACAGTGCATCGCATCTTCGGCTTTTCCTTCGCCACCTGGCGCTTTCATCTGCGCGGCGAAGAGGTTCTGGGCGGGCAGGACATCGGCTGGGCAAGGGAGACCAAAGCCCGCCAGTTGATGCGCAAAGGCATTCCACTCGCCAATGCCGACATGCCATTGGCAGAGTTCATTAAGTTGCACCCTCTCGCTTCGGCGAAAATCATTGCCGCCATCGACAGCCAGGGAGCCTTTCAAGGCTTCATCGACATCGCCACGGCCCACGGCGCGGCCTCGCTCAACCCCGCAGAATGTCCCTCAAGCATCCGCCCGCTTCTAACCGCTTCGACTGCTTATGTCCTGTACACGGCAACCCTGGACACGGTGCTGCCGTTATTCGAGGCACTGGAAACGGAAATGCTGGCTGTCGTCGATGCTCCTGACACACGGCGCATTCTCGGCGCGATTTCTGAGGATTACGCCCTGCGGATGTACCAGCAGCAACTGGAATTACGACATAGGGAGCTATTCTCGGGCGGATAACGAAAAGAGCAAGTCAGAACCAGCCTACATCAGTTCCACATGCACCACCCCCGGCACGACGCGGAGCGCGCCGGCGATTTGCGGCGAGGTTTTGTAGCGACCGGAGAGCTTGATTTCGACTTCGCGCTCACCCTCATCAAGGATCAGCACCAGCGACACCTCGCCCTCACCGCGTTCACGCAGACGCTCCGCCAGGCTGGCAAGCGCGGTTTCATCGCGCAGAAAAATCTGCATTCCCTTGTTCAGCCTGGAAGCGGCCTCATCAAGGGGGGTCACTTCCTGAATTCGGGCGCGCACGTCCTCGCCCTCGACCCCGGCCTGCAACATCAATACCACAGGACGGCCCGGCTCAAGGGTGTCGCGGTAGCGTTGCAAGCCTTCGGAAAAGACAATGGCCTCGAAGTGCCCCGACTGGTCTGAGAGGTTGACAACCCCCATCTTGCCGCCACTCTTGGTGCGACGCTCGGAGCGGTCCAGCACCGTAGCGGCGACACGTCCTACCGTCGCGCCGGACGATTTGACGGCGCGGCTGAAATCCGCCCAACTCTGTACACGCAGTTTGCGCAGCAATTCGCCGTATTCATCAAGCGGATGGCCAGAGAGGAAGAAGCCGACAGCATCGTATTCCCGTTGCAGGCGCTCCATGCCTGTCCAGGGCTGGTGAAGAGGAATGCGCAGCTTCGCCTGTTCGGAGGCGCTGCCGAACATATCGATGATACCGCTGGCCACAGCTTCGGTATTGCGCTGCGCCTCAGCCATGATGACATCGATCGCCGCCATGGCACGGGCGCGGTCCAGTTCAATCCCATCCAGCGCCCCGGCAGCGATCAGGTTTTCCAGCACCCGTTTGTTGAATGTGCGCGGGTTGATACGCGCGGCAAAATCCTCAAGGGATTCAAAAGGCTTGCCCCCCCTTTGCTCAACCAGAGATTCAACAGCATTCCGCCCCACGCCCTTGATGGCGGCAAGCGCATAGCGAATCGCGCCGTCATGCACTTCGAAGGAAGCGCCGGAACGGTTGATCGACGGCGGCTCGACGGAAATGCCGAGGCGCTGCGCCTCACGACGGAATTCGGCCAGCTTGTCGGTATTGTCGAGATCCATGGTCATGGAGGCTGCCAGAAACTCGACCGGGTAATTCGCCTTCAGATAAGCGGTCTGATAGGCGACCAGCGCATAGGCTGCCGCATGGCTCTTGTTGAAGCCGTAATCGGCGAACTTGGCGAGAAGATCGAAAATCTCGTTCGCCTTCGGTTTCGTCAGACTGCGTTCGACTGCACCGCTCACGAACCGGTCGCGCTGAGCGTCCATTTCGGATTTGATCTTCTTGCCCATGGCGCGGCGCAGAAGGTCGGCATCGCCGAGCGAATAGCCCGCCAGAACCTGCGCCACCTGCATCACCTGTTCCTGATAAACGATGATGCCGAAGGTTTCCTCAAGAACGGTTTCAAGTTTCGGGTCCGGATACCAGGTATTCTTGCGATTATCCTCCTTACCAAGCTTGCGGGCGCAATAGACCGGGATATTGGCCATCGGTCCGGGACGGTAGAGCGCCACAAGGGCGATGAGATCCTCGAACCGGTCGGCTTCCATTTCGACCAGCGCCTTGCGCATGCCCGCGCTTTCAACCTGGAACACGCCGACCGTCTCGCCCCGGCGCAGCATCTCATAAGTGGCCCTGTCATCGAGCGGCAGGGCGGAAAGGTCGACCTCGACGCCGCGCTGCTTCAGGAGCACTACGGCCTTGTTCAGCACCGTCAACGTCTTGAGGCCGAGGAAGTCGAACTTCACCAGTCCCGCCTGTTCGACCCATTTCATGTTGAATTGGGTGACGCGCATCCCGGTTTTCGGGTCGCGGTAGAGCGGCACCAACTCTTCCAGCGGGCGGTCGCCGATGACAATGCCTGCCGCATGGGTGGACGCATGGCGGTGCAAGCCTTCAAGTTTCTGGGCGATAACGATCATACGCGCCACCACCGGCTCATCGGCCACTGCTGCCTGCAAGCGCGGCTCATCCTCAACCGCCTGTTTCAGCGTCACCGGATTGGCCGGGTTCTGCGGTACAAGTTTGGTCAGCTTGTCGACATGGCCGTAGGACATTTCCAGCACACGTCCGACATCGCGCATCACGCCGCGCGCCAGCAGGGTGCCGAAAGTGATGATCTGCGCTACCTGCGTTTCACCGTAGCGCTTCTGTACGTATTCGATCACCCTTTCGCGCCCTTCGACGCAGAAATCGATGTCAAAGTCCGGCATCGATACGCGCTCGGGATTAAGGAAGCGCTCGAACAGCAACGAGAAGCGCAACGGATCGAGATCAGTGATCGTGAGACTGTAGGCGACCAGCGACCCTGCCCCGGAGCCACGCCCCGGACCGACGGGAATGTCGTGATCCTTGGCCCATTTGATGAAATCAGCGACGATCAGGAAATACCCCGGATATTTCATCCGCCGGATCACCGACACCTCGAAGGCCAGCCTCTCGCGGTAATCCTGCTCCGTCAGTCCCGGCGCTGGTCCATGCGCGGTGAGGCGTTTCTCCAGTCCCTCCTCCGCCTGCCGCCGCAATTCCTCGCCTTCATCGAAAGCCGCCTCGCCGCCTGTACCAAAAGACGGCAGGATCGGTTTGCGCGTCGACACGCGATAGGCGCAACGCATGGCGATCTCAACGCTGTTGCGCAAGGCATCCGGCAGATCGGCAAACAGCGTGCCCATCTCCTCGCGAGTCTTGAAGCCATGCTCCGGCGACAGCCGACGGCGATTTTCATCGCTTACAACCCGCCCATCGGCAATGGCGAGCAGCGCATCATGCGCCTCGTAATCCTCGCGCACGGCGAAAAACGGTTCATTAGTGGCGACAATCGGCAAGCCGTTGTCGTCGGCAAGGTCGATCAGGCCGTTCTCGACGGCGCGCTCCGTATCGAGTCGATGGCGCTGGATCTCGACATAGAGACGATCCCCAAACGCATCCTTCATGAGATCGAGCCGTGTCTGTGCCAGTTCCCGCCGCCCGCCTTCCCGCAAGGCGGTATCGAGCGGGCCACCGAAGCCTCCGGTCAGGGCAATCAGCCCGGCATTGCATCGGCGCAGATAAGAGGCGGTGATCCGCGGCGCATCGCCCAGAGCCACATCGAAATAGGCATGGCTGACGAGGCGCATGAGGTTGCCATAGCCTTCCTCGCTCTGCGCCAGCAGCACCATATGCGGCGCAACAACTTGTTGAATGCGGGCGGTCGGATCTACCGCTTCAAACTCAACCGATAATTGCAAGCCAGCAATGGGCTGGATCCCCATTCCAGCGAGCTTTTCCGAAAATTCCAGAGCACCAAACAGATTGTTGGTATCGGTGAGCGCCAGCGCCGGCTGGCGGTCAGCCTCAGCCAGCTTACTGAGTTTGGCAATAGTAAGCGCCCCCTCCAGCAGTGAATAGGAGGAATGGACATGCAGATGAACGAAACCGACTTCCGACAAGACTCGCAACGTAACTCTCCCGTGCCGGATCAGATACGCCCCTCACGCCACAACGCAAGCCACCCACTTGTGGATAGCTGCCGTTTGTCTTGGTCCGATCCCCGCTCCCAATCGGACACCTCGTTGTTTTCGGCACAGCGCTTGTATTGCGTCCCCGGCGACAGGC
>JAVBRX010000098.1:0-3410 GCA_031547465.1 Microvirga sp. | reverse complement strand
GGTCGCCGCGCCATCGTCTCGTTCCCGAATTTCGGCCATTGGCGCGTGCGCTTCGATCTCATGGTTCGCGGGCGGATGCCGGTAAACGAGAGCATTCCCTATTCCTGGCACGACACGCCGAACATCCATTTCTGCACGATCCGGGATTTCGTCGCTCTGTGCGGGGAGAGCGGTGCGAAGATAGAGCGCGCCGTCGCCCTCAATTCCAGTGGCAGGCCGATGCAATTGTCGCTACCCTGGTGGGCGTGGAACCTGTTTGGCGAAGAAGGCGTGTTTTTGTTGAAGCGGCAGTGAGTTTTGAGCCTTTCCCGCCATCGGCGGCGTAAAACGTTTCACAAATAGATATCGGTGATGCTTCTCGCACTCGGACCCCGCTTTTGCCGACCCCACAGGATCCAGGCGGTACACAGTCCGGAAATGATGGCAACACCCAGAAACGGGACAAAAGCCAGCGCATTGTTCCATAGTTCTTCGAACACGAAGAATTTGCCATATCTGTCCGTAAGATAGATATAGAACAGGAAGCCAATACTAAACACCAGCAGCGAGAGACCGCCGCAGATTGCACCGGTAATCGCGTATTTTGTCCGCGTCAGGGCTGCAAGACGCCTTTGTGTCAACACTGAAAATAATAATCCGCCAAAGAAGGCTGGAATAAATCCAAGCATATAACTACTTATTAACGCAAGCGGAAACTCATAAAGTTTCATTTTAGTGACTAATTCATCCCCAATGGAAGCAAAAATTAATATAAAAGCTAATAATCCGATAAACGGACCAACAAGAGCGCAAAACAGACTATCAAGAATTACTTTTTTTAGCATGATGGTTTAATATTATAATATATTCTTGTTCAAGTAAATGGCAAAATGCATGATGGAATGAATTATTTCATGATTTTTTGCGCATTTTTTGTGCATTCCTGCGCCGCGATGCGAAAGTGCCCGAGGAAGACCCGGGGAAGCATGAGGAATTGATCTTGCCCCTCCCCATCGCGCCATGAATGAAAAGTTCAGTATTTCCCGGTTGTATCCGGCGATGCTTGCTGTAGGTATCGCGCGATGGTCAAGGGATGAGGGAAACCGTGAGGGTTAAAGAAAAATCAGGGCGTTTTCCGGTCGGTATCGGTATCGCCATTGCAATCGTCGCCGGGCTGCTGGTTGCGGGAATTGCGGGTTATTTCGCCTTCGCCGGGAAGAAACCGGATGCGGCGGCGCAGCTCGATGAAAAGCTTCAATTCGGCATGGAGGAATTAAAGGCGCGGCTGCCGCAGAAGATGGATACGATCACATCGCTCATTGATGCCAAAGCCGAGAATGGCACGTTGAGTTATATTTATGAAATTAATGATGAGTCCACCCGAATCGATTTCGGCGTCATTGGCGAGAAACTGGCATCCGTGATCTGCACCGACGAAAAAATGACCAGTCTCGTCAAAGACGGCGCAACCTATGCCTATGAATATTACAACACGGCGCAACCGAAAAAGCTTCTCGGCGAAGTAAGGATTTCATCCTGCCCGGGAACGCCTGCGCCGTAAAAGCCCGCTGAATGAAGCTTTCGCCATCGGTTGCCGAATACGGTTGCAAACTCCGGTTTGCATGAGGAGCAAAGTGAAGAGCCATGCTGAAGAAATCCGCCATTCTTTTTGTCTGTCTCGGCAATATCTGTCGCTCGCCTCTGGCCGAGGCGGCGTTCCGGATGGCAGCGGAGCGACTGGACCTCGATGTCACGGTCGATTCCGCCGGAACCGGCCACTGGCATATCGGCGCGCCGCCAGACAGGCGGGCGCAGGCGACGGCGTTGCGGCACGGGATCGATATTGCCAGTTATCGCGCCCGTCAGGTCGGGAGCGATGATTTTCTCCGCTTCGATCACATCGTCGCCCTCGACCGGCAGAACCTTGCCGATCTGCGGGCGATGCGCCCGAAGAACGCAACGGCGCGGATGAGCCTGCTGATGGATCATGTCCCTGGCCGCGCCGGACGCGATGTCGCCGACCCGTATTATGGCGACGATTCGGATTTCGAGACGGCCTGGTGCGATGCTGTTCTTGGGGCCGAGGCGCTGGCGCGCAAGATCGGCCCCTGATTCATCCCGTTCGTTACAGGGCGAGGATACGCTGGACGGCGGCACGCAGTTCGCCGATGGAAAACGGTTTGGCCAGAACGTCCTCAACGATCGATTCCAGTTCCTGTGCCCGTTCGCGCTGCTCGGCATAGCCGGTCATGAGCAGGATCGGGATGACGGGATATTCGCGCTTGGCGCTATGCGCCAGAGCGATACCGTCCGTGCCGGGCATGCGGATGTCGGAGACGATGAGATCGAAAGCGCCCTGCCGCTCGCGCAGATGCGCGAGCCCCTCGCCGCCGTCAGAGGCGGCCTCCACCCGGTGGCCATCGAGTTCCAGCCCGCGTTTCAGCAGATTGCGAAGTGATTCTTCGTCATCGACGAGTAGAATATCGGCCATGAGGCTCCCCAGCCGTTACGGACGATCGAACAATTCCGGTTCGGTATCGAGATAATCGACGATGCCGACGAAGGGCAATTGCCGGTAGGAATGGGCGACATCCATGCCATAACCGACGACGAACAGGTCCGGACACTGGAAACCGACAAAATCGGCCTGGATCGATACGGCCCGCTTGTGCGGCTTTTCCAAAAGCACCGCCGTCAGCACCTTGCGCGCGCCACGCGCCGCCAGAAGATCCTTGGCGAAGGCCAGGGTGCGGCCAGATTCAAGAATATCGTCGACCAGAAGCACGTCGCGGTCGCGGATATCGCTTTCGACATCGCGCAGAATCGTCACCTGTCCGGTCGAAGCCGTGCCTTCAAGGTAGCTCGACAGATGAATGAACTCCACCTGCGGCGCAAGGCCGGAACGATGCAGCGAACGGATGAGATCCGCCGCGAACATAAAACTGCCCTTTAGGACGGCGACGACCAGAAGGCGTTGCGGAGCCGCAGCGACGATCTCCCGCGCCAGTTCCTCGTTGCGGGCGGCGATCGTTTCTTCGTTGAACAGGGTGCGAATGCGCGGAGGCACGGACTTGTTTCGTTTTTCAGGCATGATGAACCTTGATGGGCCGCCGATTCCGGGACTGTATCCGCCATAGCATAAATAAACGGCTATGGATCGCAAACCTGTGGAGATGAGGATAAAGGAGATGTTGATGCTTATGTCGCCGGATGCACGAGCGGGGTTGCCCGGCCCGGCAAGCATGTTAACGTTGCGTTTGACTGCAATCCGCTATCATGAGCGGCTTGATGGTTTATCGTGTGCCGGAGCGGCAATCCGTCGCCGAATGGCAGGTATCTGCAGCTTGGCGATAATCTTGAACGATTGGTTGGGTATGTGAGGGGATATTTCGGTGTTCAGCCCGGGTCGATAACGCCCCCGGTCGTCCATT
>JAVBRX010000030.1:0-5437 GCA_031547465.1 Microvirga sp. | reverse complement strand
GTGGTGGGGGTGTTGTTGTTGTGATCCTTTCTTCATTTATTCCTCACCGCGTTTTGGCCTTGCTCGCACCCTCCCGCCCGCCGCAACAGGGGTAATCCCAAATACAGAAGACCATCGGCATGTTCCGCAAAAAGGCGGTTTGAATCATCAAGAGGAGCGGGATGGGGGGCGATCCCGTCCGGACGCTCTCCCGCGTCCCGAGGAGCAAAACAAATGACTGAACTCGATCTCACCGGCACCGTCGTCTGGTTGCAGCGTGTTGCCGACGTGCTGGAGCGGGAGAAGAAAAATCTGACCGAACTCGATGCCACCATTGGCGATAGTGACCATGGCGAGAACATGTCGCGCGGCTTCACCGCCGTGAAGGCCAAGATTCCCGGTACTGCCGCGGATATCGCTGCCCTGTTCAAAAGCGTTGGCATGACGCTGATTTCCACCGTCGGCGGCGCATCCGGTCCGCTGTACGGCACCCTATTCATGCAGGCGGCTGGCAAGGCAGCGGGGAAGCAAAGCCTCGATCTCGCCGGATGGGCTGATTGCCTGGAAGCCGGGCTGGCCGGGATCGTGCAGCGCGGCAAGGCCGAACTGAACGACAAGACCATGGTGGATGCCCTGACCCCAGCCATCGAGGCCCTGCGCAAGGCGGCGGGAATGCCGCTGCCACAGGCGGCGCAACTGAGCGCCGATGCCGCGAAGAAGGGCATGGAGGCAACCATTCCCCTCGTCGCCCGCAAGGGGCGGGCGAGCTATCTCGGCGAACGGAGCGCCGGACATCAGGATCCGGGTGCGACTTCGACCTGGCTGATCCTGCAAGCCTTTGCCGATACGGTGAAATCATGACGCAGACCGCCTCCGCCACTCCGACTGTGCCGAACCGCCCCGCTCAGGGAACCTCCGCCCTGGTGCTGGTGTCGCATAGCCGCCCGCTGGCGGAGGCGGTGGCCGCGCTGGCGCGGCAGATGACCGGCGATGCTGTTGATATTGTCTGCGCCGCTGGGGCCGGAGATAACGGCGAAACCCTCGGCACCGATGCGGTGGCGATTGCCCAGGCGATAGAGAGCGTCGATCGCCCTGCCGGGGTGGTGGTGTTGATGGATCTCGGGAGTGCGCTGCTCAGTGCTGATCTGGCATTGGAATTGATACCGCCGGAAGTGCGCGTCAATGTGCGCCTCACCGGCTGCGCCTTCGTCGAAGGCGCGGTTGCTGCGGCGGCGAGCGCCTCCGCCGGGGCTAATGCCGAAACAATCATCCGCGAAGCAGCCAATGCTCTCATGCCGAAAGCAGCGCATCTCGGCGAGGACACTGATGGAACAGCGGTGCTGCAGGCTTCGGGCGACCAGCCTTATGATGCTTCCGGCGAGGCGACGATTCCTGATCCGAACGGCCTTCATGCCCGTCCGGCGGCGCGGCTTGTCGCTTTGGCGGGGACGTTTGATGCCGAAATTTTTATTTCCGACATCACCCGTGGCGCGGGGCCGGTTCAGGCCAGCAGCCTCGTGGCGCTGTCGACGCTCGGCAGCCGGGGCAATGATCGGTTGCAGGTCTCGGCACGTGGGCCACAGGCGAATGACGCGGTCAAGGCGATGTTGCAACTGATCGGCGGATTGACCGGTGCGGACGAAATATCTGCTCCCGCTGTCGCTCCTGGGTCGGGTGTGGCGCAAACGTCTTCGCGCGCCGTGCCGGTGGCTCCGGGGGTGGCGTTCGGGCCGGCAGTTTATTTCGAGCGTACGATTCCACAGGTTCCGACCTGGAAGACGGAAGATACGGCGGCGGAAATCGCCCGCCTCAAGCGCGCCCTGTCAGGGGCGCGTAAAAGCATCGGCGCTTCCTCCGCCGGGCGGACGGGCAGCGATATTTTCGTTGTGCAGATCGCACTGCTGCGCGACCCGGCCCTGGTGCAGAGGGCCGAAATGCTGATCGCCTCCGACCATTGCAACGCCGCTGCCGCCTGGCAGCGCGCCGTGACCGAGGCCGCCGAGGTTTATGCTCAACTCGACGATCCGTATCTCAAGGCGCGGGAAGCGGATGTGCATGATGCCGGTCGCACGGTACTGCGCTTTCTGCTCGGTTCGGAGCAGGCGCAATTGCCGAAAGGGGCGCCTTGCATCCTGATCGCCGACGATCTCGCTCCGTCCGAAGCGGCCCAACTCGATCCGGCGCAGTTCCTCGGCGTCATCGACCGGCGCGGCGGGCCTACCTCCCATGCCGCAATCCTGTTGCGCGCAGCAGGCATTCCCTCGGTTGCCGGAGCCGCTTCCCTCGTTCCGGTAGAGGGCGCGAGGATGGCCGGTCTCGATGGCGCGACCGGCGAGGTCTGGGTCGATCCGGATGCGGCAACGCAGGAGCGGGTCGAACAGCGTCGCGCGGCATGGCGGGCGGCGCGTAAGGCGGCGGCGCAGGATGCTAGCGGCAAGGTCGCAACCCGGGACGGGCGAGAAATCGAGTTATGGGCTAATGTCGCCGGCATAGCCGATGCCAGGGCGGCGCGGCAGGCGGGCGCGGTAGGCATCGGTCTGCTGCGTACTGAGATGCTGTTTCTCGACCGGTCCGAGGCTCCGGGCGAGGATGAGCAGGTCGAGACATTGCGTGGCATCTTCGATATTTTCGTCGGATACCCTATCGTCGTGCGGACGCTTGATGCGGGTGGCGACAAACAGTTGCCGTATCTCGCCATGGAGTCGGAGGCCAATCCGTATCTCGGTGTGCGTGGCGTTCGCCTGTGCCTGGAGCGTTCCGAATTGTTCGAGACACAGTTCCGGGCGATTTTACGCGCCGGGCAGGGGCATGACGTGCGCATCATGATCCCGATGATCGCCGAGGCTCCCGAAATCGAGCAGACCCGCGTCGTGCTGGACCGGGCGCATCAGGCTCTGGTGAAAGCGAAGGTTCCGCATCTCTGGCCGGTTCCCCTCGGTACCATGATTGAGGTTCCGGCGGCAGCGTTGCTGGCGGAGCGTCTTGCGGCTCAGACTGACTTTTTCAGCATCGGCACCAACGATCTGACGCAATACGTTCTGGCGGCTGAGCGCGGCCATCCGCATCTCGGGCGCTATGCCGATGCCGCCCATCCGGCGGTTCTGCGCATGGTTCAGGAGGTCGTCGAGGCTGGGAAAACAGCCGGGCGTCCGGTTTCGGTGTGCGGCGAGGCGGCAGCCGATCCGATGACGGCGGCATTGCTCGTCGGCCTTGGTGTCACGCGGCTGAGCATGGGCGCGGCATCGCTCGGCGGAATCCGGCAGGCGATGCGGAAGTTCTCGTTTGCGGCTCTCGAGGCGGCGGCGCATGACGCTCTGTCCAAAGCAGATGCTGCTGGCGCTCGTGTCGGGCTGCAAAGTCTGATCTGAACAGGCGTTTTCTCAGAGCAAAGCTGTTTACCGCCTTTGATTCAGGCGCTTGACTTGGCGGGCGGCCTCCGTCAGGAATTGCCGCAAGCCGTTTTCCGTTTCAGGAATTATCATGTCAAATTCGCCGATCGTTCGCGCGCGAACCGATGCCGCCGCCAATAGCCCTATGGACCCGACCCGCTCGTTCCAGGGGTTACTTCTGACCCTGCAACGCTTCTGGGCCGAACAGGGTTGCGTCATTCTCCAACCTTACGACATGGAAGTCGGCGCGGGGACGTTCCATCCGGCGACTACGTTGCGTTCGCTTGGTCCGAAGCTGTGGCGTGCCGCTTACGTGCAGCCATCGCGCCGCCCGAAGGATGGGCGCTATGGCGAAAACCCGAACCGGATGCAGCATTATTACCAGTTTCAGGTGATCCTGAAGCCGAATCCGAATAATTTGCAGGAGCTTTACCTGCAATCGCTCGCCGCCATCGGCATCGATCCGCTGCTGCACGATATCCGTTTTGTCGAGGACGATTGGGAAAGCCCGACCCTCGGCGCATGGGGATTGGGCTGGGAATGCTGGTGCGACGGTATGGAAGTGAGCCAGTTCACTTACTTTCAGCAGGTCGCGGGCTTCGAGTGTTCCCCCGTTTCCGGCGAACTGACCTACGGGCTGGAACGCCTCGCTATGTACCTGCAAGGTGTCGAATCCGCCTACGATCTCAACTTCAACGGGTTCGAGGACGAGCGGAAGATCACCTACGGCGATGTGTTTCTGCAAGCCGAACAGGCATACTCGCGGCACAATTTCGAGCATTCGGATGTCGAGATGTTGTTCCGGCACTTCCGGGATGCGGAGAATGCCTGTCAGGCCTATCTCAAGGCGGGTGATGCCGGGGAGCGCCACCTGATGGTATTGCCCGCTTACGATCAATGCCTGAAGGCGAGCCACCTGTTCAATCTGCTCGATGCCCGCGGCGTTATTTCGGTGACGGAGCGGCAAAGCTATATCCTCAGGGTGAGGGAACTCGCCAAGGCCTGCGGTGCAGCCTGGCTGAAAACCGAAGGCGGCGGCGCACGCTGACTGTTTTCCACCTGATCAAGTCTTTTCAAATTGGCCCGTTTTTTGAGTTATCCCGATGCCAGACCTGTTGCTCGAACTCTTCTCCGAAGAAATCCCGGCCCGGATGCAACGCCGCGCGGCGGAGGATCTGAAATCCCTCGTCACCAATGCGCTGGTCGAGCGTGGCTTCTTGTATGAAGGCGCTAAGGCGTTCTCGACGCCGCGCCGTCTGGCGCTCGCCGTCACCGGTCTGCCGGTCAAAGGGCAGGACACGCGCGAGGAGCGCAAGGGCCCGCGCGTCGGTGCGCCGGATGGGGCGATCCAGGGCTTTCTGAAAAGCGCCGGGCTGACCTCGCTCGATCAGGCGAAGATCGAAAGCGACCCGAAGAAGGGCGAGTTTTACGTAGCGGTGGTGGAGAAAGCCGGGCGCTCGACGCAGGATGTGCTGGCCGAAATCCTGCCGGGGATAGTCAAGGCATTCCCGTGGCCAAAATCCATGCGCTGGGGCAAGGCTTCCGCCGAGCCGGGCAGTCTGCGCTGGGTCCGCCCGCTGCAATCGGTGCTATGCACTTTCGGCCCGGAAACTGAAGAACCGGAGGTGATCGCCTTCGAAATCGACGGACTTGCTGCCAGCAACGTCACCAAGGGGCACCGCTTCCTTGCGCCGGATGCCTTCAAGGTACGCCGTTTCGCCGATTATGCCGCTTCCCTCGAAAAGGCTAAGGTTGTGCTCGATCCAGAGCGCCGCAAGGACATCATCCTGCACGACGCTCGCGATCTCGCTCTGGCGCAGGGGCTGGAACTTGTCGAGGACGAAGGGCTGCTCGATGAAGTCTCCGGCCTTGTCGAATGGCCGGTGGCGCTGATGGGAGCGTTTGACAAGACGTTCCTCGGCATTCCGCCTGAGGTGATCCGTGCGAAGATCCGCGCCAACAAGAAATGTTTCGTGCTGCGGCATCCGAAGAAGGATGGAGGAGAGGATCGTCTGGCCAACCGCTTAATTCTGGTTTCGAACATCGCCGCCAAAGACGATGGCGCGACT
>JAVBRX010000109.1:0-9364 GCA_031547465.1 Microvirga sp. | reverse complement strand
GCCTTACGCCGCCTCAGGTTTTCCCGCAAGGCGGATTTCAGACGATTTTGCCGGGCATCGTTCTTGATATCGGTCATAGTACTGTCATATCGAAATAAAAGGCCCTTACGATCAATTCAAAATCCGGGAGCAATGCGGCGGCAACATGGCGTCGTCAGTTGCATTGCGGATTGCTAAAGGCATCAGAACCTTGATATACGTCAACGTAGATTAGAGATCGGGCGTTATTGATGCTTTTCGCTGATGTGATGTACCGCCCCGATTTTTTTGCTTCAAGGCCGGGACCATGGATTATCAACCTTTCTTCGACTCTGCCCTTTCCCGTTTGCGGTCCGAACGCCGCTACCGGGTTTTTACGGATGTCGAACGTATCGCCGGGGAGTTTCCTAAAGCCATATGGCATTCCCCCGCCGGGGCGCGTGAAATCGTGGTGTGGTGTTCGAACGATTATCTCGGCATGGGGCAGCATCCCGCGGTCATGACGGCGATGCGGGAAGCGACAGACCGCTACGGCACCGGTGCCGGAGGCACTCGCAATATTTCCGGTAACAGCCACGCCATTGTCACTCTGGAAAAGGAACTGGCCGATCTGCACGGCAAGGACGCCGCGCTGGTGTTCACCTCGGGTTACATTTCCAACCAGACCGGCATTTCCACCATCGCCAGGCTGATTCCGAACTGCCTGATCCTGTCGGATGCCCTGAACCATAATTCGATGATCGAAGGCGTGCGGCAATCGGGCTGCGACAAGGTGATCTTCCGGCACAACGATCTCACTCATCTCGAAGAGCTTCTGCGCGCAGCTGGAGACAGGCCGAAACTCATCATATTCGAAAGCGTGTATTCAATGGATGGCGACGTATCGCCGATCCATGGGATTTGTGATCTCGCCGAGAAATATGGCGCGATGACCTATCTCGACGAGGTGCATGCGGTTGGCATGTATGGCCCGCGCGGCGGAGGTATCGCCGACCGGGAAGGGGCGATGCACCGGGTCGATGTCATCGAGGGCACGCTTGGCAAGGCATTCGGCGTGATGGGCGGATACATTGCCGCCGATGGCGTGATTGCCGATGCCGTGCGCAGTTTTGCGCCGGGGTTCATTTTCACGACATCGCTGCCGCCGTCGATTGCGGCTGCCGCCACTGCTTCGGTGCGGCACCTGAAAGCCTCTGCTGTGGAGCGTGAAGGCCAGCAGCGTCAGGTGACAAAGACCAAGCAGGCGCTTGCCCAGGCCGGCCTGCCGCTGCTCGATACGCCGACGCATGTGATTCCGGTGATGATCTGTGACGCGGAAGCCTGCAAGGCGGCGAGCGATCGGCTGCTCGATAAACACAATATCTATATCCAGCCGATCAATTACCCGACTGTACCCAAAGGAGCCGAACGGCTTCGTCTCGCACCCTCGCCCCTGCATTCGGATGCGCAGATTGCGGATCTGGTCAAGGCGCTTGTTGAGGTGTGGGAGGCTCTAGGACTGAAATTCACGTCGTCTCAGGCGGAAGCCGCTGAATAAAGCGTAGCATTAATGCCATTGCGGTCTTGCGCCGGGCGTGATGCTGTGGCACTAAGCCCGCCATCGAATCTGCTGCCGTAGCTCAGTGGTAGAGCACTCCCTTGGTAAGGGAGAGGTCGACAGTTCAATCCTGTCCGGCAGCACCATTTATCTCCCTTCGATATTTTCAAGTGTTTAGCCTTACTTGATGCCTTGTCGGAGTGTTGTTATTTGCCGGCAAAGCTGCCTTATCCGCGTGTCATGAAACGGTGCTAATATGGCAGACGCATCACAACATTTTAAAACGATTTCGTATTACGGTCATACTGTCATTCTCGACACGACTGTTCTCTCGCAGAAGATGATCGATAAGCTGGAGCAGGGGCGATGGGAGCCGGAGACCTTTGCGACGCTTAAAGAATTTCTCGATTCCGAGACCGTTTATCTCGATATCGGCGGTTGGGTTGGTGTCTTGCCGTTCTGGGCGGCGCGGATTGCGCGGAGAGTTATCGCCGTCGACCCGGATCCCGTCTGCATCCAGGCGATGGAGAACGTGCGGGCACACAATTCCGGTGAAGTTACGCTCATCAATGCGGCGCTTTCGGGTGAGCCATCGGTTACAATCCGTGCCATGAAATGTTTCGGCAGTTCCGAAACGTCGATCATTGCCGCCGGGACCGGTCCAACACTTAATGTTCCCGGTATTTGTCTCGCCGCCCTGCTGGAGAATGCGGGGGAGCAGCCGGTTTTTATCAAGATCGATATTGAAGGCTACGAATATTGTATTGATGAGGAGTTGAAAGCGGTGCAGGGGGGCGCGGTCAAAGGGGTGCAGATGGCCGTTCATCCGCAGATCCATGAGGGGAGCCTTGAAGGTTCGTTCCTTGTGCGGCGCTGCAAGACATTTCTGCGTACGCTGGCGCTCAAAGATGCGATACCTGGTTTCAGACCCTATTCAGGCTTTACCGGTGCGATGAAGTTTCATCTGTATCTGTTCTTTTCTATTCTCCTGCGCGTCAGGCCGAAAGGAACGGATCTGGTTTTCAGGCGCGGGTAAGCCCGGGGCGCGTTCTGTGCGCATCCCGGGCTTGTGCCTTCCCCACAATCGTCAGAGCTTCGCCACTGCTTCGGCCAGCGCGTTTCTGGCTGTATTGAGGTCCGATTTCGCTTTGGCAATTTCGGTTTCCAGCTTGTCGAGGTTCTTTTCCTGATCAAGCAGTTTCTGGCTGTAAAGTCGCGCCAGATCGGAGCCGTTCGGTACGGCACGAAGATTTTCGCGCAGGCGGCCCTGATCTTCAACGATGCTTTGCTTCTGTCCGTTCATGCTCTCGATTCGTGAATCCAGATCGGCCTTGTGCGAAACGAGCGAGGCGACGGGAGCAAACTTGGCGCGGGTTGCGTCATCGATTTCAGGAGCTGATAGAAACTCGCCGATCCAGTCCGTCGTCAACTGATCGATAGCGATGGATTGCTGTATGGGCCGTTCCAACGTTACTACCTGAGTCTTCGTTTCATTGGCGGGAACATCGAACTGTATTCGATAAGCATCTCCGGCCAGCGTCGCCTTATCCTTTGCCGGTTCTTGCAACTGCCAGCCGGAATTACGGGCATGTTCCAGAACGATGCGGCGTGGCTGGTCGGAGGTATTCTTGATGCGGTATTTCGTCGTCCAGCGAAGTTGCTTCTCAATCGTCACGATGCCCTTGACGGCTTTCATCCCGACGAGCCGGCCCGTCTGTTCACTCTCTTTTCCCACCGTTACCTTCTGGTCGGCGCCGAAGCCTAAAAGTCGATTTTCGCCCGCTGGAAGAATCGCCAGTTGCGCTTCGCCGGAAAACAGCGGGCCGTCTTTAGTGTCTTCATATAATGTCACCGATCCGGCAGGCAGGGTCACGTCGCCGCCGTTCTTCACCGATACGGCGTGCCAGGCGTTGCGCCCAGCAATCCCGGCTTGGAACCAGGCGATGCTTTCCGCCTCGATCGGCAGGTCGGTGAATGGCATCGTCATGCTCTCGCCCGCGCCGACGCTCACCGGCGCGGACAGGGTGAAGGACGAACCGGCAACGTTCTCCGTGCTTTCGGACGTGTTGGCAAGGGAGCCGAGTGCCGGGGAAGCTTCATAGCTGGTTGCTTCGTCCATGCTCTCCTTGAAGACTTTTGCGCCGTTCGCCGTTTGCAGCCTGGGGCGTCGCAATCCATCCATCGGCACCGCGGCGGCTACCGGAGCCTGTTGCTCCAGCGTCATCTGCCCATGATCCATGCGCGGCATTGCGGTGCGGCTCACCGGCGGGGCGAGTTCCGGGCGAGCGACGTAGTAAGGCTCATAAAGCGATTGCCGGAATGTCACCGGTGAGGCGGCTGAAAGTGTTACCGTTACATCCTTCCAGGGGTTGCCGGTCATGTTCTCCAGCACTACCCAGCCTTGCAGGCGGCCCTTGCTCTCGCCTTTCTTCGGCAGCGACAGGCGGTAGGCGGCCTTCCATACAGGTGCTTCCGTCACAATGCCGACACGGATGATGCGTTTGCCGCCTTTGGCGAGGCGGATGGCGATATCGCGTCCCGAGCGATCACGGTTGGAACGCACGGCGCTGAGCGCGGCATTGACCTGATCACCGAGGGTCTTATCGGAGAAGGTCAGGCCTTCCGCCTGTTCGAGAATGAACTGTTCGATCTTGCCATCGGCGATCAGCGATACGCGGGTACGTTCGCTCACCGTCATGTCGTCCTTGTCCTTGACTGTCTCGGTGACGGCGTTGACGATCCGTCCGCTGAGCTTGCGCGGCGCCTCGACGCTGATCTCGGCACCCTGAAGGGCGGCGATCAGCGACGGCAGGCGCTCGACATCACCTTCATTGAACGGCAGCGAGGCGAAGGCGGTCTGCAACGATGCCTTGCCGGGCAGTGTCACCACTGCCGGACCGGCTTCGTCCATTACCACCATGCTTTTCAGGATGTCATCCACCTGGTCGATCCGGGCGCGCCAGGCGATGGTTTCGTCGCCGTTCACCTCCGCCACGTATTCAAAATAGCCGACGCCGCCCGCACCGAGAATGGTGCGTTTCAGCGCCAGTTCGGCGCTCAAGGCAGTCGATGCGAGGGCTGTGCTGTACATGATCGTTCCCAGGATGATGCGGGTGGCGCGGGCGCGGGTGAAAGCCGGGGCGGGCGTTATCGGCATGATAATCCTCTGATCTGGAGCAGGATGCGTTTACACAAAAACGCATCCTGCTCCGGTTTCCTTCGTTTTAGCATTTTGCTCCACTGAACCGGAATTCATTTCAGCGCGAAATGCTCTGAGCGTCTGGAGCAAGGTTCATTGCTTCGACGCACGCGGTTGCATGATCCTTGGTGATTGCGGCAAAAAAAATATTTTAGAAAAATTATCCCCGATCCGGGAGTCACAGCCCGAACAGGCGCTCGAAGAAGTTCCTGTCCTTCTGGTCGAGGACCGGGGCGGATGGATGAGCGCCGACGGGCTGCCCCTGCGGTTGCGTTGCCGCTGTCCGTGTTTCCGTCGACCAGCCGAGGCCGGGGAGCGCCACCGGCTTCGCGCCTTTCAGCGCCGTTTTCATGTAGTTGGCCCACAATTCCACCGGCAGGTTGCCGCCGGAAGCGCGTTTGGTCGGTGTACCGTCGTCGTTGCCGAGCCAGACGGTGGTGACAAGGGAGCCGGTGAAACCGATAAACCAGGCATCGCGCCAATCCTGGCTGGTGCCGGTCTTGCCGCCTGCTTCCCAGCCGGGGATGTCGCCGTTGCGCGCTGTGCCGGTGCGGAAGGTTTCATGCAGCATGTCGTTCATCATCGCCAGCGATGTCGGGTCGATCACCTGTCCGAAGCTGCTGACGCCCTTGCGGCTGTAGATCGAGACACCCTCGTTGGTGCCGATGGCGTTGATGATGTATGGTACTACGCCCCGCCCGCCATTGGCGAAGGCGGCATAGGCAGCGGTCATTTCCAGCGGCGTAACTTCCGAAGTGCCGAGCGCGATGGAGGCGTTGGGTTGCAACGGCGAGGTGATACCGAGCCGCCGCGCCGTCTGCACCACGCTTTTCGGACCGACCTCGACGCATAACCGCACGGCGACGGTGTTGAGGGAGAGCGCCAGCGCTTCGCGCAACGATGTGGGGCCGTTATAGGTGCGGGAATAATTCTCGGGTCGCCAGCCCTTGATGTTGATCGGTGCGTCGTCGCGTACCGTGTCCGGCGTCAGGCCGTATTCAACGGCGTCGAGATACACGAACGGCTTAAACGACGAGCCGGGCTGTCGCCGCGCCGTGGTGGCGCGGTTGAACTGGCTGGCGGCATAATCGCGCCCGCCGACCAGCGCCTTGATCGCCCCATCGGGTCGCATCGACACCAGCGCGCCCTGGCTGACATTATATTGTGCGCCCTTGGCGTTCAGTTCGTTGACGAGAGCGTTCTCCGCCGCCCGCTGCATGGTGGAGTCGATGGTGGTGGCGACGACGATGTCCGTGTCGATGGTGCCGATGAAATCGTCGATCACGTCCATCACGTAATCGGCGGCGTAATTGCCCGAGCCGACACCGGGTTTGCGTACCGGTTTCGCCGGGTTGGCGAGTGCTTCCTTGATCATCCGCCCTGGGGCGAGGCCGTTTTCCTGGAGCGCCTGAAGCACCAGTTCCGCCCGCGCCTGCGCGGCCTGTGGGTTGCGGTTGGGGGCGAGCCGCGAGGGCGATTGCACCAGCCCGGCCAGCACAGCGGCTTCGGCGAGTGTCACTTCGGTGGCGGATTTGGCGTAATAGCGTTGCGCCGCCGCTTCGATGCCGTAAGCACCGGAGCCGAAATAAACGCGATTGAGATAAAGTTCGAGAATCTGGTCCTTGGTATATTTGCGCTCCAGCCAGAAGGCGAGGATCGCCTCCTGGATTTTGCGCGATGCCGTGCGCTCCTGGGTGAGGAACAGGTTCTTGGCCAATTGCTGCGTCAAGGTCGAGCCGCCCTGGAGGGAGACGCCGGAGCCGGAGAAGTTGCGGTAGATCGCCCGGGCGATGCCCTTCGGGTCGATGCCGAAATGGCTGCGGAAGCGCCTGTCCTCGATGGCGATGAAGGCGTTCGGCAGGTAGGGTGGCAGATCCTCGATTTTGATGGCGCTGCCGCCGGTTTCGCCCCGGTTGGCGATGAGCGCGCCGTCGGCGGCGAGGATGGCGATGTTCGGCGGGCGCTTCGGCACGGCGATCTGGTCGATGGGCGGAAGCTGCGAGCCGTAATAAACGAAGATGCCGACGATGCCGATGAACCCGAGCAGGCAGAGCGTCAGCGCCATTCGGAATAAATGCCCGATGAATGATCGCCTGCGGCGCGGCCTGCGCGACGGCTTTTCCTGCCGTCTGCGGTCAGACGACCTGCCGTTTCCGTTGCCGCCGCCCCGCGCCATTTTCCCCCCTGCCTGCCGCTCGAGGCGGCCTCAACTCTCATGGAATGCCGCTTGCGGCATTCCCCCCTGCCTGTTATTCCACCTTAGGTTCGGCCTGCGGCGCCTCACGCCGCTGCTTCGGAAATAGGCTGCATCGGCTACCTGTTTTCCATTAGGCACAAGGCTTTTCAGCGTTCCGCACAATCCGGTCGCCACAACCCCGCAGGTGCGCATCACCCTACGCCCTTTCCGTTTAAAGAGCGGTTAAGGCGAGAACGCGGCGGGAATGCAGATTTTTGGTGCAGGCGAAAGTATCAAGAGAAACAATATCTTATATCTTCACTCTATTATCAATGCCATTCCGTCAAAATATATTTATCCCTATTAATTAGATATTTAATCTTTATAGACATAATGTATTTTTTAATTTCCTTTATCCAGAGGGTATGTCTGAATGGTCGCGCATGTGTCCCTCGTTCCTTTGGGAGGAAGCGATGGATATTCCAGTGTCCCGGCGTCTTTCGCACCGTTTCGGGTTTTCGGTTGACGGGGACGATGGGACATCTGTCATCCACGGGTTTTGGGCGGAAGAGCGGCTGAGCGAGCCGTTCCGGGTTGAGGTCGAACTGGCGTCGAAGGTTCGTGCGGTCGATTTCGACCGTTTTTTGGAACGTGAGGCGGTCCTGTCGATTGCGGATGAAAGGATGGGTGAGGTTGCGCAGCGCGACCGGTATTTCTGCTGGCCGCTTTCGCCTCTGGATACGCGGTCCGATGCGCAGGCTGTCGTGCGGTACGGTGCGGGTTTATGCGTTGAGGAGAACTCACGAGCGGGGATTTACAGCCGGGCCAGGCTTCCGCCTCTGCACCCTGGGGAATCGGAGCGGGAGGAACTTACGCTCAGCGAGATGAAGGGGGTTGCGGCGCCATGGCGAAGGGGCGAGCCGCCGCAGGCGCAGGAGGAGCGTGACCGGGAGCATCAGCTGTTCCAGTATCCTGGGCGCTAAAAGGATCCGAAGATCGGTGAGAACTATGCCGGGCTGTGGCTTGAGGCGGAGCGTGCGCTTCTGAACCGGGGCGAGGGTCGCTCGAACATCCACGAGTTGTGCGCGGGAACTGTGGCCAAACTCGAAGGCTACCGGGAGGGAGTTGACGGCTTCCTGCCCTCAAAACACTACCCGGCAAACCTCGGTTCCGCTCTGCCGAAAGATTGCGGTGTGTGGCGGGGTTTGTGGTTTGGGGGCGCTGACAATCAGGGTGTGCTTGAATTTGCCGCCTGCCATCTGTGAAACCGGGGCGAAATCGAAATCCAGGATAACGGTTCCGTCCCGCGTATCAAGCGTGTTCACCCGCCATGGCGAAGCTGAGGCGAAGAATGGCGGTTCGACTTTGGCGACGACGAACAGATCATTCTGCGTGAAGAATTCATCCGGCGGCATGATGGGGCGCTTGTTGCCCATGGTGACGGCTGGCGCGAAAACGGTTTTCCAATCACCTTTCGAGCGGATCGTGGCGCAGAATACCGGTTGCGCGCCGTCATTCCAGTTACGGACGAAGCTGGCATAGGTGTCGTCGGAAATGATGTGCCAGGATGGATCTGCCGCCGATACCCGGACTATCAGAAACGCCGTAGTTAAAAGCAGGGCGGTACATGCAAGCCTGAGGAGGGTAAAACGCATCGTATTTTCATCTTCGATAGCGCCGTGCCGAAAATGGCGCATTGTAAATGGAGCTACGGTATAGGACGATCCCGACATATCGCCCGATGCTGTAATATTCTGGAGCGCCGCAACTTCTGGCAAGCGGAGATGTCTGAAAGGCTTTTTACAAACCGGCCCGTGCGGGCGGGGGAATGTGGCGAGTTTGCGGAATCAAAAACGCTATCCGGCGTAATCGGGCCGGATAGCGTTCAAAAGTAAAGCGCGGGAGGGCGCTCAATCGGCGCATTGGGTGGATGCGCCGGGAAAGAGCCTCAGCCGAGACCTAGTTCCCGCTCCGCCAACATCTTCTTGATTTCGGCGATGGCCTTGCCCGGATTCAGGCCCTTCGGGCAGGCATTGGAGCAGTTGAGGATTGTGTGGCATTTGAACAGACGGAAGGTGTCGTTCAGATGGTCCAGACGCTCAGGTCGGGCCTCGTCCCGGGAATCGATCAGCCAGCGATAAGCCTGTAGCAACGCCGCCGGGCCGAGGAAGCGTTCGCCGATCCACCAGTAGCTCGGACACGAAGTCGAGCAGCAGGCGCAGAGAATGCACTCGTAAAGCCCGTCAAGCATCTGCCGGTCTTCAGGGGTCTGTTTCCATTCCCCTTCCGGTTCCTGTGTCTGTGTGTGCAGCCATGGCTCCACCGAGGCATGCTGGGCGTAGAACAGGGTGAGATCCGGCACCAGATCCTTCACCACCGCCATGTAGGGCAGCGGATAGACCCGCACCGCTTCGCCCTTCGGCGAGCTTTCGTCGATGCCGTGGGTGCAAGCGAGCGTGTTGAACCCCATGAT
>JAVBRX010000136.1:0-4305 GCA_031547465.1 Microvirga sp. | reverse complement strand
CACCTCCAGGATCCTCTCCTGGTAGTTCACCCCCGGGCGAAACAGGGCGGAAACATTAGAAAATTATAGGAAAGTGGGGACACGTGGGGCTGGCAGACAAAGATCACATCTCAGAATTGTCCGACTCGTCCGCGATCAAGATCTGTTACAAAGGCCGGCCTGAGTGCGTCTGCACCCATTGCGCCGTCCGGTTCATCAGCATCTGCGCGGCTCTGGACCAGGATGAACTGGAAGAACTCGAGGCGATGAGCCAATCCGCCTCGTTCCCTCCGAAAGCCGGTCTTTTCTCGCAGGATGAACCGGTTATCAGTCTGTTCAGTATCACTGAAGGCGTTGTCCGGCTTTACAAACTCCTGCCGGACGGGCGGCGGCAAATCGTCGGCTTCGCCCTTCCCGGTGATTTTCTCGGTTCCTCCCTGCCCGCCCGGTTTGGCGTGAGCGCCGACGCTGTAACGTCAGTCGTCGCTTGCCGGTTCTCCCGGCAAGGGTTCAGCACCTATATCGACGACAAGCCACGTCTCCTCAAGAAATTGCATGAATTCGCCAGCAATGAGCTGACTCTTGCTCAAGAGCAAATCGTACTGCTCGGACGCCGGTCCGCCGAAGAGCGGATCGCCGCATTTCTCATCAGCCTGCGCGACCGGATGCGGCGTGTCGGACATGTCTCGGTAACGCTGTCATTACCGATGAGCCGCCAGGACATCGCCGATTTCCTTGGCCTGACAATAGAAACCGTCAGCCGCACGTTCACGAAGCTGGCCAAGGATAAAAGAATTCTGATCGTTCCGGATGGCGTTCGCCTGACAGACCCGGACCGTTTGGAGCAACTGGCAACAGGCTGAGGCCGGAGAACTCCGGCTGTTTTTGGCTTGACTTATATCAATGCTCGATTTTTGGGCATTCTTATACGCTACCGCTTAAGAGCATACGGTGACGCCCTATCCTGGGCGGCGTCCGCTATGTGTCCCCGAGGAGGTTCGAGGCAATGGCAAATGCAGCAGCTTCATATAAAAGAATGACACTCGGCGAGGTCGGCTCCGCCCTCGTCTTTTTCTTGCTGGCGTTAGGCACGCTTTACATTGCCGTAAACGCATGGACGCCCGAATATGCGTTCCATATGTACCTGTTCGCGGCGGGCAGCGTCGCGGCGGTTTACGGCATTTTCCGTCAATATCAGCTTCGCCCGGCACAGCTTCCGCCGCTGACTATCGACGGCAAACCCAACTACAACATGGGGCCGGTCAAGTTCGCGACCATAGCGGCGATGTTCTGGGGAGTTGCCGGTTTCGTCATCGGCCTCTACGTCGCCCTGCAGCTTGCGTTCCCGGCCCTGAACCTCGACCTTCCCTGGACATCGTTCGGACGCCTTCGCCCGCTGCACACCTCGGCGGTGATTTTTGCGTTCGGCGGCAACGTGCTGCTTGCCACCTCGTTCTATTCCGTACAGCGCACCTGCCGCGCCCGCCTCGTCGGCTATCTCACGCCGTGGTTCGTGGTTCTGGGCTATAACTTCTTCATCGTCATTGCCGGAACGGGTTATCCGCTCGGCATTACTCAAGGCAAGGAATATGCCGAGCCGGAATGGTATGCCGACCTGTGGTTGACCGTTGTCTGGGTCGCATATTTCCTGGTTTTCATCGGCACGATAATCCGCCGCAGTGAACCGCATATCTATGTAGCGAACTGGTTTTTCCTGGCGTTCATCATCACCGTCGCCGTGCTGCACCTCGGCAACAACGCCACGATCCCGCTGAGCGTCTTCTCTCCGGAATCCTCGATCCTCTGGTCGGGTGTCCGGGATGCGATGATCCAGTGGTGGTACGGTCATAACGCCGTCGGCTTCTTCCTCACAGCGGGCTTCCTCGGCATCATGTACTATTTCGTGCCGAAGCGGGCTAACCGCCCGATCTACAGCTACAAGCTGTCGATCGTGCACTTCTGGGCCTTGATCTTCCTCTACATCTGGGCCGGCCCGCATCACCTGCACTACACCGCCCTCCCCGATTGGACGCAGACCCTCGGGATGACGTTCTCCGTCATCTTATGGATGCCCTCGTGGGGCGGCATGATCAACGGTTTGATGACGCTCTCCGGCGCCTGGGACAAGCTACGCACCGATCCAGTGTTGCGCATGATGGTGGTGTCGATCGCCTTCTACGGCATGTCGACCTTCGAAGGACCGATGATGTCGATCAAGGCCGTCAACGCCCTCAGCCATTACACAAGCTGGACCGTGGGGCATGTCCATTCCGGCGCGCTCGGCTGGGTCGCCTTCGTCTCCTTCGGCGCGATGTACTGCCTGGTTCCGTGGCTGTGGAACCGCAAGGGTTTGTGGTCGATGAAACTGGTGAACTGGCACTTCTGGACCGCCACCATCGGTATCGTCGTCTACATCTCGTCGATGTGGGTGCTTGGCATCCAGGAAGGTCTGATGACCCGCTACTACAGCGAGCTCAACTACCTGCAATACTCGATCATCGATATCGTCATTGCCGCGCACTGGCCGAACATCATCCGCGCCTTTGGCGGTGGGCTGTTCGTGTTCGGCTCGGTGATCATGGCCTTCAACCTCTGGAAGACGGTGACGTCGGTGGAAGAATCCACCGCTGCCGATCCGGCTCTCGTTCCAGCCTAAAGGAGTGCACCGATGTCTCTTTGGTCACGTCATAAAATTCTTGAGACCAACTCGGTCTTCCTATCGCTGGGCATTGTCGTCGTCATCCTCATCGGACTGATCGTCGAGGTGATTCCGCAATTCTACCTGAAGTCGACGTTCGAAAACGTCCAGGGGGTGCGCCCTTATACGCCGCTGGAACTGGCCGGTTTCAACATCTACAAGCGTGAAGGCTGCTACAACTGCCATTCGCAGATGGTGCGCCCGTTGCGTGACGAAGTGGAGCGGTATGGGCCCTATTCGCTCGCTTCCGAAAGCCAGTACGACCATCCGTTCCAGTGGGGATCCCGGCGCACCGGCCCCGACCTCGCCCGCGAAGGTAACAAGAACACCGACAAATGGCACCAGGATCACCTGCGCAATCCGCGCTCGGTCGTTCCGGCTTCGATCATGCCGTCCTATCCGTGGCTGGAAAAGACGCCGCTCCGTCTTCAGGAGATCGCGCCGCGCATGAAGGTTCAGGCGCTTGAAGGCGTGCCGTATACGCCGGACATGATCGCTGGCGTCGCGGCCGACGTGACGGCGCAAGCCACGAACGATGCCGACACCAAGGCATTGCTGGCCCGCTATCCGAACGCCAAGTCGCGCGACTACGACGGCAACCCGGATGTGGTGACGGAAGCGGATGCGTTGATCGCATATCTGCAAGTGCTCGGCACCATGGTCGATTTCACGAAATACGACAATAAACACAGTCAGAATCTTCGCTGAGGACCTGAGTATGGAAACGTACAAAGCAATCGCGGAATTCGTTCAAACCTGGGGGTTCATGTACTTCGTCGTGGTGTTCGCGGCAGTCGTGATCTACGCCCTCGCCCCCTCTCGCAAGGCGCAGTTCGATGCTGCCGCCCAAATCCCTCTCAAGGAGGATTGATCCATGGCCCAGGACTCTCATGGAACGGACTCCCATGGCCGGGTTGATCCCGCCACCGGGATGAGCACGACCGGACATAGTTGGGACAATATCGAGGAACTCAACTACCCACTGCCACGCTGGTGGCTGTGGACCTTCATCGCCACCATCGTCTGGAGCATCGGCTACTGGATCGTTTACCCGGCGTGGCCATTACTGAGCTCACATACCAACGGCCTGTTCGGCTGGAACTCGCGTAGCGCCATCGAGACGGATCTCGCCGACCTGCACAAGAGCCGAGAAGGGCAGACCAAGATGCTCGCCGATGCATCTCTGGACCAGATTCTCAAGAATCCGGAACTGCTCAAGATTGCCAGTGCCAAGGCCGCCGTCGTCTTTGCCGACAACTGCGCCACCTGCCACGGTAACCAGGGCAGCAGCGCCAGGAACAGCGGCTATCCGAACCTGCAGGATGACGACTGGTTATGGGGTGGCACACTGGCTCAGATTCAGGCGACGATTACCGACGGCGCGCGTTTCTCGATGGATTACGGCCATCAGGGCATCATGACTCCGTTCGGCGATCCGCAGAACCCGATTCTGAAGCCGGAGGAAATCTCCCTGCTCGCCGATTACGTGCGCTCCCTGTCGAAGCTGCCCGTCGAAGGCAATCCGAACCTCGCTGCCGGCAAGGAACTGTTCGAGACCAACTGCACCGTCTGCCACGGTGAGGATGCCAAGGGCAATCAGGAACTCGGCTCGCCGAACCTGACCGACG
>JAVBRX010000074.1:0-3472 GCA_031547465.1 Microvirga sp. | reverse complement strand
GTGATCGCCGGCAACGAGCGCGTGGTGCGGGCAAGGCTCTCCGACGCCAAGTTCTTCTGGGACACCGACCGCAAGACGAAACTGGAAGACAGACTGCCGAAGCTGGAACATATCGTATTTCATGAAAAGCTCGGTACACAGCAGAAGCGCGTCGAGCGCATCGCTGTGCTGGCGAGGATGCTTGCCCCGCAGGTCAAGGCCGATGCTGCGCTATCCGAGCGCGCCGCCCGCCTCGCCAAGGCCGATCTCGTCACCGAGATGGTCGGCGAGTTCCCGGAATTGCAAGGGCTGATGGGCCGTTATTACGCCGCGCAGCAGGGCGAGCCTGTCTCGGTCGCGACAGCGGTGGAGGATCATTACAAGCCCCTCGGTCCGTCTGATCGTGTGCCGTCCGATCCTATCGCTATCGCTGTGGCTCTGGCCGACAAACTCGATACCCTGGCCGGGTTCTGGAGCATCGATGAGAAGCCGACCGGCTCGAAAGATCCTTATGCACTGCGCCGCGCCGCCCTGGGCGTGATCCGTCTGCTTCTCGACAACGAACATCGTGTGCCGCTGCTGCCCGCCATCCGGGCGGCGCGGATGGCACAGAGCGTTGCCGGGGCGGATAGGAACGAGGCGGCTGACGCCGACCTGTTGTCGTTCTTCGCCGATCGGATGAAGGTTTATCTGCGCGACAAGGGTGCTCGACACGATCTGATCGACGCCGTGTTCTCGCTTGGCGGACAGGACGATCTGCTGATGGTCGCCCGCCGCGTCGAGGCCCTTGGGCGGCTGCTCGATGCTGAGGATGGCAAGAACCTGCTCGCCGGATACCGCCGCGCCGCCAATATCCTGCGCATCGAGGAGAAGAAGGACAACCGCGCCTACGACGGCGCGCCGGATACCGGGTTGATTGAGCGGCAGGGGCAGGCGGAGGAAAAGGCCCTTGCCAAGGCGCTTGCCGCCGTCCGTACTGAGACCTCGAAAGCCGTGAAGGTGGAGGATTTCGAAGGAGCGATGCGCGCCCTCTCGACGCTACGCCAGCCGGTCGATGCGTTCTTTGATAAGGTGACTGTGAACGCCGAAGATGCGAATTTGCGCGAAAATCGCCTGAAACTCCTCAATGCCTTGCGGGAAGCGACCCGCGAAGTCGCGGATTTCTCGCGCATCGAAGGATAACCCCTTACCGAAACCCGATGGCGTCCATTTTCATCTTGTCCACCCCAGAGGTCCGGCCCCCAACATATAAGGGAGGCTTGGATCAGCTTGACCATGGCGTTATATTTTCCTAATCAACTTACGCCGGTGAATGTCCAGATTCTCGACTCTTTCAACAGTTGGAGTTCCTGGGTCCTGCGCTTGATGGTTTATCTGAAGTTCGCCAGATACGAAGCATGGCGCGGCTATTACGTGGATGCTGCACGCGCCGTGGCGATTCTTGCCGTAACGCAGCCTACTCCCGCTGAGTGGTGGCGGCGGAACTATCCAAGATTGATAAAGCTGGATATGAGATTTCTCTTTCCGGGAACTTGCTGTTCGGTCGTTCAGGAAGACGGCGGGGTGGAAAAGACACAAACATGTTACCCATGAATAAGGTCGATACCATGCCCGAAACAAAACTCCAGCTTGGTCAGGCAACGGCGGTTCCGCAATCCCCGGATGAAGCCCACCTCGACCGTGTGCCTAATCCGCACCCGGACACCGATTATCTTGCCCGCTTCACCTGTCCCGAGTTTACGTCCATCTGCCCGGTGACAGGGCAGCCGGATTTCGCCACATTGATGATCGACTACGTGCCCGGCCCGTGGCTGGTGGAATCGAAATCGCTGAAACTTTATCTCACGAGTTTCCGCAACCACGGCGCCTTCCACGAGGATTGCACGGTTGCCATTGGCAAGCGGCTGCGCGACCTTCTCGAACCGCGTTTCATCCGCATCGGCGGTTACTGGTTCCCGCGCGGCGGCATCCCGATCGACGTGTTCTGGCAGGCGGGCGACGTGCCGAAAACTGTCTGGTTGCCGGATCAGGGCATCCCGCCATACCGGGCGCGGGGATAAGCGGTTTCGGAGCAAAGCGGCTTTCGGAGCAAAGCGGCTTTCAACAAAGATGGCGGAGCATCGGGTATTCAACCCGTCGCGCCGCCTTTGTTTTCACATCAGTCCTTTAACGTCGCCATATCGATGACGAAGCGGTATTTGACATTGTTCTTCAGCATCCGCTCGTAAGCCTCGTTGATCTTGCCCATCGGGATGACTTCGATATCGCTTTCGATGTTATGCTCGGCGCAATAATCGAGCATTTCCTGCGTCTCGGCAATGCCGCCGATATTTGAGCCGGTGAGAACGCGTTGTGAAACCATGTAACGCATCTTGATCGGCAACGGTTCGGCGGGCAGGCCGACGAATACCAGTGCGCCGTCACGCTTCAGCAGCGCCAGATAGGCGTTGGCGTCATGCTCGGCGGATACGGCGTCGAGGATCATGTCGAAACTGTTGGCCTTGGCGCGCATCGCCTCCTTGTCGGTCGAAACCACGACTTCATGCGCACCGAGGCGTAGACCGTCGGCTACCTTGTTCGGCGAGGTAGTGAACAGTACCACATGCGCGCCGAACGAACGGGCGAATTTCACTGCCATATGGCCGAGACCGCCGAGGCCGACGATACCGACGGTCTTGCCGGGGCCGACCTTGAAGCGCCGCAGCGGCGAATAGGTGGTGATGCCTGCGCACAACAGTGGGGCCGCCGTTGCCGGGTTCATCTTCGGCGAGACTTTCAGCGTATAGGCCTCATCGACAACGATGCGTTGGGAATAGCCACCATAAGTGAACTCGCCGGGGCGGTGGGTATCGGGAGAGTTGTAAGTGTAAACCACGCAGTCGCAGAACTGCTCCAGCCCTTCGTCGCAACTCAGGCACGAACGGCAGGAATCGACCAGACAGCCGACGCCAGCCATATCTCCAACCTTGAACTTCGTTACGTCCGGGCCGATTTCCGTCACCTTGCCGATGATCTCATGTCCCGGCACCATCGGGTAGTTACTGCCCTTCCATTCGTTACGGGCCTGATGGATGTCGGAATGGCAGACGCCGCAATAAAGGATCTCGATGCGCACGTCCTTCGCTCCGACGGCGCGGCGCTGGAACCTGAATGGCGCCAGCGTGTCTGTCGGTTGACGGACGGCAAAACCAAGCGTGTCGATCATGATGAAGTCTCCTGCCGCTGCGGCGCGCCCGCAGCCTTTGCTGCCAGAATAAACCGGCAATGTTCGGGGAGCGAGTGTTTTCTGTTTGAAATCAATCAGGATTGTTGTTGATTAGTACCTTCTCCGCCTGGCTCTGGTCTTACGGGATTTCCTCGATATCCGGCAATATCCAGGTTTTCTCGAAGAGCGGGGGGGCTGGATCGTAAAATCGCATGACGACCTCGAACATAACGCCAGGACGGGTCGGTATCCAGTTGGCATCCTTGCCTGCCGGGGCTTGCGGGCTGA
>JAVBRX010000152.1:0-25239 GCA_031547465.1 Microvirga sp. | reverse complement strand
GACAAACCTTCACGCCCGATTTCGTCACCAGAACCGGCCCGCCGGACTTCCCTCCCGCCTCATTGATAACGATTGGTGGCTTGTCGAGAGTAAGCCTTCATCTCCGCTGAGGACAATGGAACATGCGCCGCTTATGCAATTTTTGCCGTCCGGTGGTTCACTTCGGATCAGCCCAGAACGACTTGCGCGAGCGTCCGCTGAATGCCGCGAACGTCCGTTCCTTTCTTGAGCGTTTTCTCAATTGGCGCGGCACTGCCCGAGACCCAGACTTTCAGTTCTGCATCCAGATCGAATGTACCGGCAGTTTCAACAGAAAACCGCACGATCGCCTTGTAAGGGATGCTCTGATAATCGACCTTGCTGCCCGTAATGCCCTGAACATCCACAAGAATCAGCCGCTTGTTCGTGAAAACGAAAAAGTCGCGAATAACCTTGTAGGCAAGGCCGACATGTTCTCCCTCGATCAGAACCCCGTCCAGTTTATGAGCGAGTTCCCTGGCATCGACTTGCGTTCCGTGGCCCATCAATCCGTCAAGTATTCCCATTTCACGCCCCCAGCCAGATAAACCGACTCTTTGCCCACGCAAGTCGAAAATGTCAATATTCGACAAGGAATAAGTTTTTTATTTTATCATGATAATGAAAAATATTCATATATAATGCAGGCCTTATACAGATTAAAGAGGCTTTCCATGACGTTGAGATATCTGGAATTATCGCATAACGATGTCAAACCGGAAGGCTATGGCTCGTCCTTCGCATAGTCGTCTCATGGAGAATTCAAAAACTACAATATGTTATATTTGGTTATTGCCAGAAAGCCGCTGAAGACAGCAGGCTTGAAAAACCTGTAGATGACTAAGCATTCCCGTTCATTTTTCATTAAACGTTTGTTAAGTGACTAAATGATCCGAGTCGTGATCATCATTAGGGGGTATTTCACATGCTTAGCGCTCCGACGAAAATCGTCTTCATCATCGCTCTTGTCCTGGCCGTTCTATCGCTCCTGCCGATCCTCGGCGTTGTGCTCCCGGTCATCGGCATTCACAGCTACTGGCTGTTGTTCGCCGGTTTCGTGGTTCTGGTTCTCGGCAACGTGCTCAACGGACTCTGAGCCCGCGCCGTTACAGAGCGGATTTATCCGCTCCACCATTGGTGGGGCTGATTTCAGGGTGGCTTACCTCAGGGTGAAGCCGCCCTTTTTCATTGGCTGGTGCCGCCGTCCCCAAGAACTGGCTTGAATGCCCGAACTGGGGCGATTAAACCTCGGGTGATATATTCTGCAATCCAGGGGCCAGAAAGATCCGCTGATGGCGCAATATGGGGAACCGGAGTGACGCACCGCATTCTCGTCGTCGATGACGACCCGCAGATCCGCGATGTCATCTGTTTCGCCCTCGACAAGGCAGGTATGGCGGCACATATCGCCCGCGACGGTTTGGAAGCACTTGCGGCCTTTCGGGCCGATATGCCCGATCTCGTAGTGCTCGATGTCGGGATGCCGGAAATGGACGGGCTGGAAGTCTGCCGCCGCATCCGCATGGTTGCCGAGACACCGATCCTGTTTCTGTCAGCGCGGGACGAAGAGATTGACCGGGTGTTGGGGCTGGAAATCGGTGGCGACGATTATGTTACTAAACCGTTCAGCCCGCGCGAACTGGTGGCGCGGATCAACGGCATCCTGCGCCGGACAAACGGCAAGGCGGTCCAACCGGATATCGACGACACACCGTTGCGCTGGGGCGGCATCGCCGTCGATCCGCAGCGCCGGATCGCCGCCTATAATGATGCGCCTGTAGTCCTGACCGCCATCGAGTTCGATATTCTGGCGGCCCTTCTCGCCAAGCCGGGCATCGTGTTCTCGCGCGAGCGGATCGTGGGGGCAGCCTACGATGCCCGCATCCATGTCTCGGATCGCACCATCGACAGCCATATCCGCAATTTGCGGGCTAAATTCGTCAAAGCGGGATGTGATACGATTGTCGAAACGGTGCATGGCGTCGGCTTCCGCCTCGGGCGATGCGGCGAACCGGAGGCGGATGGGGGCGCATCTTGAACCCGGGCGTTCTGCGCAAATGGCGTCCGCCGCTCGGCGGAATCGTATTTTTCGTGCTGCTCGCCGTCATGTCCCTGCCACTGGCCGGTCTGTTGCTGTTTCGGGTTTACGAGAACCAACTCATTCGTGAGGCCGAGGCGGAACTCATCGCCCAGAGCACGGCGCTTGCCGCCGTTTTTGCCCTTGATGCCGAAGCCGTTCCTGCGCCGGGGCTACCGCTCGGTGTCAAGGCCACGCCGCTGGCTCCATCCATCGGCACAGGGCCGTATCGTCCCATCGTCGCCAGCCTCGATCTGACCAGGGATACGCTGTTGCCTACCCGCCCGCTCGCTCGTCCGGCGGCGCAAGCCGTCGACCCCGGCTATGCCGCTATCGGGGAACGGCTGAAGGAGGCGTTGAAGCGGACGCAGATCGTGACCCTTGCCGGGTTCCGGCTGCTCGATCCGCAAGGGACGGTGATCGCCGGACGCGACGAAACCGGTCAGTCACTGGCGCATATCGAGGAAGTGGCCGATGCCCTGCGCGGGCGGTATCGCGCCGTACTGCGCACCCGCATCGTCGATGATCCGGCTCCGCTCTACTCCCTGAGTCGCGGCACTCAGGTGCGGGTATTCGTGGCGATGCCGGTGATCGTCGGCGATCGGGTAGCCGGGGTGGTTTATGCCTCGCGCACACCGAATAATGTTCTCAAGCATCTCTATGGCGAATGGCGGAAATTCTCGCTAGTCGGGTTGGCGATTCTGGTGGCGACGCTTATCATCGGCCTGGTGTTCTGGCGGACGATCAGCGGGCCGATCCACGCCCTCGTAGTACGCGCCGGGGAGATCTGGCGCGGCGTCCGCGACGATGCCACGCTCAAGCATTACGGCACGAGGGAAGTCGCGCTTCTGGCGCAAAGCCTCACCGATACGGCGCAACGCCTGAAGCAGCGTTCGGATTACATCGCGACCTTCGCCGCTCATGCCTCGCACGAACTGAAATCGCCCCTGACGGCGATCAAAGGCGCGGCGGAATTGTTGCGTGACGATTGCGTCGCTTCGGCTCCCGGAATGGCGAAGAACGACGAACTACGTTTCCTCGACACGATCCTTTCGGGTACCGAGCGCGCGGCGGCGATCCTGAACCGGCTCAGGGAACTGGCGCGCGCCGACAACCCGCAAACTTTCGGCAGTGTCCAATTCGCCGACCTGCTTGCCGATCTGCAGCAGCAGCACCCGATTGTCGTTATCGAGGCGGAAGGCGATCCGGCGTTGATGCTTTCGCTGTCACGGGAAAATGCCCTGATCGTATTCACACATCTTGTCGACAACGCCGCCCGGCATGGCGCAAGAACAGTGCGGATATCCGCCGGTCTCGACAGGAATTTCCTGCGCATCGTCGTTGCCGACAATGGCAGCGGCATTTCCGACAGTAACCGGGACAGGATTTTCGATGCCTTTTTCACGACCCGCCGCGAATCCGGAGGTACCGGCATGGGGTTAGGCATCGTCCGCGCCATGTTGCAAGCCCATGGCGGGTCGATCTGCCTTCTTCCCGCGCAGACAGGCACGGCGTTCGAGATCGCGATCCGCACCGGTTGAGCCTGTATTTTGCGACTTTTGCGCGCAGGAGAAGGGAGAGTGACGGTTGATCCGCCTCAAAACCTGCCGGTTTCCTTGTCATGAAACCCTTGCGATTCCGTGAAAAGTGAAAAAAGCTGACAGATTCTCCCATGAAAGGGCTTGCCAATCGTCTCGGACCGGAAGACGATCCGGTCTCGGATTGCAAGCCGCCCGTTCCGGTGGCGCGTTTTGAAGAAGGGGAACTGTCATGGCGTCCGACGGTAGATCGAACAACAATGGTAGAGCAGCCCAGGGGCCGCGAT
This sequence comes from Microvirga sp., assembly GCA_031547465.1. Classification (GTDB taxonomy): domain Bacteria; phylum Pseudomonadota; class Alphaproteobacteria; order Rhizobiales; family Beijerinckiaceae; genus Hohaiivirga. The sequence continues at coordinate 21,319 of JAVBRX010000152.1, read as the reverse complement.
GCTTCGCCATCGTCGGCCCCTTTTCTAGTGGAAAGACCTCGCTGCTGGAGGCGATTCTTCTGCGCACCGGGGCGACCGACCGGATGGGGAATATTGCCGCCGGAAGCACCTATGGCGATTCATCGCCTGAGGCGCGCGCGCATGTGATGAGCGTCGAGCCGAACGTGGCGACGGTCAAATTCCTTGATGACGAATTCACCTTCATCGATTGTCCCGGCTCGGTAGAGTTCTTGCAGGACATGCGGGCGACCCTGCCAGTCTGCGATGCCGCTGTTGTGGTATGCGAACCGGACGAGCGCAAGCTCCTCGCTCTCGAAGTGGTGCTGCGCGAGCTTGAGGAAGCCGATATTCCGCGCATCCTGTTCATCAACAAGATCGACACCGCGACGCAGCGGGTGCGTGAAACATTGCAGGTATTGCAGAAGGCGTCGCGCACGCCGCTGTTGTTGCGCGAGATTCCGATCTGGAAGGATGGCGTGGCGGTTGGTTTCATCGACCTCGCCCTGGAGCGCGCTTTCATCTATCGCGACAATGCGCCAAGCCAGATGGTCGAAATGCCGATGGATGAACTGGCGGACGAGAAGACTGCCCGCTTCGCCATGTTGGAAAAGCTCGCCGATTACGATGATGCACTGATGGAGCAACTGATCGGCGAGATAGAACCGCAGAAGGATGTGGTGTTCGGCGATCTTGCCCGCGAAATGCGCGAACGGCTGGTGGTGCCGGCGTTCTTCGGCTCGGCGGCCGAAGGCCATGGCGTCACGAGGTTGCTCAAGGCGCTGCGTCATGAAACCCCCGGCATTATCGACACGCGCAAGCGTTTAGGGATTACCGATAGCGGCACGCCGCTCGCTCAGGCCGTGCGTACCCAGCATACCGGCCATGGCGGCAAGTTGACAATTGCCCGCGTGTTGCGCGGCAAATTCCGCGAAAGCGATACGGTTCTTGGCTCGAAGGGCGGGGAAGCTCGCATCGCCGGGCTGAACGTGATGACTGGCAAGGGGCCGTCACGCATCGCTGAAGTATCGGACGGCATGACCGCCGGGTTCTCCAAGCTCGATGCAATCTGCACCGGTGAAGCCTTCGCCATCGACAAGACGCCGCCCAAGGCGGTTCTGGATCTTGCTCCGCCGCAGGCGATCTATGCCTTTTCCCTCAAGGTCAAGGACCGCAAGGACGACGTGCGGCTTTCCATGGGTTTGCAGAAGATCATTGAGGAAGATCCGTCCTATGTTATTGAAACCAGGCCGGAACTCGGCGAGATCCGTCTCTGGGGCCAAGGCGAAATGCATCTGCGCGTTGCCCTTGAACGGCTGATGTCGCGGTATCAGGTGGCGGTCGACAAGGAGAAGCCGAAAGTCGGTTACAGCGAGACGATCCAGGCTCCGGCCTCGGCGCGCGGGCGGCATAAAAAGCAATCTGGCGGCCATGGCCAGTTCGGCGACGTCGTGCTGGAGATCAAGCCGCTGCCGCGCGGCAACGGTGTGGTGTTTGAGGACAAGATCAGCGGTGGCGTGGTGCCGCGGCAATACATTCCTTCGGTCGAAACCGGCATGCGCGACGCGGTGAAGCGCGGACCTCTCGGGTTCCCCGTGGTGGATATCGCCGTGACGCTGACGGACGGCTCCTATCACACGGTCGATTCCTCCGATGCCGCTTTCCAGATGGCGGCCAAAATCGGTATGGCCGAGGCGCTACCCAAAGCAAAGCCGGTGCTGCTGGAGCCGATTCTCGCCATTGAGATCACTGTGCCGAGCGACGCGATGTCTAAGGCGACGGCGCTGATTTCCGGACGGCGCGGGCAGATCCTCGGTTTCGACGCCAAGCCCGGCTGGGAAGGCTGGGACGTGCTGAACGCCACTATTCCGGAAGCCGAAGTCGGAGATATGATTGTTGAACTGCGCTCGGCCACGGCGGGGGTCGGTAGTTTCCTGACCCGGTTCGATCACATGGCCGAACTGACGGGCCGTGCGGCGGAAATAGTGGTTGCTGAGAACAAGGCACAGAGCGGTAAGGAATAACGATTCTATCTGGCGTTTCATGCGAACGGGGCGGATTGAACCGCCCCGTTCGTTTTTCTGCAAGATACCTGAACTGTTCGAAAACGTTGGCCTGTAGATCGTGGGCCTTCTGATTGTTCGGATACTGAAGACCCCACATGCTTAAGAATTTCCGCAGCAGAGCGGTGATTTCCCTGATCGTAGGCAGCGAGGGTATTGGCGACGATCTTTCCGTCATCGCCCAGATCTTTCACATGGCGGGCTGCCATGCCTGTCGATGAATATGGGTTGAAATTGGCGGCGATTGGGGCGGGAGGATACGATCTGCAAGGGGTTAAGGGGGCCATTTCATGCTCGGTTCCCCGAAGGTCGACCTGACAGGCGCAGTTGCTGCTCTACATTTCAGTAAGGCTCTTCAATATCGGAGATCCGTAACGGATGGAGAGGAGCCATGCGCACTCCCGGCCCCTTCGCAGGAACCATGATGGCGGTGACGCTCATTGCCGTTTGTGCGGTGATCTGGCGTGGCCCTTTGCCCGGAGGCATTGACGGTATCTGGGAAAAGACCTTCGGCGCGGTGGAAGCAGAGACGACAGAACTCGCCGCTCTGGAAAAGCACGGTAACGGTGAAGGGCTTGCGTGCCCAAAGGATGTTTGTTCCGGACCGGTGGATATAGTTGCGCCGGATTTCCCGGTTTCCGTCAATGAGTTGCGTAGGGTCGTCCTGTCTATCGCCAAGGAAGAGATCAATACCATCTTGATCGAGTTCACCGGGACAGATCCGCCGATGGACCGCTATCTTGTTCGTTCGACGATATTGCGCCTGCCGAGCATCGTCACGATTCGCTACATCCCAAGGGGGCCAGAAAGGTCAAGCTTCGTTATCCATGCTCGACCGCAGATTGATCTCGTCAGCTTTGGTGCCAATCGTGACCGCGTGCGACGTTGGGTCGTACTCGCTACGCAGCGATCAGGATTCGTGCAAGGGAAGAGACAGGCACTTGATCAGGATGGCGGAATCTTTAAAAAAATTGTTTTAATTCAATAAGATATTCCATTCTTCGCAGAGCTTCATCCGGGCTTTCGGGAAAATCGGAGGGAGGCTCTCAAAAGATATCCCCTACCATTTATGGCTGAGAAAACTCTGCTCGAATCCAATGATGCAGGATCTCAGGTCGCCCTGTCTATTGTCGATGGAATGCATTTTGTTCAAAAATCCAAATATGGAAGCAGTTTATATTGGGATTTTTTCCAATGTAAAATTTGTGCACTTTTACCAATATGAAATAAAACTAAATTTGTAGAATTTTGCATTTTAATCAAAAATCTATTGAATTATAATAAAAATTTTCAAGCATCACATGCTTAGGTAAATTTTAATATATAATTAAATCTTGTTCTTTTTATAAAAAAACATATAATATATGTATGTATACTATATAATTATCATTATCATAATTTTTTGTGAAAAATTAATTATCTTAAGGCAAATTTAAAGATAAATATAATATATTATCTAATATATAAAACTTCTTTTTTGAAAGAAATTTTTTAGCAAATATTTTAAAAATATATTTTTATGCAATTTATATTAAAATGAATTATTTATTATTATTGTTAGTTCTTATTATAGTAAATAATTTATATTGCATATTTTAAAAATAAATAATTACAAATTATAGATAATAATAGTATATTACTTAATATTATTTATTAGCGTTTTTCAACTAAAAGTCAATAGTTTATTGAAAATAATGAATGAATCAATGTATCAATAGGCGCATTTTGTGGAGATTTTTCTAATGTCAATCTTTAAAGAAAGTGCATAAAGACAAATTTGTTGCCATAAATTAGTTATAATGTGAATTATACATTGATAATAGTGATTTGTCGTTCTCAGATTCAGTGGGCGTTGAACATGCATCTGCCAACTCTAAAAACCTCTGGCTTTGTATCGTCACGATGATTCACTGGGGGGGGGGGATTGACGCGTGAGGCCTTGTCATGTCGCATCAGCTTAGTTTTTTTGATCTTGAAGATCGGCATGCGGTGTTGTCCTCCTCTGGTAATCCACCGGAGAAGGCTCTGAAACGAAGTGATTGCAGCCGGGGCAGCCGTGGCAGTCGTTCTGCTTTTGATAGTGTGTCGATGTTCAAGGTTCTGGTTTTGCAAGCGATTTACAAGCTTTCGGACGGAGGCGCGGAGTTTCATATCCGGAATCGTCTGACGGTCAGGCGGTTTTTTGGGCTTGATATAAGGGCAATATGGCTATTTAGGGAATATTTATCGCAGACAGCCGTCATTAGGAAGCTGGTTGCGCTGCTCGATGAAGCGTTGCGGGCGAGCGAGTATCTGGCAAACGAGGTGATCGATCAGGGTAATACCGGCTCGAAGGTGTGGGCCGATACGGCCTATCGTTCGCTTCAGCAAGACCGGGAGTTTCCTGGAATGGCACGGGCTGGTTTCTCATACCTGTTTCCGCAAGTCGCCGGGCAAGACATTGTCGCAGAAGTGCAGGAAAACCAATGTCGCCCGTTCGAAAGAATGCGCCCATGTCGATCATGTCTTCGTCTGCCTGAAAGGTCCGAAGGCGCTGTTCATCAGTACCATCGGCATCGCCCGCGCCACGCTCAGGATTGGCATGGCCAATCTCGCCTACAACATGACCCGCCTTGTCTTCTGCCACAGGAAAACTGTGCTGGCATACTGCGGCGAAGCCCGTAAAAGCGGCAGAAAATGACGCTTCAAGACGCATAAACGCGAAAAACAGTCGATGTGCAGAAAAATCCCCCGCTTTTAGAGGTGCCAACCGGAACAGCTGAAGGTTCCTTGGGGCAACCACTTTCTTCCCCCCTTGGTTGGATTGCCAATGAGCAGAAAGATAATGAAGTGCAGCGGGAACAATCTGTGGGACCAGCGGACCTCACCGTGATCGTCGAGCTATGGATTAAGAAAATGGACCGTTTTAACTGGGACGATCTCAAGTATTTTCTATCCGTGGTAAGGGCCGGTCGCCTGACGAAAGCGGCGAAGCGTCTCGGGGCCGACCATGCGACAGTTTCGCGGCGCATTACAGCCCTGGAAACGGCCTTGCAGGCGAAGCTGTTCGAGCGTAGTCCGCAAGGGTATGCACTGACTGCGCAGGGAGAGCGCTTGCTGAGCAAGGCTGAAGCAGTTGAGGGGCAGGCGATGAAAGTTGCGACGGAGATTGCCGGTGCCGATGTCACTCCCACCGGAACCGTTCGTATCGGCTGCCCCGAGGGTCTCGGTACGATATTCCTGGCTCAACGCCTGTCCAAGCTGAGCAAGCGTTTCCCGAACCTCGATCTGCAACTGGTGATGTCGGCTGAAGTGACGCCCTTGCTGAAGCGGGATATCGATATCCTGTTCAGCCTTGATGAGATCAAAGATGTTCGGATCGTCACGAAAAAGTTCATCGATGTTGTGTTTGGACTATTTGCCAGCCGTAGTTATCTCAGCCACAATCCGGCAATCACGAGTTTAGCTGATCTCGAAAACCATACGCTCATCAGCTACATCGACCGTCTGTACGATTTTCCGGAGTTTACCTTCTTCCGCCAGTTGCTTGAGAAGAAGGGAGAGCAGTTGAGCAGCCCGAGCACGATCGCACAATTGCGGATGACCAGTGCGGGCGGGGGCGTGTGCCTGATGCCGTATTTCGCGGCGGCTTCCGATCCCTCCCTTGTCCCGGTTCTTCCGGATGAAGTATCGGTGACACTGGCATACTGGCTCAGTGTCCTGTCGAGCCAACTGGATATTGTCCGTAACCGTACAGTAATCAGTTTTTTCAACCGTGAAATCAAGACTGCGCAATCGCTGTTTGTCCCTGAATTTTGGGATAGGGGCAAGTCTGACAAGCATGATTGTTGCCCGCCGGTGTAGGGAGTGGAGAGTGTTGCTCCCGGACGAATGTGGTTTTGTCATTAAAAAATTCTCGCAACTGTTCTTCTTGAGCGAAAGCGCTCAAAGAAACATGCACATGAAATCGTGAAAGACTGCTCCGGTATGCGGCAACAGGGCCGCATCAGCACGAAACTGCTTGCCAAAAGGCGTTATTCTCTCAATCAGGGTTTCAAGCCATCTATCGGATGGTCACGATTCACTGAATGAAGCCGCAGGCAGGGACGAGCGCGGATGTTGCAGTTCTTCAATTACGTCGGAGTATTCGTGTTTGCGGCCACCGGGGCGCTGGCCGCATCGCGACGGCAACTCGACATTGTCGCATTCCTGTTCTTTGCCACCATTACCGGCATCGGAGGCGGCACGATGCGCGATCTTGTGCTCGGCGACACACCGGTATTCTGGGTGAAGGACACCGGCTATCTGATCGCCTGTGCTGCTGCTGCGGCGGTGGTGTATTTTACCGCCCATTTGGTGGAATCGCGCTTCCGCGTATTATTGTGGCTCGATGCCATCGGTCTTGCCGCCTATTGCGTTCTCGGGGCCGAGAAGGGCCTGAGCCTTGGGTTCGGACCGATTGTTGCGGTTGTCGCTGGGGTTCTGACCGCGACCTTTGGTGGCGTGTTGCGTGACATCATGGCCGGTGAACCGTCGGTGCTGCTGCGGCGGGAGATTTATATTACCGCTGCCCTGGCCGGAGCGGCTGTCTACACGCTATTCCATATTCTGGCGCTGCCCCCGGTCTTGTCGACTGGTGTTGCCGTTGCCACTGCTTTCACGATTCGCGGAGGCGCGTTGCATTTCGGCTGGGCTATGCCAACCTATCGCGCCCGGCCCGGTACCCCGCAGGACGACCTGTAGGGGCGGTTTCAGGGCGCAGGGGCCTTGATCGGGGCTTGGTATATTCGCCTATAGTCTATAATCCAAACAGCAATAGTTTTGCTTGCCTTTTGCGCGCGAAGTAAGCGAATGTCCGCCGCATCGCGTTTTCCATGTGCCATTTCACAGCTAGGGCTCCAGCCATGACCGCCATTCGTCCTCGCCGTTCCGTTCTTTACATGCCGGGCTCCAATCCTCGCGCCCTTGAAAAGGCCAAGACGCTTGCCGCTGATGCGTTGATCCTCGATCTTGAGGATGCCGTTGCGCCCGAAATGAAAGAGATGGCGCGTGAACAGGTTGCCGCCGCAGTGATGGGGGGCGGATACGGCAAGCGAGAAATCGCCATACGCATCAATAGCCTCGACACCCAGTGGGGAGAAGAGGATCTCAAGGCCGCCGCCGCCGCCATGCCGGATGCGATCCTTTTGCCCAAGGTTTCATCCCCGGAAGCGGTGGCGAGTATTGCCCAGACCTTGAAGAAATGGGGCACTCCGGAAAAGACTCGCCTGTGGGCGATGATCGAAACGCCGCTCGGGCTGTTCAATGTCAAGGAAATTGCCAAGGCGGCACTGGCGAAAGAAAATCGTCTTGATTGTCTGGTCGTTGGCTCGAACGATCTTGCCAAGGAAACTCGCATCCGCCTGGTTCCAGGGCGCGAACCGCTGCTGCCTTGGCTTGCCGCCATGGTTGCCGCTGCCCGCACTTATAATCTCGATATTCTCGACGGGGTCTACAATACCTTGTACGACGATGCCGGATTCCGCACCGAATGCGAGCAGGGTCGCAATTTCGGCTTCGATGGCAAGACGTTGATCCACCCCGACCAGATTGCCCCCGCTAACGATATCTTTGCCCCCGATGCTGCTGAAGTGGAGCGGGCGATCGCCATTGTCGAGGCATTTGAACTGCCCGAAAATCAGGGCAAGGGTGCTATTTCCCTCAAAGGCCGGATGGTGGAACTGCTGCATGCCGAAATGGCGCGGCGCACTGTGGCGATGGCTGAGGCGATTGCCGAAAAGCAATCCTGATTGCTCGGGTGGCTTGACGAGTTTTCCAAGCCGCCCTTCCTGCCCAAACGTTCTCCGCGAGTGTCAATGTTCGCGCTTGATCGGGCGCGCCATCAGCCTGTCCGTTGCCTGATCGACGGTGAGCCTGCCTTGCAGGATAGCATCGACGACGAAGACGATCGGCATGTCGATATTCCTTGCCCGCGCCAGCTCTGCCAGAATATGCGCCGTAAACGCGCCTTCGGCGAGCTTGCCGCCAGCCGCCTCAGTAAGCGGAATTCCCTGACCGAGGCGATAACCGAGGGAAAAGTTGCGCGATTGCGTCGAACCGCAGGTCAGTACGAGGTCGCCGAGGCCGGAAAGGCCCATCAGGGTTTCCGTCTGGCTGCCGAAAATGGTGGCAAAACGCATCAGTTCAGCAAAGCCGCGCGCGATCAGCGCCGCCTTGGCGCTTTCACCTAAATTCCGTCCGGCAACCGCGCCGCAGGCGATGGCAAGCACGTTCTTGGCGGCGCCACCAATCTCTACGCCGCGCAGGTCGTTGCCGTGATAGACGCGTAACGCCGGGCCGGATAAGGTTTCCGCCAGTTGTCGCGCCAGGGCGGAATCCGTAGCAGCGAGTGTCACTGCAGTCGGCAGTCCTTTCGCCACATCTTCGGCGAAGCTCGGCCCGGAGAGCGCCGCCACCGGCGCATCGGGCAGGATGGATGCTGCTACCTCGCTCGGAAACAGGCCGGTGTCGCGTTCGATGCCCTTGGCACACAGTACCAGCGGTGCGCGGTCTGGCAGATACAGGGCGAGGGTGCCGAGCACCGTCCGCAGGCTTTGCGTCGGCGTGACCACAAGGGAGAAGGCGCAGGCGGAAAGGTGCTCGACATCCGCCGTCGGAGTGACATCGTCGTGCAGACGGATTCCCGGCAGATAGCGGGTGTTCTCCCGTACACGCGCCATGGTAGCGGCGGCTTCGGCATCGCGCATCCATAAAATGGCTTTATGGCCGGTTGCGGCAATCGCGTTGGCGAGTGCCGTGCCCCAGGCACCGCCGCCGATCACCGCTATGGTTTCGGTCGGTTTCACGTCTTCAATGCCTCCGAGGAAGGATTATTACCGGAGAAGTCCTTACGGTCGAGCCGGTAAAGCACATGATCGCGCACCGGGCTGCTTTCTGGAACGAGCGGATGCGCGAACACCTTGTCGCGCCGCATCCCCAGCCGCTCCATTACCTTCTGCGACGGCCTGTTGGCGACGGCGGTATAGGCAACGATGCAATTTTCATTCCCGCGCCGGAAATAATCCGTCAGGCTGAGGCGGGCGGCACAGGTGGCGATGCCGCGCCCCCAGGCGGAGGGGATGAGCCGCCAGCCGATCTGGTAAGTGGTGCCAAGCGGTAATTCCGGGCGGTTGTCGATCACGCCGACGAAACCGGCAAATGCGGTTTCCTCTGGTATCTCCACCACCCAGGGGCCGATATTTACCGTCGCGAACAGGTTGAGAAACCGGTCGATGGTGATGTCGCATTCGTCCCGCGTATAAAGCCGGGGGAAAAAGCGCATTACCTGGGCATCCTGCCCGGAGGCTGCGAACGGTTCCCGGTCTTCCTCGCGCCAGCGACGCAAACGGAAGCTGCCGCCGTCAATTCCGTCCGGTGCGAGAGCGAACGGCTTGCGCAGGGGGGGGGCAGGCGGTTCACCGTTCATCGCTTGCCCTTACCTGAATAATCCTGAACATCGAGAGGCCAGCGCGCCCGTGCCGGAACCGCCAAGTCATCGATCAGACCGAGGCGTAACCGCTCGATTCCGGCCCAGGCGATCATCGCGCCGTTATCGCCGCACAGCCGTAGCGGCGGCGCGATGAGGCGCAGGCCCGCTTCGACGGCGAGCCGCTCCAGGGCGTTGCGGATCGGGACATTGGCGGCAACGCCGCCAGCCGCCACGAGGGCGGTCGGCTGTTCTGCCTCGGAACGGAACATATACAGGGCGGCGCGGGTTCGGTCGGCGACAATATCGACGATAGCTGCCTGGAACGAGGCGCAGAGATCAGCGACATCCTGCTGCGTCAGCGGCGCAATGCGCTCGGCCTCGACGCGCAGGGCCGTTTTCAGGCCGGAAAGGGAGAAGTTGGCATTGGGGCGCCCCAGCATCGGGCGCGGCAGGGCAAAACGGTCGGCACGGCCCGAGGCCGCCTCGCGCTCCACCTGCGGGCCACCGGGATAGCCGAGTCCTAGTATCTTCGCCACCTTGTCGAAGGCTTCACCGATGGCGTCATCAATGGTGCCGCCGAGACGGCGATAATCACCGACGCCGCGCACTGCGAGCAGTTGAGTATGGCCGCCGGAGGCGAGCAGCAGCAGGTAAGGAAAAGCGATGCCGTCCGTCAGCCGCGCCGTCAGGGCATGTCCTTCCAGATGGTTGACGGCAATCAGCGGTTTGTTGGTTGCCAGCGCCAGCGCTTTGGCGGTGGTAAGGCCGACGAGGACGCCGCCGATCAGGCCCGGCCCCGCCGCCGCTGCGATGCCGTCGATTTCGTTGAGGGTCAGCTTGGCATGGGACAGGGCGCGGGAAATGAGCCGGTCTACCACTTCGACATGCGCCCGCGCGGCAATCTCCGGCACCACGCCGCCATAGGCGGCATGCTCGGCAATCTGGCTCAGCACCTCGTCGGCAAGGATATCGCCCTTGCCGTTGTATCCGAGCGCAACGATGGCGGCAGCCGTTTCATCGCAGGTGGTTTCGATGCCCAAGACCTTCATTCTGGACCTCTGTTATCCGACATCTGGCATTCTCCGATCCGGCTGGATCGAAAAATATTCCGTTTGTTGTTCAAAACAACGGTAGCCTACGGTTCTTCGCCCCATCTTTGCGAGACAGGGTTCCCCCTTTATAGAAGTTTCAAATCGTGTCACGGTCCAATGAATCGCGCAGCGTCGGAAATATCTCATTATGCAGCGCTTTTTACATCGAACGGCCTTATGATGCGCCCAAGAAAAGCATTGCGCCGCCACCGTACACTTTCGCGGGCGGCACAGGCAACGTCGCGAACTGGTTTTGGAGAACAGGATGCCGCATCGTCAAACCTTCGTCATCGGCACGAGAGGAAGCCCGCTCGCCCTCGCGCAGGCCCATGAGACGCAGGCACGCCTTGCCGTTGCTCTCGGCTGGGAGAAAGACCGCCTGCCGTTGCGGATCATCAAGACGACAGGCGACATGATCCAGGACAGGTCGCTGGCGGAATCCGGCGGCAAGGGGCTGTTCACCAAGGAACTCGATCAGGCGCTGCTCGCCGGGGAAATCGACCTTGCCGTGCATTCCTCGAAGGATTTGCCGACGGCGTTCCCCGATGCCATTTTAGTTGTCGGCTGCCTGCCGCGCGAGGATGTGCGCGACGCCTTCATCTGCCACAAGGCGGCGACGCTTCACGACCTGCCGAAGGGGGCGATCGTCGGTTCCGCATCGCTGCGTCGCCAGGCGCAGGTGAAGCGCCTGCGTCCCGATCTGAACGTGACGTTGTTGCGCGGCAATGTCCAAACCCGCCTCGACAAGCTGCGCGCTGCAACCGTGGACGCCACCCTCCTCGCCATGGCCGGGCTGACGCGGCTCGGCTATCTCGAACATGTGACACAGGTTCTTCCCGTCGACGATTTTCTGCCTGCTGTCGGCCAGGGGGCCATCGGCCTGACAGCGCGCACGGGAGACGAGCGGGTTCGCGAGGCGCTGATGCGCATTATCGATGAGTCGACCAGCATCGCGTTGCGCACTGAACGAGCGTATCTTGCCGTACTCGACGGTTCCTGCCGGATGCCGATTGCTGGTTTTGCTTCGGTCGCTAATGGGCGGATAGCCTTCCGCGGCCAGGTGCTGAAACCGGATGGCTCCGATGCGAAGGAGGTAGTGGGCGAGGGGGCGGCCAGCGATGCCGAAGCGATCGGACATGAGGCTGGGCGCGATCTCAAGGCGCGATTGCCTGCCGGTTTTCTGGACTGACGTCATGCGCGTCCTCGTCACACGGGCGCTGGACGAGGCGGAGCGGACCGGCTCCCGGCTCGGGGAGCGTGGGCATGAAGCCCTCATCGCGCCGCTGACCGCCATCCATGCCACCGGCGAGCTACCGCCATCGGAAACGTTCGACGCCTTGATCGTTACCAGTCTGCACGGCGCACCGTATCTCAGCGCCTTGCCGCAGGCGAAAACGGCGCCGGTCTTTGCCGTTGGCCCGCGTACCGCCGAGGCAGTGCGCGCCGCCGGCGCCGGCGATGTGCGTGTCGGCGAGGGCGATGCCGTGAGCCTGATCCGCCTGATCCCGGAGCAGATGCACCCCGGTGCGGCTTTGCTGCATATTGCCGGGCGCGACCGGAAACCCGAGCCGGAAGCCTCACTCGTGAAGGCAGGTTACGCTGTTCGTATCTGGCCCGCTTACGAGGCTACGGCGGCCGAACGCTTGCCGCAAGAGCTGGCTGCGGCCCTGACGGAACGGACGCTCGATGTGGTGCTGCATTATTCGCGGCGCTCGGCTCTGATCCTGCGACGGCTGGCCGAAGCAGAAGGTCTGCTGACGGTTCTGCTCGGGCTTCACCATGTCTTTTTGTCGCAAGACGTTGCCGAAGCCTTTCCTGAACTCGGTTCCGTTCAGAAAAGCGTTGCCGCCGCGCCCGACGAATTAAGCCTATTGGCTGAACTCGATGAGTTTTTCAGTAAAACGGCCCCGTGAAGGCAAAGATGTGCTAAAAGGAAAGCGCACAGGCGAGACGGAGCATTGTTTCCAGTTGGAGAACAGCGGATGACCAGAACTCCCCGCAAGGCAAAACCGGCGCGCACTCCGCCGATGATCGATCTCGAAGCGAAAGAGATCGTGGTCGATTCCGTCCGTGACGATGCCGGATCTGTTCCGGTACCGGACGAGGCAGCGGATGAGGCGATTGCAACACCGGAAGAACCGGCAAGCGGCATCCCCGCCGCTGAAGCGGCAAGTGAAATCGTAGAATCGGAAAAAGTGGAATCTCGGCTGGAGGAGCCGGGTATCGAGGCTAAAGCTCCTGCGGAGCCAGTTACACCGGAAGCCGCTTCCAGGCAGGAAGCGGCAAAGCCCCGTGACGATGCTTCCATACCCGCTTCGCCAGTTGCCGCAAAGGCCGGTTCGTCCGGTTCATGGCTCGTTTCCGGCATTACCGGGGCGGTAATGGGCGCGGCGGCTTCCGGCGCGATGCTGTTTCTCGCTCCTGTTACCCCCGATTCAACGAAACGCATCGACACTCTGGAGCAGCGGCTGAACGTGGCGGCGCAACCTCCCGCCGGGCTAGAGGCTACCGATAAGCGTCTGGCTGCTTTGGAGCAGAAATTTTCTATGCCGAGCGCTGCCCCGGTTATCCCGGAGGAACTCGGCAAAAGGCTCGCGGCGCTGGAAAGCGCCAATGGCCGGTTGGCGACATTGTTACAGGAGGAACGCGCCAGGGGTGCGGCCTTGCAGGGTGAGGTGCAGGCGGCGGCGGAGACCATTCAAACCCTGCGCGCCAATGTCGAGCAGCTTGCTGCCAATCCGACGCCCGGCGTCGATCCGGCGATGCTTTCGGAGCTAAACGCCCGGATCGCGACATTGGAAAGCACATTGGCTTCCGCGCCCAGTGCCAGTGCGGCACAGGCGCTGGCGGCTTTAGTGCAGGCGGATCGTCTGGAAACCACGTTCGTAACCGGACGCCCTTATGCGGATATACTCGGCAGTCTCGAAAATTCCGGCCTTTCCGCCGAGGCCATGGATGCGCTGAAAGTCTTTGCGCAGACCGGTGCGCCGACTCCGTCCAGCTTGCTGAAAGATTATGCCCCGGTCTCGGATACATTACTGCGTCTGCCGCAATCCGCCGAAGAGGGAAGCTGGACGGATGCATTGTGGAATGCCGCCAACAGGATGGTTCCGATCAGGCCGACCGAGGATCCCGGCGGTTCGAGCCTTCCGGCACTGGTGGTGAGGATCGAGAAGGCGCTGGAGCGCGGCGACGTGCAGGCGGCGGCCAAGTCCTTTGCGGAATTACCTGAACCGGCGCGTGCGGTGGCGGCGGAGTGGGGGCAGCGGCTTGCCCGTATGGCGGCGGCCTCTGGAGCTGTGCGCAATGTTGCGGCAAATGCCGCCGAAGCTTATCGCGCGGCTGCCGCGCAGAAGCGCTGAGGGAGCCTGAACTATGTGGCGTGCGTTGATTTTCATCGGCATTCTCGCAGCGGCGGCCTTCGGCGCGCACTGGCTTGCCGGACTTCCCGGGTCGGTGGTCATCACCGCTGCCGGGCGCACCGTGCCGTTGACACTGCCGCTTGCGGCAGTGCTTGTCGTCACTGCCGCTCTATTGCTCGCCCTTGTCTGGGCATTACTCGGCTATCTTGTCCGTCTGCCGTTCCGGATGCGGCAGGCAGCGCGGGCACGACGGCAGCGCAAAGGCAGGCAGGCGCTTTCGCAAGGGATGATTGCCGTTGGCGCAGGCGATGCCTTCGCTGCCAGACGCCACGCTCACCAGGCGCAAAAGCTCCTCGGTAAGGAGCCGATGGCGCTGTTGCTTCAAGCACAGGCGGCACAGGTTTCCGGCAATCGTGACGAGGCGGAGAAATCCTTCCGTCAGATGGCCGATACCCCGGAGACGCGGGTTCTCGGCCTACGTGGCCTGTTCGTCGAAGCCCGCCGCAAGGGTGAGACGGAGGAAGCCGTTCGCCATGCGACGGAAGCGGCAAAACTCGCCCCCGCCGCCGCCTGGGCGACGGATGCGGTGCTGGAATCGCAATGCGCCAGGGGGGATTGGCGCGGTGCGCTTGCCGGGCTGGACCGTCAGGTGTCTCTGGGGCTTCTTGACCGCGCCACGGCCAAACGCCAGAAAGCTGTGCTGATGACGGCGGACGCCCTCGGCAAGGCCGAGGCCGCGCCAGTGGAGGCGCTGGATTCCGCCCTCGGCGCCCTCAAGCTCGCACCCGGTCTGGTTCCGGCGGCAGCACTCGCCGGGCGGCTTTTGTCGCAGAAGGGCGATACCCGCAAGGCCGCCAAGGTGCTGGAAGCAGCCTGGAGCGAATGCCCGCATCCCGATCTCGTCGAAACCTATCTCTATCTGCGTCAGGGAGATTCTGCCATTGATCGGCGCAAGCGGGCTGAACACCTCGCAAGGCTTAGCCAATGGGCGCCGGAAAGTCGTCTGGCGCTGGCGAACGCGCATATCGACGCTCACGAATATGCCCAGGCCCGCACCGTACTCGCTCCGCTGTTGCAGGAGCGCCCAAGCGTCAGGACCTGCCTGACCATGGCCGATCTCGAGCAGGCGGAACACGGGGCTGTCGGCCCGGTGCGCGAGTGGGTTTCCCGCGCCGCCCGCGCCCCGCGTGATCCGATGTGGATTGCCGATGGCGTCGCCTCCGACCATTGGGCACCTGTCTCGCCGACAACCGGGCGACTGGACGCTTTCGTCTGGCAGGCTCCGCCGGATCTGCTCGCCGCACATGGCGCGCCGCTGCATGGCGACGGTGCCGAGATTGTCGAACACACGTCCGCCATTCCGCCCATGGCTCTCCCCGCTGCGAGCGAGCCTTCTTCAAAGGCTGGAGTGGATGCAGGTATGACGCAGGAAGAAGAGAGAATGGCGGAGCCGGTGGTTCATCGTCCGTCGCCGCTTGATGTCGCCGCGCAGCCTGCACCGAAACCGGAGGCTCCTCCTCAAGCGGAGACCTCGGCTCCTTCCAGACCGGCTGCCCGTGAAATGGTGGAAGCCGAGACCACGCCGGAAACGTCTGCGGATCGTCCTCTGCCCGTTCCCGTCGATGCTCCTGATGCCGAACGGTCCGCCACATCGCTCACACCGGAGGCCGGACAGCCCGTTCCTGTAGCCAAAGCCAACGGTACGGATACCGAGGCCGCCTTCCCCTTCTCCCGTCCTCCGGACGATCCGGGGCCTGAAGCGGAAGAACCGCCCGCTCGAAAGAACCGTTTCCGCCTCTTCGGCTGAGGTAAACCGAATGTCGCCGGGCAACCTGCCCGGCGCAGACAGGAGCCATCGGTCATATCCCTGAGCTATCGGCTATATCCGTTGTTCGTTTCCGTGCACTGAGCACGGAACCCCCTCCGAGGTGTCGTGTTCCATATTCAGGACAAATCGGAAAACCGCGAACGGAACCTTGCCAAGAACATAACGACCCGGTAAGAGAACCCCTGTTCCCGTTCCGAATCACACGGGAACCCGCACGGCGCACCTACCGCGCCAACAAAGATGCCGCAGTAGCTCAGCTGGTAGAGCACGTCATTCGTAATGATGGGGTCGGGAGTTCGATTCTCTCCTGCGGCACCACTTCTTCTTTCCCATAACATCCAGATACGTCCATAGAACTCTTGTTTTTCCAAGGGCTTTTTTTGTTTTTGTGCTTCTTTAATGTCCAGTTGGACACAAGGGGATTTGTTTGCAGCCACGCGATTTGGGGGTATAATATGGGGTATAAGCAAATACCCCCACGGGCTTATACCCCCAAAGCAGGTGCAGGGCATGGCAAACCTTCTTTCAGACACCGCGATCAAGAACGCCAAACCTCAGGCAAAGCCCTACAAACTTTTCGACAGCAAGGGGCTATTCGTTCTGATACACCCGAACGGTAGCAAATACTGGCGGCTGAAATACCGGCTTGACGGCAAGGAAAGCGCCTTGGCTTTGGGGGTATATCCCGAAGTGTCGTTAGCTGATGCGCGTCGCCGCTGCGACGAACAGCGCCGAATCATTGCGCAAGGGCTAGACCCGGTCGCGAACAAGCGCCTTGAACGGCTTGCCGCCAAGACCTCCCGTGAGAATGATTTTTCGACATTGGCCGATGAACTGATAGCGCGAAAGGAAAAGGAAGGGCGGGCGCCTGCAACGGTTTCTAAGGTTCGGTGGCTTCTCGGCCTCGCTCGTCCGACGCTTGGCTCCCGTCCAATTGCCGAAATCCAGCCGATTGAGATTTTGACCGTGCTGAAAAAGGTCGAATCGGGCGGGTATCTGGAAACGGCCCAGAAGCTGCGCGGGACCATCGGAGAAGTCTTTCGACTTGCCGTACAGACGGCGCGGGCTACGAACGATCCTACAGGCGCTCTGAAAGGGGCCATCCTGACGCCACGCAGAAAGCCCCGCCCAGCTATTCTCGATCCGAAGGATTTTGGCGGACTGCTACGGACAATAGACGATTACCCGCCATTCATGGTGCGCAGTGCGCTCCAGCTCCTCGCGCTCCTTTTCCAACGCCCTGGTGAAATCCGGGCAGCCAGGTGGAGCGAGTTTGACCTTGATAATGCAGTTTGGGAAATTCCGGCGGAACGAATGAAGATGCGTCGCCCGCACCGCGTACCCCTGCCGACGCAGGCCATGGCAATCCTACGGGGACTTCATGCCTATACCGGAGATGGGGCGCTGCTCTTTCCTGGCTTGCGAGGTAGAGGTAAACCAATTTCGGAAAACACGCTCAACGCGGCTCTGCGGCGCATGGGCTACCACAAGGATGAAGTGGTGAGCCACGGCTTCCGGGCGACAGCCAGCAGCCTCCTGAACGAAAGCGGGCAGTTTGCCCCGGACGTGATCGAGGCGGCCTTGGCGCATATCGATCAGAATACAGTGCGGCGGGCTTATAACCGGACAGACTTTTGGGCTGAACGGCAGCGTATGGGGCAATGGTGGGCAGATTATTGTGATAGGCTGAAGGAAGAGCGATTTGGACACGCGCAAAGGCCATAGAGCAGGCTGTACATAAATAATCGTTATCGAGCAGGCGTTGGTCTGCCTGCTCGAAATCGCCGTTTTCTGTTGTTAACTTGGATTCAAGTTGCGCAAAGCTTGCTCCCTGAAGCGATACCATCTGCGCCTGCCGGAATCTTTATAACCTTTGACGCTAACTTGTATTGTGGCCGTTCCATCCTCTCCCTTCGGGGAAATTCCGTGCTCCTGACAAAAAGTAATGAATTGCTTTGTATTTTGCGAAATTTCTTTCAGTTTCTCAGGGCTTAGATAAAGTAGTTGTCCATGCTCAGAATTAGGACGGATAAACCCGACTGCCGTATTTTTTTGCTTCTCTGGAATTGCTTCTCGTTCTTTTAAGCGTGGGATACAATTTTTATCAATAATTAACTTTTGTAGCCCACGTATTTCATTTGGAAATGGAATGTTATCACTCGTCGCACGTTTTCGCGCTCGCCGGTACAGCACCTCCACGGCTTTGGAAGCAATCTCCGAGGTCCACGGGGCAACCCCTGCCTCTATTGCAAGCTGCATTGCGGCTAGAACAATACCGAATTTGCGAGCGAAGCGCCTTTCCCAAGCATCTTCGGACACACACAATGTGGAATAAAACTCTTCAATTGTACCGACAACCTTTTCTTTTATTTCATTTTTGTTGTTGATAAGGTATTCAATATAGTATTTAAGTGCGACGCCATGATTTTGCAAAATTGCACGTTCAGCAGACTGTGCAAGAGCCAAGCCTGATGAATTTTTTGGAACCCTGAATATTCCACCTTCAGCAGTGCTCGGAACTGGAATGTCAATATGGCGCACCTTCTCGCCACCATCTCGAAAATCCGTACCTGCTAAGCTGTCTAAGGTTGCCTCGCTGGATGTTAACCCGAATAGGCGCCATTTAAGATTTTCCAATTCGCGACCTTTGCCAGAAACGGTGCTTGCGTGCGTTTTACTTTGACCTCCAGCGACACGAAAAGCTATAGTTTTCATCATGTCTCGTAATTTCTGTCCACTTTTCCCAGATTGAAGCAATTCATCCAAGACAAGCGCTAAATCATTGCGACTCGCGCAAACCTCTTCAAGGCCTCTTTCAGTGGCAGCATATGTAATAATATCATTAGTACCTACGCCACCAAATACAGATTGGCATACGCGGCCTGTGAGAGTTTTTCCTGAGGTTGACTCCCCTTGTATATTGAATAAACAACCCTCTCCTTCATTGATAATATTTAGGATCGGACCGGCAAAAGCAACGCCTATTCCAAAACATAGATAGTAAGAGCGACTGCATGGGTTTCGTAGCTCATTACGCCATCTGATTCTTAGTCCAGACTTCACATACAAAGCATCGTCGATATTTGAGTCCCATTTTTTTCGCTGAATTTCGTCGATTTCTGCTCCAAAGGTTTGTCCAGCATAGACATAAACGTCTCCATGCCAACCACAGACAACGGTTCGCTTCGTAGTCGGCCTATTCGGGGTTTTTAAAACGCCGTCGATATACGCTGCCTCCGTTCCGAGTTGGGTGCCTACCCATCCCTTCCTCTTCAACAGATCAACGGCTCTTGCTGTTGGCGTTCCGCGTAGAGCCACGGTATCGCGAGTTTCTCCTGTTACACAGCGAAATTTGAGGTGCCAGAAGAAATCTCTGGTTTCGATATCTTCAAAGATTCTGCACAGAGAAACGGCGTGCTTTGGGCGAGACTTCGGCTTTTTCCTCATCGAAGAAGTCATGATTTTATACCTTAAATTCGAGCAGATTGTTATATAAATGCTCAGTTTTGTGGGTGAAGGGTAGGCAGGTGGGCATATGCAGTTCACCCAAAACCACCACTAGCTATCAGGGGCGAATAGCCGTGCGGTCAGGCCAGTTCTGGCTAACCGCACAAACCGGGTAGGAGTTATGGATACCCGTTCAGGCCCGCGTACCTATCCTTCGGGATGTATTGGCGAACACGAACGTTGATGAGCGTAGAGCACATCAACCATTCCGGCAGGACGCATCCGGTTTCAGTTTCAGAGTTCGGAAAAGCTCGATCTCGACGCCGATAGATAGCAACCGGACTGAAAGGCCGATCTTATCGAGGCGCAAGGCCAAGATCGCTTTTTG
The DNA here is from genome assembly GCA_031547465.1 of Microvirga sp. Classification (GTDB taxonomy): domain Bacteria; phylum Pseudomonadota; class Alphaproteobacteria; order Rhizobiales; family Beijerinckiaceae; genus Hohaiivirga. The sequence goes on along the minus strand of JAVBRX010000152.1, from coordinate 1,696 downwards.
CGACGCCAACAAACCCTTATCGCGGGTATTAAACCGCCCGGAGCGGTTTTCGTCGGGAGAGAGGCGCATGCGCCGAACGAAAGCGTTCTTCAGCACATAGGCAATTCCAGCGGGATTGCCGTCAAAAGCTTTGGACATAAAGGTACGACGAGCCATTTCAGTTCGATAGAAAGCGCGTCGAAGAAAGCTTTCTGTCGCCCTTAACTCATCGGCACGCAGGAAGCCCCAGATGTGGACGCACCGCTTATATTTCCGGTCATTTTTATCGCCCTCCACCTCATTATAGGAGATGTCGAGCCCGCCGAGATGGAAGCGGATGCCCGCCTGACGGAAGACAGTCAAAATTTGCCGGATCGCCGCCCGGACAGATCCGATTATCTGCGGTTTTCCATCGTCATCGAAATTCGCCGGAATGATGCTGACGCAGCATATTCCAGACGTCTTACTCACTTCGGCCAACACGGGGGCGGCGCTCGCAACGAACCAGCGCTGTGCGGCTCGGATGCAGACGGGGCAGGCCCCACTCTGACAACGGTTTTCAGGGGCGCAGCCTGCAAGTTTGGCTGCCAAGCCGATTCCGGCCTCCGTTGATAAGCGGTGTAAGGTTTTGCAAAGTCTTTTGGATTGCGCCATTGCTTCGGCAGCGGTTTGGGGTGGTTTCCGTCGTTTTCCGACAATCCAGGTCGGTTCATCGTCCGAGAACCAGCGTTCAATATTGAGCTCTTGTGGCGTTGATTTTAACATTAAAAGTCTCCTTATTTAGGAAACAGGCAAAGCATCACCAATCGTCCGCAATGCTGCGCACGTTGTACTTTGCGTAGTTTTTATAGAATGGTTAGTTGGCAGCTGTTATCGCATTAACGCGAGCGGCCATTTGAAGGTGTTATACTTTGCCGGTGATTATTTACGGGTATGCGTATCCTTGACGCATTGAGTATCCCCTGCGCTATGCAATGGTAGTTCGTTTATAAGCCGCTCGATATCTTCTACGCGCCACGCTGTAGTTCTTGGGCCAAGCTTTACGCTTGACGGGTATTTCCCCGCCTTGACCCCGGCCCACCATGATGATCGGGATACCGGGATGGGTCCGGTGGGGGCCAATATATCTCGCAGCCGTACAAAGCCCCGGCCAGCAAATGCGTAGGGTGAACAAGAAAAGTTAGTGTGCGTCGTCATTGAGACCTCCTTCTGTCTACCCAGTCAGATTCTCACGACGCGCGGATACCGTCACTTCCGCGGCGATCTCTAAAGTCAGTAAGGGGTTAGCGAAAGGACATTTAATTATTTGTTTTTATTGCCGTTTCCGTCATTTTCGTCATAGCTCGGGGCGGGGCGCTCATAGTTGCTAAGCTTATCATACGCTGTTGGTGGCATTTTCCGGAGATGGCACTTTACAGGCTTGATATGCCGAGGGAATTTGTAAAAATCACTATCAGAAATAGCCCTCTTATCCAGCTTGACATGAAGCTGTTCCTGAACCCATTGAACCTTTGAAAAATATTCGATGACAGCATCAACATTGCAGGCATTTGCCGATAGGTCGGCTACGAATGAGTCGGAAACTGGGTTCAGAAGGAAATTTAGATCGGTATCATGATACCTGACATATTGAAAAGCAGCAGAGCTCTTGAATTTTTTCCATACCTTTTGATGTGCTGTCACAGACCTCTTGTCGAAGTCATCAATTCTGCCTTTA
>JAVBRX010000066.1:0-7815 GCA_031547465.1 Microvirga sp. | reverse complement strand
CCCGCAGATGCCCTCGCGGCAGGAGCGGCGGAAGGTCAGGCTGGCGTCGATGTTGTCCTTGATCCACATCAGGGCGTCGAGGATCATCGGCCCGCAATCGTCCCGGTCAACGTAATAGGTGTCGATATGCGGGTTCTGCCCGTCATCCGGGTTATAGCGGTAGATGCGGAATTCCTGGACCCGTTTGGCTTTCTCGGGCTTCGGCCACACCTTGCCTTCGGTGACGCGGGAGTTCTTGGGAAGCGTGAACTGGGCCATCAGTAAACCCTCGCCTTCGGCTCAATGTAATCAATGTCCTTGGACATGGTGTAGGTATGCACAGGGCGATCGCCGAGAGTGACTTTATGTTTATCGCCGTCGACCCATGCAAGGGAATGCTTCATCCAGTTCTTGTCGTCGCGCTCGGGGAAATCCTCGCGGGCGTGTGCGCCGCGTGATTCCTTGCGGTTGGCGGCGCTTTCCATCGTCGCCACCGCCTGCACGATCAGGTTATCCAGTTCCAGCGATTCGACCAGATCGGAGTTCCAGATCATCGAGCGGTCGGTGATGCCCATATCGGACATGCCAGCCCAGACCTGGTGAATGTTCTTCACGCCCTGCGCCAGGGTTTCGCCAGTGCGGAACACCGCGCAATCGTCCTGCATGGTGCGCTGCATCTTGCTGCGCAACTGTGCCGTCGTCGTACCGCCCTTGGCGTTGCGGATGCGATCAAGCCGCTCCAAAGCCGGGTCGTCAGCGGATTTCGGCAATTCGGCGTGGGGGGCATTCGGTTCGAGAATCTCGGCACAGCGCAATCCGGAGGCGCGCCCGAATACAACGAGATCAATCAGCGAGTTCGAGCCGAGGCGGTTCGCTCCATGCACAGACACGCAGGCTGCTTCGCCGAGCGCCATCAGGCCGGGGACGACCGAGTCAGGATTGGCACCTTTCTTCGTCAATACTTCGCCGTGGTAGTTCGTCGGGATGCCGCCCATGTTGTAGTGAACGGTCGGCAGAACCGGGATCGGCTCCTTGGTGACATCGACACCGGCGAAGATCTTGGCGCTTTCCGAAATACCGGGCAGGCGCTCGTGCAGTAGGGCCGGTTCGAGATGTTCGAGGTGCAGATAGATGTGATCCTTGAGCTTGCCGACGCCACGTCCGGCGCGGATCTCCATGGTCATCGCCCTCGACACCACGTCGCGAGAGGCGAGATCCTTGGCCGATGGCGCATAACGCTCCATGAAGCGCTCGCCCTCGGAATTGGTGAGATAGCCGCCTTCTCCGCGCGAACCTTCAGTAATCAGGCAGCCTGAGCCGTAAATGCCGGTCGGGTGGAACTGCACGAATTCCATATCCTGAAGCGGTAGCCCGGCCCGCAGCACCATGCCGCCGCCGTCGCCGGTGCAGGTATGGGCCGAGGTTGCCGAGAAATAGGCACGCCCGTAACCGCCGGTGGCGAGGATCGTCATGTGTGCCCGAAAGCGGTGCAGTGTGCCGGTGGCGAGATCGATAGCGATGACGCCGCGGCACTTGCCTTCGCTGTCCATCAAGAGGTCGAGGGCGAAGTACTCGACGAAGAAGTTCGTATTGTGCTTCACCGCCTGGCCGTACATGGTGTGCAGCATCGCGTGGCCAGTACGGTCGGCGGCAGCGCAGGTGCGCTGTGCAGTGCCTTTGCCGTATTCGGTCGTCATGCCGCCGAACGGGCGCTGATAGATCTTGCCTTCGGCGGTGCGCGAGAACGGCACGCCCCAGTGTTCAAGTTCGTAGACCGCTGCCGGAGCGTTACGGCACATATACTCAATGGAATCCTGGTCGCCGAGCCAGTCCGACCCCTTGACGGTGTCGTACATATGCCAGCGCCAATCGTCGCGTCCCATGTTGCCGAGGGAGGCGGAAATACCGCCCTGCGCTGCAACCGTGTGCGAGCGCGTCGGGAACACCTTGGTCACGCATGCGGTGCGCAGGCCCGCCTGCGAACAGCCGACCGTAGCGCGCAAGCCCGCGCCGCCGGCCCCGACCACCACGACGTCGAAAGCATGATCGACGACCGGATATGCCGAACCGTTGACAGTCGGGGTCGCAGTTTCTTTCTTTACAGTCTTAGCCATCGCTCAACCCCTTAGCTGCCTACGACCATGATCTTGAAAACCGCCGCAAGGCAGATTGCCGCAACGGCGCAGCAGAAGAACAGGTTGGCGATCAGGAGCGCCACCTGCATCTTCCGCGGGCGAACGTAATCTTCGAGAATCACCTGCATTCCGAGCTTCATGTGCAATGTGAACACGATGATGCTCGTCGCCAGGATGGCGACGCTGAACGGATGGGCGACGATTCTGACCGCTTCTTCATATGGTTTGCCGATCAGGCAGAAGATGAGGCCGAGAAATAATAGGATGAGAATGAGCCCGGCGGCGGCGGTGGTACGCAGCACCCACCATTCCTTGAAACCGTGCCCGGCAGCGCCGTGCCCCTTGGCGATGGCGACCGGCGTGTAAAACTTGAACCGCGGATTATTGCGAGGATCAGACATGAGAAGGCCCCCCTCAGCGCGCTATGAAAACGGCGATCCACAGGAGCACCGTCAGGATAACCGACCCTGCGAGGGTCGCCTTGGCCATGAAAAACCGCTCCTTGGTCTCGAATCCGTAACAGAAATCCCAGACGAAATGACGGATGCCGCCGAGCGTGTGATGGATGATGCCCCAGCTATAGGCGATGAGAACCGGAATGCCGAACCACCAGGTACCCAGAATCCAGGTTGCGAAGTCATACGGCCCCTTGCCGAGGGCCAGGCAGACCAGCCAGAAAACCGGGATTACCGAGCCGAGATAGATCGCGAACCCGGTAGCACGGTGGAACCCGGACATCACGAAGGTCCATGTCCATCCGTAGATTTGCAGATGCGGCGATAGGGGCCGCGATGGCGCTTTGACTTCGGCCATGGAAAACTCCTCGGCTGCGAAAACGGACTTTGAAAAACGAAGCGAGACTCTGTTTCACGAAACTCTAGTTTGGAGTTCCTATAAGAAGCGCAGCTTTGCTGCAATCCATCACTGCGCTTACGCAACAAAATGAGAGGCTTTTTTACGAAGACCAGCCCCGGAGAAGTGGACAACCCGGCATTGCACCATGCAAACCGAGTGAGGGGAAGGATCTTACAAGGTCGACCGCCGGAGCGGCTCTGCGTTCTTCCAAGTCAAACCTTCGCTGGAGGGTCTAAGACTTTCGTCTAGCATTAGTCAACCACAACCGGACGGAAAAGGCTTTGGTTGCGGAGGTTCCCGAACTCATGACGGATTCCCTAAGCCCAGCAAAGCAATGATTTCGTCGGCGGCGCTGGTGGGCGACACTGTGCCGCCTGCGACAGCTTGCTCGATCCCGGCTACGAGGGTGCGGACATGTGCATCGCGTGTCAGCTTTTCCTGAATCCGCTCATGCACCAGCGCCCACATCCATTTCGCATCCTGTTCCTTTCGTTTGGCGGCGATCTCGCCGCTCGCCGTCAGTTTCTCGCGATGGTCGAGGATGGCTTTCCATACTGTGTCGAGGCCTTGGCCAGTCATGCCGGAAACCGTCAGCACCGGCGGACTCCAGTGTTCGGAGGCAGGCGTGAGGATGTGCAATGCCGCCTTGTATTCCGCCGCTGCCGCGCGGGCGCGCGGCTCCGATTGGTCAGCCTTGTTGACGGCGATGAGATCTGCGAGTTCGAGAATACCTTTTTTAATGCCCTGCAATTCGTCACCCGCGCCGGGCAGCATCAGCACCAGAAAGAAATCGGTAAGATCCGCCACCGCCGTTTCCGACTGGCCGACGCCGACCGTCTCCACCAGCACCACGTCGAAACCGGCGGCCTCGCACAGCAGCATGGCCTCGCGGGTTTTGGCGGCGACGCCCCCTAATGTGCCGGAGGAGGGCGAGGGGCGAATGAAGGCGTTCTTCATGCCGGAGAGCCGCGCCATGCGCGTCTTGTCGCCGAGGATCGCCCCACCGGTGCGCGAGGAGCTTGGGTCCACAGCCAGCACTGCCACCTTGTGGCCCTGCTCCACGAGGTAGCAGCCGAGCGCTTCGATAGTGGTGGATTTGCCGACGCCGGGGACACCGGAAATACCGACGCGTACGGCCCGTCCGGTTTGGGGCATCATTGCGTTCAGCATCGCTCGCGCTGTCCGGCGGTGGTCGTCGCGGAGCGATTCCGCCAGGGTGATGGCGCGGGCCAATGCTGCCCTGTCGCCTGCCAGCAAAGCTTCGATCAGCTTTTCGGGCTGAAGATTCGACGGGCGGACATCCAGTTGGACGTGTGGTTTCTGCGAATGCGGACCGGTCGGCATGACGCTTCTCCCAAACAGATTTGCGCTCGTGTTTAGCCGCTCATGCGCCAGACGCCAACCGTGCGAACTGCTGTCAATGGGGATGACCGGTGGATAGCGGTCTGGTTCCGGCAACGGAAAAAGCGATTGACCTGAAGGCTGCGCCACGTCATCGCCATGTTTGTCGATCAGGCCTGTGCCTACCAGTACGAATCTGTCTCGTGTCATTTCTCGCATTATCCGGCCTTATCCATGGATTTTTCTCTTTTCTCGCTGATCTCTTCCCGAATCTTTTGCTGGCGTTGGATACGAAGCGTTGCGCGCGGGGTCGCCAGTGTTTTCGTTTTCTGTGCCGGTGTCGGCCTTGCCGTGGCGCAGCAATCGCCGACGGAGGCGAAAAAACCTTCCCCGACCAAGGATTTCACCCTCTATGTCGCCACAACCCGCCAGCCTGCCGACAAACCGGCGGAGGGCGAGGAGTGGCTGACCGGGCAAAGGGGTAAGGAGCTTTTATTTGCAGAAGCGATACTCGCGCCGCCGGATACATCGTGGAGCGGAAAGATCAAATCGCTCGGCAGCGACGAATGGGTGCTGAAGCGGCTGGAAGTCGAGGCCGAGGGAAACGCCGCCGAAGCCTTTGCCAAGGCGACGATGGGGCGTGATGTTCTCCTTTATACTCACGGTTATCGCGAAACGTTCGGCGAGGCGGCGCGCAACGCCACCAAACTGTCGGAGACTATCCAGTTCCGTGGCGCGACGGCTTTGTTTACCTGGCCATCGCGCGGCGCAACCTTCGATTATGGCTACGACAGAGAAAGTGCTCTATGGTCGCGCGGTGCGTTCGTTGACCTTCTGCGTAGTCTGGCGAAATCGTCGAGCGGAGGACGGGTGCATATCGTCGCTCACAGCATGGGGACTCTCCTGACGCTGGAAACCCTGCGCGAATTGCGCCTGAGCGGTGGCGACATGGCGATGGACCATATCGCCACCATCGTTCTCGCCGCGCCGGATGTGGATTTCGACATCTTCACCCAGGCGGTGGAGCGGCTCGGGCCGGATGCGCGCAAGATCACCATCATCAGTGCCACCAACGACCGGGCACTGGCGATTTCCAAGGTCATCGCCGGAGGCGTGACCCGCGCCGGGGCGGCAGAGCGGGAACGCCTTGAATCTCTGGGCGTTCGTGTCGCCGATGCTTCGGAGTTTTCGGGCGGCATGTTCAACCATGACATGTTTCTTTCCAATCCGGACGTCGCGCAGGTGATCCGCCGGGCTATCGACCGTTCGCGGTAAGATTCCGCTTGCTGGCGCACTGTTGACATTCATCGTGGACGCAGATAGCCCGACGCCAGTCGCAACCTCTTGAGAATAAGAGTGTTTCATGCCTCTCCTGATCGCTGTCGCAGGTGTATTGACCGCCCTTGCATACTGGTATTTCCGTGTGCGCGATGTCGGAAAGGCAGCGTCCGAAGTTGTGGATGTGGTGCAGCGGGCCAAGGGCGCGTGGAATCGGCGGCAATTCCGCAACAAGGCGGATGAATCGGCAATTACCGCCATCACCGATCCGGTGGTGGGGGCTGCCGTGCTGATGGTTGCCGTCTGTCAGGAGCGCGGGAGGCTGACCGATGCAGAGCGTAGCGCCATAAAGGCGGAGATCCGCCGCATCAGCGGCACGGCGGATCCTGACGAAACTCTGATTTTTGCCGAATGGGCGACGGAGCATGTCAATTCCGCCAACGATGTCACTCTCCGGCTGGCTAAACTGTGGAGCAACAGTCTGACGCCGGACGAATTGCGGGATCTGGTAGCAACCGTCATCCGGGTGGCCAGGATCGACGGCGACCTCGAACCGGTGCAGGACATCGCCATCCGCAGACTCAAGGAGCGTCTTGGCATCGCGGGTTGATCCCCCGGCGGCAACCGGGTCGGAGGGCTTCGGCGCAGTTCGAGGCTCGAGAATCCAATTACAGGCTGAGCCGCGCCTGAGCATTCTGCTCTTGACCCGTATTCTGAATCTTCCACGGCAGAGTGAAGGAAAAAATACTGTGCTTCCAGCTAGCCTTGTCGTTCGCTGGCTACAGGCGCTATGCTTGATTCGAAGCAGGAGATCAGCGATGTGCTCGAAATTACTCCAATTGCCCTCACTCCTTTCCATCCTCTGGCGGTGTTCCGGGGTGGCATTCGGAGCTTTCCTTCTTCTCCTGCCTCAGGCCGTCGCCAACGATACGAGTTCGACTCTTGCTGCAGGCGGATTGGTGTTGACGAAAAACGAGCAGGTCGAGATGCGCTCGGAGGATCTGTTCATTTCACCGTCGCTGGTCGAAGTGAAATATGTCTTCGTCAATAATTCCGCGACCGACATCGCCACCATTGTGGCGTTCCCGATGCCCGAGGTCGAGTATACCGAATCTCCTGTCTCCGTTCCGAGCGATGATCCGGTGAATTTCATGGATTTCAGCGTCGTCGTCGATGATGCGCCGGTGACAGCGGAGCTGGAGAGCAAGGCGTTACTGGAGGGCAAGGATATCACGGCGCGGCTCGACGCCTTGAAAATACCCCTCAATCCGACTGCTGATACGATTCTGAGTATACTCGACGCCTTGCCTGAAGCTGATCGTAAAGCTCTCGTTACCGAGAAAATTACCTTCGAAACGGAGTACGATTCCGGCAATGGCATGGAAACGCACCTGCTTCCCGCCTGGACACTGAAATCGATCTATCATTGGCCCCAGACTTTCCCGGCGGGCAAAGAGGTGCGCGTTCTGCACCGTTATAAACCTTCCGTTGGCGGCAGCGCCGGGTCGGCACTCAAACCGTATGACGGCAGCAAGGTCGATGATGAGGCTCTGGCCGAGTATAAATCGCGCAACTGCACCGACGATGTGTTTCTTGCCGCTGTGAAGAAGATTGACGCCAGGAAGTTCTACGTTATCGAACGCTGGATCGATTATATCCTCGTTACCGGCGGCAACTGGGCGGGCGGGACGATCGGTGATTTCCGACTGGTGATCGACAAGGGGACGCCGAAAGCCCTGGTCAGCTTTTGTGCCGATGACGTGAAGAAGATCTCTTCGACGCAGTTCGAAGTCCGCAAGAGGAATTTCAAACCGGAGCGGGATCTGAACATCCTGATCCTTGAGCCTTTAGCCTACGACGAGGTTCCCAACTGAACCGGTTGAAGGCCGGCTGTGAGACAATCAAAGCCGATTGGACGAATTGACCGGCAATTCCGGTGGGCGTACCAATGAATTAACCGTACAGGGCCGCTGCCGTTCGCGTGTCCGGTTCTGCACGAAACCCGTCTAGAGCGTGATGCGTTTCCATGCAAACGCATCACGCTCTGGTTTCTTTATGCCGCAATGCTTTTGCGTTTAACCGGAACGTGAATCCTCATGTCGCAGCTCGATAAAATTCTGGCGCGGATCGATGCCGATCTCGACGCATCGTTTTCCCGTTTGTTCGACTGGTTGAAAATCCAGTCTATTTCCACTGATTCCGCCTATGCTGGCGAATGCCGCAAGGC
>JAVBRX010000057.1:0-7347 GCA_031547465.1 Microvirga sp. | reverse complement strand
GGCGTCATTTCCGCCCTGTTCGGACCGTTGAAATATGGCATCCTGCCCGATCACCTGACGCTTGCGGAATTGCCCTCCGGCAACGCCTTGGTGGAAATGGCGACCTTTATCGCCATCCTGCTTGGCACCATCGCCGGGGGTATCGCCATGTATGGCGGCGGGCATCTGCCGGGGTTTGCGACCTTGATCGTCAGTTTCGCCGCGCTGTCATGGGCCTCGTCGTTGATGATTCCTAAAACCGGAGAGGCCGCGCCGAACCTCACTATCGACCGTAATATCCTGCGTTCGACGTTCCGCCTGCTGGCCGAACTGCGTCGTTCGCCAAGGCTGTGGACGAACGGTATCGTCGTTTCGTGGTTCTGGCTGGTCGGCATCGTCATGCTGTCGGCTTTGCCGAGCTTGATCCAGGGGTATTTTCATGGCTCGGAATCCGTCACTACGGCGATGATCGCCGCGTTTGCCATCGGCATTGCTCTTGGTTCGTCGCTTGCCGCATGGCTGGCAAGCGGGCGCATCGTTCTTCTGCCGACGCCGGTGGCAGCCGTATTCATGGCCCTGTTCGGCATCGATCTGGCGTATCTGGCCTGGAGCGCGGTTCCCTCAATGGAGGTTCTAGACTGGAAAGCGTTTTTCTCGACGGCAACAGGGTTGCGGGTCGGATTCGATTTCACCGGCCTTGCGGCGGCGGGCGGTCTTTACGTTGTGCCTGCGTTTTCCGCCATTCAGGCTTGGGCCGGGCCGGAGCAGCGGGCGCGAGTGATTGCCGCCGTCAACGTGTTGGGAGCCGCCTTCATGGCCAGCGGTGCACTTGCCGCGCTGGCGTTGCAAGCCATGGGTCTTGGGCTGCCGTTCCTGCTTGGCGCGCTCGCCCTCGGCAATGCTATCGCTGCCGTGCTGATCTTCTGTGTGATGCGGGCTTCCGCGTTGCAGGATTTCCTGTCTATCCTGTTCCGGGCGTTTTACCGGCTTGAGGTAAGCGGGGCGGAAAATCTGAAGAGGGGCGGGCAGAATCCGATTATCGCCCTGAACCATGTCAGTTTTCTCGATGCTGCGCTGGCGATGTCGCTTCTGGAAACGAAGCCGATTTTCGCCATTGATTACCAGATCGCCCAGAGCTGGTGGGTGAGGCCGTTTTTGCGACTGGTGCGCGCCATGCCGCTCGACCCGACGAAGCCGATGGCGACGCGCACGCTCATCAACGCCGTGAAATCCGGCGATCCACTGGTGATCTTCCCGGAGGGCCGCCTCACCGTCACCGGGGCGCTGATGAAAGTTTACGATGGCGCAGGGTTGATTGCCGATAAATCGGATTCACTGGTGATTCCGGTCAAGATCGACGGGCTGGAGCAGACGCCATTTTCCCGCCTGACCGAACGCCAGGTGCGCCGCCGCTGGTGGCCGAAGGTCAAGGTGACGGTGCTGGAGCCGGTGAAGCTCGCCGTCGATCAAAACCTCAGGGGCAAGGCTCGCCGCGAGACGGCGGGTACGGCGCTCTATCAGATCATGTCGGATATGGTATTCCGCACCGCGCAGCGCGATTGCACCTTGTTCGAGGCGGTGGTTGAGGCTGCCGAGCGGCATGGGCCGAGACGGATCGTGCTTGAATCGCCCATCGGCAAACCGTTGAATTACAATGCGCTCCTCACCGGTGCGGCGGCACTCGGGCGCAAGTTTCTGCCGCTGGCGGAGGAGGGCGGCGCTGTCGGCGTGCTGCTGCCGAATGCTCCCGCCACGGTTGCAAGCCTCATCGGTCTGATGTCGGCGGGGCGGGTTCCGGCGATGCTGAATTTCACTGCCGGCGCGGCCAATATTCTCTCCGGATGTTCCGCTGCCCGGGTGACGACGGTAGTGACATCGCGCGCTTTCATCGAAAAGGGCAAGCTCGGCGGGCTGGTTGCCGCCTTGAGTGAAAAGGTGCGGGTAATCTATCTTGAGGATGTGGCGAAAGAGATTTCCCTCATCGACAAGGCGCGGGCATTTATGCTCCGTCGCAGATCCATCGTCCGCCGCTCACCCGACGACATGACGGCGATCCTGTTCACGTCCGGCTCGGAAGGTGTGCCGAAGGGTGTGGCTTTGTCTAGCCGTAACATCATGGCCAATCTGGCACAGGCCGAAGCGCGGATCGATTTCGGGCGCAGTGACAAGGTGTTCAATGTTCTGCCGCTGTTCCATTCCTTCGGGCTGACCATTGGCACGCTGCTGCCGCTGGTTTCCGGTGTGCCGATCTTCCTCTACCCGTCGCCGCTGCATTACCGGATAGTGCCGGAGATGGTTTATAGCTGCAACGCTACGCTCCTGTTCGGTACCGATACGTTTCTGAGCGGCTATGCACGCACCGCCCATGCTTACGATTTCCGTTCGCTGCGCTACGTGCTTGCCGGGGCGGAACCGGTGAAGCCATCGACGCGGATGACTTACCTGGAAAAGTTCGGATTGCGGATTTTCGAGGGCTATGGCGTCACCGAGACCGCGCCGGTTCTGGCGCTCAATACGCCGATGTACAACCGCTTTGGCACCGTTGGTCGCCTGATGCCGGGGATCGAGGCGCGCATTGAGCAACTGCCCGGGATCGAGGAAGGCGGGCGACTGTGGGTCAAGGGGCCGAATATCATGCTCGGTTATCTTCGGGCCGATGCGTCGGGCGTGCTGCAACCACCCGAGAATGGCTGGTATGATACCGGCGACATCGTTGCTATTGACACGGAAGGCTTCCTGACGATCAAGGGCCGCGCCAAGCGCTTCGCCAAAGTCGGCGGCGAGATGGTGTCGCTGGCGGCAATCGAGGCGCTGGCTGCCGATCTGTGGCCAGGGGTATTGTCCGCCGCCGCCGCCCTTCCCGATGCGAAGAAAGGTGAGCGGGTGATTTTGACGACGCAGCAGAAGAATGCCACGCGGGGAGATTATCAGGTATTCGCCAGGGCAAGGGGTGTTGCCGAGGTGATGATGCCATCGGATGTGGTGGTGGTCGATGCCATTCCGGTTCTCGGTTCCGGCAAGCTTGATTTCGCTGGGGTGACGAAGATGGTGCAGGAACGATTCGCTACGTGAGAAATCACAACCTCATCAGTACGATGCCACTCAGGATCATCAGAGCCGCGCCCCAGCGCCAGGGGCTGACGAGTTCCCGCAGGATCAAGGTGGCGATCAGCATGGCGAACAGGACGCTGGTTTCGCGTAGTGCCGCGGCGTAGGCGAGGGGGGCCTGGGTGAGCGCCCAGAGGAAAATGCCGTAGGAGGCAAGCGCAATCGACGCGGCAGCTGCGCCGCGCATCCAGGTTGCCGCGGGCAGGCAGATGGCTGCCCGCCCGCGCATGGCGCAGGCATACAGACCGACGCACAGGCTCTCGCCGACGATCAGCACCACCATGTAACCGCCGGGCGAACCGGCTTTCCGCGTGCCGATGCCGTCGACGATGGTGTAGGCTGCTGTGAAGGCGGCGGACAGGAGCGCGCTGGAAATAGCCCGGCGCGGCATCCGCGTGAAGCCGACCCCACCGCGTAGCGACATGGCGATGACGCCGCCGCCTATCAACAGGATAGCCAGGGTTTTCTCGACGCTGAGCCTCTCGTTCAGCAGCACCGCTCCGGCGATGGCGACGATAAGGGGCGAAGCGCCCCGCGCCAGAGGGTAAACCTGGCTCATGTCGCCATGGATGTAGGACTGGATGAGGAAGACATTGTAGCCGAAGTGCAGCACGATGCCGATCAGCAACCATGGCCAGCATTGCCATGCGGGCAAGTCGGACCAGAGCAAGACGACGAGGACTATCGGGATCTGCATCAGGCACAAGGTGACGATGGTGGTGAACGGGTCGCCGCCTCCGCGCGCCAGCGTGTTCCATGTCGCGTGTAACAGGGCGGAAAACAGGACGGCGCTGAAAACGGCAAGATCCAAGATGCACTACTCGGGAGGCAATCGCGACGCGGAAGAGGGAATCGTGCCACCGCTTATAGCAGGGGTGCAGGAAAAAGCCCGTACGATCTTGGGAGTTGGAGCAATGCATGTTCAAGTGATATCCGGTTAAACGCATAAAGCATTGCGTTCCAAGGAATCGGAAGTATCCCATTGGCAGAAAACCGGCGGAGCCGCTGCCGGTTAACTGCTGTGCGTTGCCGTTCAGAACTCGAAGCGCAGATGCAGGCTTCCGGTTGCGCCTTTCCGGGTGCCGGCATAGGCCTGCACGGCGAGGTCAAGGGAGAAACCGCTGTCTTTCACCGGAACGCTGCTGAAGCGAGTTCGCCGATGGCGGGACTGCCCTTGATGTCCGGGGCGTCGAGCCAGGCTCGTGATGCCCGTATATGATTGCGGTCAAAGAGAACGATAGTCTACATGAAACATCCTTGCGCAAATATCGCGTCTATATATGCGTTTTACGCATGAAACATAATAAATATAAGCACATACTGATGCTTGAGTTAAAGAAATTCAATGAAAATGCCGCGATATCCGGACCATAAAAAAATTTTCTCTATATATAAAATTTTTTCTATTTATCGATTCAGTTAACCTCACGAGAGGTTGAAGGTATCGGGTGTGCGAATACGATACTGGAGGTTTATTGGAAATATGCTGTTCGTAGCCGGAAACCCAATTTTTCCGGCCAGAATATCCTGTATTGTCCGTCAGCGTAGCGCGTCCAGAACCTTTCCTCCTGCACGCCCGGTCGGGCGCATGCCGAGTTGCTGTTCGACGCTCTTGATCGCGGCGCGGGTTTTGGAGCCGATCTTGCCGTCGGGTTCGCCGACATCGAAACCTTGCGCAGCAAGGCGGCGCTGGAGTTCACGGCGCTGCTCGCGCGACAGGGGCGGGTCGTCGGTCGGCCAGGGCGTCCGGATTCCGGTGCGTCCGCGCAGGCGGTCGCTCAGCAGACCGATGGAAAGCGCATAGGATTCAGCGGCGTTGTAGCTGTAGATCGCATCGAAATTGCGGGTGATGACGAAGGCCGGGCCGTTGATCCCGGCAGGAAGCAGGATGCCTGCCGGATAATTGCCGGACAGGGATGAGCCGTCGATGCGGGTGACGCCCATGGCGGCCCATTCGGAAAGCGGACGGCGCTTGCCCTTGGCGCGCCCGGCGAGATCGGAATTAAAGCTTCTAGGCACGCGGACTTCATAGCCCCAGGGCAGGGCTTCGTTCCAGCCCGCCTTGCGGATGAAGTTGGCTGTGGATCCGAGGGCGTCGGGGACGGAATTGACGATGTCGCGTCGTCCGTCGCCGTCGAGATCGACCGCGAGGCGTTGGAAGGTTGAAGGCATGAACTGGGTATGGCCGAAAGCTCCTGCCCATGAACCCTGCAACTGTTCCGGAGCGATGTCGCCGTCCTGAATGATTTTCAGGGTGGAAATGAATTCGCGGCTGAAATAACTTTGTCTGCGCCCATAGCAGGAAAGGGTCGACAGCGACTGGATCAATGGGCGTGTTCCCATCGCTCTACCGAAATCAGATTCGACCCCCCAGAAGCCGGCGACGATGTAACGGTTAACGCCGTAACGCTTTTCCGCTGCGGCAAGCGCGTTCGCCCATTTCTGCATGGCGGAGCGGCCATCCTCGACGCGCTCCTCGTCCACCAGCCCGGCGACGTAATCCCAGATCGGCGTCTTGAATTCGGGCTGGGCGTTCATGAGGTCGAGGATCGATAGATCCGGCTGTACACCTCGCATCGCGTAGCTGAAGGTTTGCGCCGAAACTCCGGCCTTGGCCGCAGCCGGACGCAGGGAGTCGATGCAGGAGCGGAAATCCTGCTGCGCGAAAGCGGGAAATGCGGCGAGCAAGGGGACAAGCCCCACAAGATAACGGTACAGCATGCGACAATCTTAGCTGCTGAAAGTTAACAAGAAACCACTTATGCGAACCGTGTTTCAACAGGAACGCAGTTCGCTGCCATCCCTTTGATTATGCAATGCTTTCCCGTTGGCAGGCTTCCATTCGAACCGGCATTGCTTTCCGTCCGATTATACGCCTCGCAGGCTATTGAACTAACCGCAAGGTTGCGCACTGCCTCAGGATTGAGCTAGGCTGTGGTAATGGAGTAATTAAGTCTATATCCGGTGCAGATGGTGATTCCCGTCTGCTTCATGGGACACGATCAGATGGGCCGCTTTCCGGGGGGCAGTCGTCCGGTGACGGCCTGGGATGAGTGGGAAAACAATGTCATATCGTTCTTTTATGGTTGCTACAGCGCTCGCCGCCATGCTTTCCGGATGCCAGACCTCTGGCAGTTCGTTCACGGAAACCGCAGTGTCAGGCGCGCCACGCAAGATCGTGCATGTGTATTCGATCGGGCAGGATTGCAATGCGCGCGGCATTCCCCGGGTAAGCGCAGCGGAATCGCCAAGGCATGGGCGGCTCGTGTTCCGCGAAGGTGACAATTTCCCGTCAGCGGCTCCCGGTTCTCCGCTTGCCGTATGCAATTCCACACAGGTGCCGGGGGTGACGGTGACGTACATACCGGAGCGTGGCTATTCCGGCTCAGATTCCTTCGTCCTGCGGGCAGTGTTCCCGAACGGGCGCGAGAACAACCGGCGGTACGACTTGCATGTGAAATAACTCGAGTCGTTTTACGGTCCGATATTGAAAGTGTGTAGGATTGCCACGTTCCAGTTGATGATACTGGATAATGGGGGGAAGTTGAATGTCTTATAAAATTTAAGCCGTTGCGGTGTTTTTGGCGTTGGGCCTCGCAGGATGTCAGACGTCTGGCTCTGAACGGGTGGTTGCGACTGGAACTACGCAGCAAATTTCGTTTGCAAGCTCGTTACGCCAGGATTGCAGTTTCGCCGGCTGGCCGGTCGTGCGAATTGCCGAGGCCCCGAAGCATGGGAAAGTGACGATCCGGCATGCTCGCGATTTTCCGGGGCGGACTAGCCGGTGCAATATGGTGCGCGTTCCGGGGACACTCGCCTCGTATTCTGCGCAGCGGGGGTATTTCGGCCCGGACAACTTTGCCCTGTACACGATCTTCCCGGATGGGGAGGAGGTTAACAGAAGCTACACTATAAATGTCGTCTGTGAACTATTTTGCTGAGCTGATTATTCTGTTGCGGTGACCGGATATTTGGTTTTCGCGGCTATCAGGAACAGGGCGCAAAGAAGGTATCTGATCCAGCGAATGATGAGGCTGAAGTTGTAAGCGGCGGCGGCGAGGATGGCATTGGCCTTGTCACCGTGGCGTCCTTTGAGGAAGTTCCGGTCCATTCTGTGCCCTGCCTTGATGTGTCCGATGACGGGCTCGATGGCGGCCCTTCGTTTCATCTCCCGCTTGATGGTTTTGGAGACGCGCCTGAGCTGACCGGAGATCCAGACCTTGAACTTGTTGGGATAATTGTGGCCGCGATAGCCTTTAT
>JAVBRX010000178.1:0-7614 GCA_031547465.1 Microvirga sp. | reverse complement strand
CCATCGCGGGGTTGATACACCCGTTCCCATCCCGAACACGGCCGTGAAACACCCCAGCGCCCATGGTACTGCGTCTTAAGGCGCGGGAGAGTCGGTCGCCGCCAGGCCACCAGGCCGGATCCTCACCACACACCAACACCACCGCGGGGTGGAGCAGCCCGGTAGCTCGTCAGGCTCATAACCTGAAGGTCACAGGTTCAAATCCTGTCCCCGCAACCAATCCGATACATTTCGCCCGAAATTGCCCGCTTTGTGCGGGTTTTTTTGTATCTGTGTGTCGAGATGTGAGCAATCGGTGGCACCCCCTTTGAGCTGATATGTGAGCTATCGCACCACCTTCATTGAGCAGCCGCTGCCAGCAAAAAGCGGGTTCGGTGCAACGCCATACCGACGCGCCACCGACGAACCCGTCTCATCCGGCATAATGTCGAACGATGCGCGGTCTCAGAAGATACAGGGAGACATTCAGGTCGATCCTTGGCAATTGAAGAGGTGGTCTGAAGAAGTCCGATATTGGCGGTGTTGTCCCTTCCCCTTTTTTTGACAGAGACAGTACTGTATTTATGTCTTTATTCATATTTAATGAACTAATATCTTATTATCTCGCGGTATATGCCGCAAAATTTTATACTTAAAAAACATAGTTAAGCATTAATATTTTATTATCCAAAAATGTCAAGAATTTATAACTATAATTTATTAATTTCTTTTTCACCATGGAGTGATTGTGCTCAAAAAATATGTTGTTTGAAAAAATAGTTGGGATTAGACTTGAGTGTAACTGGAAGAAGCCAGTAGATAAAAGAGGATATAGGTGTCCTAATGTTGAAAACGCGAATTGTTGCGTCGCTCGTTGCGGCCACTTGCCTCGCTACCACGGCTTTTGCCGCTGATCTGCCGAGGAGAACTTACGCCCCACAGCCCGCCGCTTATATGGCCCCCGCTTTCACCTGGACCGGCTTCTATGTCGGTGCCAATCTCGGTTATGCTTGGCAGGATAATGAGCTGAGCGTTCTCGATCACGGGTTCGTCGACTTGCCGCGCGGCTATCGAAAAGAAAACGGTGGGTTCATTGCCGGTGTGCAGGCCGGATATAACTACCAGATCAACAGTTTCGTCCTCGGTGTCGAAGGCGATCTGAACTACGCCAGTATGAGGACCCGCATCGGCGATACGTTCGCGGTCACCAGCAACATCGGCAACGGCTCGTATTCTTATGAAGCCGGTAGCAAGGTGGATTGGTACGGCACGTTGCGCGCCCGCGTCGGCTTTACGCCCACTGAGCGGCTGTTGATCTACGGTACTGGTGGTCTGGCATTTGGTGGTGTGAAAACCAAAGCCTCCGACAGCTTCAACACCGGCGCAGCGACGATGGGAAGTTTCGGCAAGGGCGACGACACGCGCTTCGGCTGGACTCTGGGCCTCGGTGGAGAATACGCCATCACCCAGAACATTATCGCCCGGCTCGAATATTCGTATGTCAGCCTGGCGGATGAAGACCAGCGCCTTGGTGTCGGCGTCTTCGCGCCGAACTCCAACGGCTTTACTGTTAAGGACGACCCGTCCTTCCAGGTTCTCCGTGCTGGTGTGAACTACAAGTTCTGATCCGGTTCGGACAAGTCGATACCAAGAGCAACCCGGCAGGTATTCTGCCGGGTTGTTTGTTATGGTGATGCGCCTGGCCGTTCTCCGCATTCCTGGTGTTGATAGAAAAGCGCAACGGCTTATTGAAAGCGTTTTGATCGGGTGGGTGCAATATTTAGGAATCTGGAGCGGATGGAATCCCGTTCAGATCAGCCCGGTTTTTGCCAGCTTCGCCAAGGCAGCGTGGTCGCGGATTAGGATTTCACGACCGTTGACGGTGACGCCGTGCTTGTCGAGCTGTGCCAAGCTCCGCGACAGGTTTTCCGGTGTCATGCCGATGCGGGAAGCGAGGGTTCGCTTATCGAACGGCAGGGAAAGACGGTTGCCGATGCCGGAATGGCCATGGGCGCGGATGATCCAGTTAGCCAGCCGTTCGATGCCGGTGCGCAACTTCTGGCTTTTCAGTTCGATGGAAACGCAACCGTAAGACACCGACAATTCTCGCGCCACCGAGCGTGAAAATGCCGGGTCGCGCCCGACCATGCCGCGCAACAAGCTGGCCGGAACGGTGAGAATGCGCGCTCGCGTCAGGGCGCGGGCGGATTGCACACAGGGCAATCCGCCGACGGCTGATGCAAGGACGAACGCCCGAACCGGGCGCAGAACCGTGAGGGTGCTTTCACGTTTGCCGTAGCGGGTGAACAGATCCACCAGCCCTTCCAACAGAATGAACAGGGAATCGGGGATCTTGCCTTCCTCCAGCAGTACCGTCTGTGCCGGAACCCATTGCAGCGCTGCCGCCTGGAGCAGGGCTGTAAAATTTTCCTCCGTCAGACCCCGGAAAAGCCCCAGGTTCCTGAGCTGACTGGCCTCGGCCTCACGCATCGTCCCTATCCTTCGAGCTTGCGATCAGGCCTATACCTGTAAAGTGTCTGGCCACTGCACACTATGCATAAGCCGATTGATAAACATCAATACATTGATCTAAATCAAGCCAGATATGGAAGGTCTGGATAATTTAGTCGCAGCCATGCGTCGCGACTCGGTTGGAAAGCATTGTCAGAAACAGGAAAGGCCGATGGATAGGCAGATACTGGTTGTATTTGTTTTAAATCAAATAAACGCCATTTTACTCTTGCCTTCCCCTAGCCATTGAAACCGACAATCCGGCTGAAGAAACGTCAATCGGGTAATTCTACCTTACGGCTCTTGTTAGTTTGCCGTTCAGGATCAATAATGCATCGTCCTCTTTTCAGGTTTGCGCCGCACCGGAGACAAAGAGCGGAAGGCAGGCCCTCTGTCCGCTGTCCGGCGGATACCCTCAAACCCTTGTCGAGACGTCATGTATCCCAAACCCGAATCCGCCCTCTCCCCGAACACCTATGCGTTTGAATCGTCCCCGCTCGTGAAGCCGACCGGTTTTCGCGAATATGACGCCCGGTGGCTGTTTCCGGACGAGATCAATCTGATGGGCATCCAGGCCCTCGGCATGGGGATCGGTACGCTCGTGCATGAAATGGGCGTGCGTCCGGATATCGTCACCGGTCACGATTTCCGTGCTTATTCGTCGTCAATCAAATATGCCCTTATCACCGGCATGATGGCGGCGGGACTGCGCGTCAAGGATATTGGCCTGGCTCTGTCGCCGATGGCCTATTTCGGCCAGTTCGCGCTTGATTGTCCGGCAGTGGCGATGGTGACCGCCTCGCATAACGACAACGGCTGGACCGGGGTGAAGATGGGCGCAAATCGTCCGCTTACCTTCGGTCCGGACGAAATGGGCCGTCTGCGCGATATTGTCATCAACGCTGCGTTCAAGCTGCGCGATGGTGGCACGTATGAGTTCGTTACCGGTTTCCGCGAAACCTATATCGCCGATCTTCTCAATCGCCCGAAGCTGAAACGCAAGCTGAAAGTTGTCGCTGCTTGCGGCAACGGCACGGCGGGCGCATTCGCGCCACAGGTGCTGGAGGCGCTCGGCTGCGAGGTGGTGCCGCTCGATGTTGAACTCGATTACAATTTCCCGCGCTACAACCCTAATCCCGAAGACCTAAAGATGCTGCACGCCATCGCCGACAAGGTGCGCGAGAGCAAGGCCGATGTCGGCCTCGGCTTCGACGGCGACGGCGACCGCTGTGGCGTGGTCGACAACAATGGCGATGAGATCTTCGCCGACAAGATCGGTGTCATGCTGGCGCGCGATCTTGCCCAGCTATATCCCAATTCCACCTTCGTGGTGGACGTGAAATCTACGGGCCTGTTCGCCTCCGATCCGGAACTGAAAGCACTCGGTGTCAAGGCGGATTACTGGAAGACCGGCCATTCCTACATCAAGCGCCGGGTGACGGAACTGAAGGCGTTGGCAGGCTTCGAGAAATCCGGCCACTTCTTCTTCAACGCCCCTGTGGGTCGTGGCTACGACGACGGACTGATGACGGCGCTCGCCGTCTGCGACATGCTCGACCGCAACCCGGGCAAGTCGATGGCCGATCTTTACAAGGCGCTGCCGAAGACTTGGGGCACACCGACCATGTCGCCGCATTGCGCCGACGAGGTGAAATACGGCATCGTCGACAAGGTAACGAAGCACTTCCAGGTAATGAAAGCCGCCGGAGACAAAGTGGCAGGGCAGAAGATTGTCGATCTCGTCACCGTCAATGGTGTGCGCGTCGTTTCCGAGGACGGGACCTGGGGGCTGGTGCGCGCTTCCTCCAACAAACCGGAACTGGTGGTCGTAGTCGAAAGCCCGGTTTCGGAAGTGCGGATGCGTGAGATGTTCAAGGCGGTCGACGGTATCCTGCGGGAGAACCCGGAAGTTGGCGCATATAACCAGACAATCTGAGGAACTAGGTCATCGCCATGAGCGCATCGCTCTTCACCGGTCCCAAGACCCCGGCAATTCCGGTCTGGCTGGTCAATAAAGCTGAATGGGGAACGCAATCCAGGGCGCTCCCCAGCCCGGCCCTGGCTTTTGCTATGGCGTCTGGATTCACTCCCGATCCCGGCAAACATCTCGTGCTGCCGGACGGTTCCGGCGGCATCGGCGTGCTGTTCGCCATCGAACCTCCGGGCGCGGCGGATGCCGACCCGTTCCTGATCGGCAAATTGCCACCGCTCCTTCCCGAAGGAGTCTACAGGTTTGCGACCGTACCCAGAAACGCCGCCCTGGCGACGCTTGCTTGGCTCCTCGGCTCCTACACGTTCAGCCGCTACAAAGCGGCGCCCGTCCCTAAAGCCCAGTTGGTGCCGCCGAAAGGCATCAGCGTCGAGGAAGTGACGCGGATCGCCGATGCAGTGGCCATGGCGCGCGACCTCGTCAACACCCCGACGGAAGATCTGGGGCCGGACGGGATCGAAGCGGCAGCAGCGGTTTTGGCAAAGAAGCACTCTGCCAAGATCAAGGTAATTACGGGCAAGAAGCTGCTCGACAAGAACTTTCCCCTGATCCACGCCGTAGGCCGCGCCTCCAGGATCGAGCCGCGGCTGATCGACATCACCTGGGGTAGCAAGGATATGCCGCTTGTGACGCTGGTCGGCAAGGGCGTGGCATTCGATACCGGCGGCCTCGACATCAAGCCGTCGAGTTCGATGCTGCTGATGAAGAAAGACATGGGCGGCGCGGCCACTGCCCTGGCGCTTGCCGACATGATCATGGGCGCCGGACTGCCGATCCGCCTGCGGGTACTGATCCCGGCGGTGGAGAACGCCATATCCGGAAACGCTTTCCGTCCCGGTGACATCTTCAAGGGCCGAAAGGGAATCACAGTGGAGATCGGCAACACCGATGCCGAAGGCCGCCTGATCCTTGCCGATGCCTTGAGCTACGCTGATGAGGAAAAACCCGATCTCCTGATCGACTTCGCAACACTTACCGGCGCAGCCCGTGTCGCCCTTGGGCCGGATCTGCCGCCGTTCTACACGAAGAACGATACGCTTGCCGAGGAAATCGCCGCCTGTGGCAAAGAGGTGAACGATCCCGTGTGGCGGATGCCGCTATGGACACCGTATCTCAAAACCATGGATTCGGACTGTGCCGACATCAACAATGCCGGCAGCACGCCCTTTGCCGGGTCCGTCACCGCCGCCCTGTTCCTGCACAAGTTCGTTGAGGCAGCGAAGGATTACGTTCATTTTGACATCTTTGCCTGGACACCGGCTGCAAAACCCGCTCGCCCCAAAGGCGCAGAGCTGCAAGCGGCGCGGCTGGTCTATGCGTTGCTGAAAAAACGCTATCGCGGGTAAGTCAACCCTGCTTTCAGGCATTTCCAAAACCTCCGGCGATCCATCGTATCGCCGGAGGTTTCTCTTTGATTTCAGCCTATGCGGAAGCTGCCCGCGCCCTCCGCAATTGGATAGGACATCTTGAAGCACCCCCCTGATTGCGAAATATGATATAGCGTAACGCCTTGTTTTTCAACGAGAAAACCTCATCTTTCCTAATTTGTCGCCTCTGGTACTTCATCGGTAGGCCACTTATAACCCGCCGTCGCATTAAGTATCGCCGCAAGCTTCGGCCCGTTGCGACGGCTGGCCCGGAACGAAGGAAATCAAGGCAAGACCAATGAAGGTGTGTGACATTATCGCCTTAGGTTTTATGACCCTGTCGCTGTTTATCGGCGCGGGCAACATCATCTATCCGCCCATGGTGGGGTTACAGGCCGGAGATCATGTCTGGATCACGGCTGGCGGCTTTCTCATCACCGCTGTGGGGCTGCCGATTCTGACGGTGATCGCCCTGTCGACGGTGGACGGGGAGATGACTCGCCTCAGCGCCCCGATCGGTAAGGCTGCCAGTATCCTGCTTGCCGTCGTCTGCTATCTGTCGGTCGGCCCGTTATTCGCCATTCCGCGCACTGCCACCGTTTCCTTTGAGATCGGCATCATCCCCTTCCTGAAAAACGGCAGTCCGACGCAGGCGTTGTTTATTTTCAGCCTTCTCTATTTCGTGTTCGTGACGGCGATTTCCCTTTATCCTACCCGTCTTCTGGACATTATCGGCAATGTTCTCGCCCCGATCAAACTGCTGGCGCTCGCTATTCTCGGCATCGCCGCATTCCTGTATCCAGCCGGTTCTGTCGGGAATGCCGCTGCCCCGTATCGGGTAGCGCCTTTTTCTCAAGGATTCACTGATGGCTACCTGACCATGGATACATTGGGGGCACTCGTCTTCGGCATCGTCATCGTCGGCGCAATCCGCTCGCGCAACGTCACCACGAAGGGCCAGATCGTTCGCTACGCCACCATCGCCGGTTTCATGGCATTCATCGGCTTCGTGCTGATTTATGTCAGCCTGTTCAAGCTTGGAAACAACAGCGCCACCCTCGCGCCGGACGCCACCAACGGCGCTGTCATCCTGCACCGTTATGTCGGCCATACCTTCGGCATCTACGGCGATATCTTCCTTGCCATTCTCATCAATAGCGCTTGCGTCGTTACCGCCATCGGCCTGACCACTGCCTGCGCGACGTATTTCTCGGATCTGCTGCGCTTTCCCTACCGGGCAACTGTCATCGCACTTGCCGTCTTCGGCTTCGCAGTCTCCAATCTTGGGTTGACCAGGATCATCTCTGTCTCGGTTTTTGCGCTGACGGCCATCTATCCGCCTTGCATCGTTCTGGTTCTCCTGAGTTTCCTGAAGCCAGCTTTCAGGTGGCCCGGCATCGTCTTCGCCCCAACCATGCTGACCGCTTTGCTGTTTGGCATCCTCGATGCGCTCAAACCGTTCAGCCTCACTGCGCTTTCATGGTGTGCCGAATTGCCGCTTTACGAATCCGGCCTGCTCTGGCTACTGCCGACGCTGGTTGTGTTCGTCATCGTTTGTATTGTCGACCAAGCACTGGCGAAGACCAGAGCGAACAACGCATGAATTCCATCTGATCCCCATACGTGTTTCCGTGCTTGCTCTTGTCGCCTTCTCTCGTCAAGTCTATAACGGATCCGTAACGACCGCTTCCGGAACGATGACTTATGGCTGGCGAACCACATCATTATCAGGCCCTGAAACTCTGGCGCGATGTGACTTTTGATCTC
>JAVBRX010000021.1:0-15242 GCA_031547465.1 Microvirga sp. | reverse complement strand
TAGATCAATTTAACTATATATTATATATTATATATTATATAATTTTATATATTATATATATAGTATATATTTTATATATGTAATTATTTTAAATCATAATAATATTATATTATTATTATAACTTATAAATAATACTTAATTCTAATAAAAAATAATTTTATGTTTTAAAATATAAGAAATATTTAAATAATAATATAAATATTTATATTAAAAATTTTGGATATTGTCTACAGATAGTACGCCCTGCAATCGGATGACAGGCATGTGTCATTAAGAATGATTTTTGGTATTATTTTATAAAGTCTCTAAATGTGGCGTACATACGATTATGTGCTTAATTGCCAAGCTACCCAATGTCCATATTTGAATTTTCGAACATTCATATTTTAAAAATTTTCTTGAAGTGGCAGCCTTGTACTTACTTATCCGTAACCACTTTCCATCAGGCCAAGGAGTATGGGAACCGGCACAACCAACGTCACGATGAAAAAAATTTGAACGAATGCAATATATTTTACCCGGCAAGCCGTTCAGATTTCCGGAATCCGGAAAAAACCAATGCGTCCCAACACCTTGTTGAAAAAGCTATTCATGGTTAAAAGTGAAATGCCGTTCCGACTTCTCGTCAAATTTTTCAATCTACAATAATCTGGGAAGCCCTGCCCGTCCGCCAACTCAAGAGACTGAAACGCTTGGGCGTCTGGTAGGGAAGACTGGCGATAATGACCAGTCCGTAATGCAATTGTTTATATGGAAAATCTTTTATGCCAACGCCCGAAAGCCCCCCCCGACGACAAGGCCTTTCCCAGTTGTTGCAGCTTCGGCTATTGGAGATAGCCCTGCCAATAACAGGTGCGCAAATGTCATCCTGCGAGCTATCGCCTGGAAAGATCAATCGTACGCGAGCAAAATTCGATGAAATGCCAAAAAGGCATTTCCTGAACAGCCAGGGAACTGATGATTCGCGTCTTGCCCATGAATGGCGACCCCGTCAGGATTCGAACCTGAGACCTACTGCTTAGAAGGCAGTTGCTCTATCCAACTGAGCTACGGGGCCGATGGCCGATTTGAGACCATTGTGGAGATTCGTCATGCGACGGATCCCAATATAGTGGAATACCCAACGCTCGCCGACACCTGAATGGTCAGCCATTCAGGCAGGCGCCGGGCGGAGATACGAGATCGAAAGCCTTGTCGGAGTCCCTCCTGCCTTATGCTCCGGTCACAGACCGGGAGATATGAGGCCAGGAACGGTTAATGTGTCCAGGGAGCGACCCGATTGGCCTTGAAGTTGTCCGAATAGGAGATGATCCGGCGCTTTGCTTCCTTCGGTTCTTCAACCGTATACGGAATCCCCTGTCGTTTGGCGTAAGCCTCCGCATCCTCCCGACTGTCGAACCACAGACGCAACTGCTGGCGGGTGTCGGAAGAACTGCTCCACCCCATGAGCGTGTCGATTTGCCGGGGCGAGGACGGCTCGAACGCCAAGAGCCAGCGCCTGGTTCCGGCCTGACCGGACTGCGTCGCGGTTTTCGATGGTTTGTAGATCCGTGCCGTCATCCTATGCCACCACAATCGTCTATGGACCGGCGAGCCCCGATCCGAATATCCTTGCAATCCCTGAACCGGATGGTCGGGGCGACAGGATTTGAACCTGCGACCCTCTGCTCCCAAAGCAGATGCGCTACCAGACTGCGCTACGCCCCGACGCTCTCAGTAAACTGCCCGGTTCGCCCATGGCTCGAGAACGGGTTCCGCCTAACATGCAGCGCCTGTCGCCGCAAGACGGAAAGCACCGCCAGACATGAATCCCTCTCATGGCATCCGGAACAAGCGATACTCAACCATATCGCCCACGGAAATTCCAAGCCTGGCTGCTTCCCCGCCCGCAATCTCAAGTACTGCCACCACGTCCCCTCCGGAAACGATCTGCCGTTCGGAAAGCGGCACCGTTCGTTCGGCAATCCGTCCGATCATGCCGTCCTGACGGATGAAGATCATATCCAGAGAAATAAAGGTGTTCTTCATCCACATCGCTACCGGTTGCGGCGGATTGAATTCGAACACCATGCCGCTCATCGGCTCCAGAGAAGTACGGAACATCAACCCGAGAGCCCGCTCCTGGCTGCTGACCGCAATCTCGACGCTGAATACGTGACGCACCCCGGACTTGGAAACGATGGTCAGGGGTTCCCTACCGGAGGATGAGGATTGCTG
Source organism: Microvirga sp. (assembly GCA_031547465.1). Classification (GTDB taxonomy): domain Bacteria; phylum Pseudomonadota; class Alphaproteobacteria; order Rhizobiales; family Beijerinckiaceae; genus Hohaiivirga. Next base: position 13,025 of record JAVBRX010000021.1, on the reverse strand, counting down.
AGCCAAGGCAACGCTCATCGTCCAGAAGATTCCGGCCAGCGCAACAAGCCATCCAAGAATCACGAAACGCTTTATCGCGCAACGGTTTATCGTCAGGAAACGGTACAACATCATCACCTGCGGCAAAATGAACAGTAAACCGGAGCTTTCAGAAATAAACCGCCCCTTTGCATCAGCAAAGGGTTTCAATGCGATTGCGGCAGACCGGTTCCCGCCAGACGCACCTCGGCTGCCATATGCCCCTTGGAGCCATCGCCGAAACGAACGAGAACCTGATCGCCGGGCTTGAGTTCAAGGATACCGTAGCGCCGCAGGACTTCCATGTGCACAAAAATGTCCTGTGTTCCCTCGCCGCGCGTGAGAAAGCCGAAACCGCGCAGGCGGTTGAACCATTTCACCACGGCAGGCTCCAGCCCGCTACTCGGTGTCACCATTTCATGGGTACGCGGCACCGCCAATTCGGCCGGATGCAGAGCGGAGGATGCGTCGAGCGAAATAACCCGGAATGCCTGCAACCCGCGGACCCGTTTCGCCGCTTCGACAACAATCCGCGCGCCTTCGTTGGCGGACTGATACCCGGCCCGCTTCAGGCAAGCATTGTGTAGCAGGATATCGGGCAACCCATTATCGGGCACGATGAAACCGTATCCTTTCGCAACATCGAACCATTTGATGCGCCCACAGATCTGAATCAGCTCGGTATTGTCTTCTTCCGGCGCGACACCGACTGCCACCTCATCGACGGCAGGTTTGATCGCATAAAGCGGACGTCTTGCATTGAAGGGATCGGAACCGAAATCATCGGACATGAGACACCAACACACGAATCAATGAGCATTCTCTTGAAGAGAGATTAGCATCAACGCGCCGTTATAAAACCCTTGCAGGCAATTTTCCGCGGAATGCGTTCACAGCAATTTTTAAATTATTGACCATGCCGTCATTCATATCCGGCGTTTCATGCAAGTGTTTCGACTATTCTCGATAAGCCCCTGCATATGCCTCATAAAAATATGCTTTCTTCAAGTAAGATGCGTTTACACAGGGACGCATCTTATTCTAATTTCCTTCCTTGTCGCATTTCGTCCCACTGAACCCGATGCCAATTCAGCGTAAAATGCTTTATAGAAGCGCTGAGAAAATATCGCCGACTTCGCCATTGAGCACCAGATCCGCCAAGCCGTCGAGCCCAGTCGGCTCACGATTGACGATTACCAGCCTTGCGCCATTCTCCTTGGCCAGCAAGGGGAAACCGGCCGCGGGATACACGATCAGCGACGACCCGACAGCAAGAAAGAGATCACAGGCGAGCGTGCGCTCCTGCGCCTGCCGCATGGCGCGCTCCGGCATCGCCTGGCCAAACGAGATGATCGCCGGTTTGACGATACCGCCGCAATCGTCACATACAGGCGACTTGCCGGTAGCCTCGAAGATGGGCTTGATTTCATTCAACTCATAACGCCGCCCGCACTCCAGACAGGTGGCGTAGGTGGAATTGCCATGCAGTTCGATGACCTGGTCGTCGGGAATACCGGAGAGCTGGTGCAACCCGTCTATGTTCTGGGTAATAACCGCGCTCATCGAGCCACGACGAACAAATTCCGCAAACGCCAGATGACAAATTCCCGGACGGGCGGTTCCGTAAAGATCGTCCATGGCAAAATGCCGCCGCCAGGATTCCCGTCGCGCTTCATCGCTTTGTATGAAGACATCGAATGGTAGCGGTTTATTACGCTCCCAAGGCGTATTCGGCGTACGGTAATCAGGAATGCCGCTTTCCGTCGATACGCCCGCCCCGGTGAAGCCGATGGCGGTTTCCGATTGTCCCAACCATTCCCGTAATTGCGCGATTTCATCACTATCGCTCCAATCCCGCCGCCTGACGTCATTCAAGGCCATCGCAATTTCTCCCCCGTACCATCGTGGCGTTCTTTGCACACAACGATAGAACGCCCAAGCATATCGCTTTGGAACGTTCGAAACAATTCAGTAAACCTCTTCCCCATGCGGCAGAACCAGCGCCTACTCCAGAACCGGACAAGGAGGAAAACACCGCCATGATCACGACAGGACGCAGATAATCAGAATGCCGTCGAGACGGTCAATACCCGCCGCCGCTACCGATTCCATCATTGCCTTCAGCTATCGGCTTCCGGCAATCGTTCTGATAATTCCTTTCATATTCCGGCAGTTTCTCTGCTTAAGAGCATCAGCGGATCATTTTCGGCTTCGGAAGAACGATCCGCGCCCGTAATCCACCTTCCAGACGGTTCTCAAGCTCGATCCGTCCGCCATGGGCCTTGACGATGGAGCTGACGATCGGCAGGCCAAGACCGGTTCCACCCTCGATATTACGCGCTTCATCGAGCCGGACGAACGGCTTGAACACGTCGCGGATCTTGTCGTCGGGAATGCCATCACCATCGTCGTCCACCTCGATCACAACGGAACCATCGGTTTCCCGCAGGTTCACCCGTGCTCGCTTGCCATAATCGGCAGCGTTGCGGATCAGGTTGGATACGGCGCGCCCAAGTGCCGCCGGACGGCATTGAAACACCAGATGGTCCGGAGCCATCACCTGGACATCGTGGCCCATATCCTTGAAATCGTCGGCCACGCCTTCGATGAGCGCCGAGAGATCGACGGCGCGGCTGTCCTCACGGGCCACGTCGTCACGAGTGAAATTAAGGGTCGCTTCGACCATCTGGCGCATCCGCTCGACATTACGCAGGATCGCTTCCTTTTCCTCCCCCTCGTCAAGCATTTCAGCCCGCAGCCGCAACGCTGTCACCGGTGTGCGTAGATCATGGCTAATCGCCGCCAACATGCCGGTACGATCCTCGACGAATGCGCTCAGCCTCCCCTGCATAACATTGAAGGCGGCAATGGCTTCACGGATTTCCAACGGCCCCTTCTCCGGCAGAGGAGCAACACTTTCGCCCCGTCCAACCTTTTCCGCAGCTTGCGCCAACGCCCGCATCGGCCTGGTAATTCCTCGCACAGCGAATAGCACGCCCAGAAGCACGAATCCTCCGCCGAGCATCAGCGGCAACAGCCAGCGCAACGGCAGCCCTGGCACATCACGATGCTGGAAACGGGGCAATTGGGCGTTCAGCCATACCCCCTGTGGCATCTGCAACGAAACGATGACCGATCCGAAACGCCGGAAGCGGGGCCTGTCATCATCATCCTTATTCAGGTGTTTCGATGAACCATTCCTCTCCAGTGACCTGGCTTTCAGGTCGAGGAAGACGGAACGGTTTGCAAGGCCGAGTTCGCTTTTGAGATCCTCGGCCAGTTCCCGTTCGTCATCGTCCATCTCCTTCGGCTTGACCCAGCTATCGTCATCAATGGACAGGCGCAGACCGGAACGGCTGCGCTGCTTCGCTTCGTGCGGCAGATCCTTCACCGAAGACTGATCTAGAACCGGGAGTACGTCGGACAGGCGTTCGATGGCAAAGGTGCGCACAGCCCGACGCTCGTACTGCTCGGTTTCGAGCGAGAACAGGATCAACAGCAGGCCAGCCGCCGCCGCGATGGCGGCGATTACCACCAGCGTCAACTGTCCGGCAAGACGGCGGGGGAACAAGGTCATGCAAATGGCATCCTCATGTTATTTCGCACACATCGGCAGCAAGAACGTAGCCGCCGCCCCATATGGTCTTGAGTAACTCCGGAACCTTTGGGTCGCGCTCCAGCTTCTTTCGCAACCGACTCACCTGATTGTCGATGCTGCGATCGAAGGCGATGGCGTCCCGGCCCGCTGTCAGATCGAGTAACTGATCGCGGGTCAGGGTAATGTGCGGCCTCTGCGTCAGAACCATCAGCAGACGGTATTCGCTGGTGCTGAGCGGTATCGTCACCTTGTTTTCATCGATCAGTTCCCGCCGTTCGGTATCGAAGATGAAACGGTCAAAACCGAGGCGCTTTGTCCCCGTCCCTGCCCTGTCCCGCGAAGGCGGGAGCATATGGACACGCCGCAATACACTCTTGACCCGGGCCAGCAATTCCCGTGGGCTGAACGGCTTGACGACGTAATCGTCGGCACCGATCTCAAGGCCGACGATCCTGTCCGCCTCATCGGCGCGGGCGGTGAGAAGGATCACCGGAATAGTCGTATTCTCGCGCAGGTGGCGACAGAGAGACAATCCGTCCTCGCCTGGCATCATGATATCGAGCACCACCAGATCGAAGGCATGGCGCAAAAGCATATCCCTCGCCTCGGCAGCGTTCTGCGCCGTGGTCGCGCGATATTCGTTCTTGCGCAGATAAGCTGCCAGCGGCTCGCGGATATCGCGATGGTCGTCGACAACCAGAATGTGCGGGATCTGCTCCACGATGGTAATCTCCTTCGAAGCATATCCTTGTATACCGCGCCCGGAGAATCCTGCCCGGAAAAGTTGTAACGAAGTGCAACGGTCAGTCGCGCTGTCATACTTGGCGACAAACCCGGCCTTTTACGGCATAAAAATGCGACAGATGCGAGGTACAACCTTCCCGCTCCCTCGATATGAGGGTTTGAGACCCAAGGAGAAACTGCCATGAAGACCCCTTCTTTTCGCACCGCTTTGCTGACCGCAGTTTTCGGTCTTGCCGCCATCGGCACCATCGCCGAAGCCTCCGCCCGTCAGAAACCGGAGCATTTCCGGGGGCCTCACGCTGAACGGATGCATGGCGGACCGATGCACTTTCGCGGAGATTTTCAGAAAGAACGTCTGCTGGAACGGTTCGACGCCAACAAGGACGGCAAGATTACGAAGGACGAGTTGCAGGCCGCCCTGCGCGCGGAATACGGCAAGTACAATACCGGTAAGGACGACAAGCTGACGCTGGCGCAGTATGAAAAGCTCTGGAGCGACCGGATGATGGAGCGCCGTGTGCGGGCTTTCCAGCGTTACGATATCAACGGCGATGGCAAGATCTCTCTGGAGGAGTTTCAACGCCCCATGGCGCGCATGGCCTCTCGCATGTCCAAAAGCGATGATGGGATCATCGACCTCGACAAAATGGGCCGTCGGGGTCCCTTCATGAAAGAGCGGCTCGGTGCCATCGACACCGACAAAGACGGCAAAATCACGCGGGCCGAGATCGACGCCGCCCGCAAGGGGCAATTCGAAAAATACGATACCAACAAGGACGGCGCCCTATCTGCCGACGAATTCGAAGCACTCTGGCTCGAACGGACGCAGCAACCTCGGGTGCGTTCATTCCAGTGGCTTGACCGCAACGGCGATGCCGTCGTTTCCTTCGAGGAATACAGTCTTCCAACAACAGCTCTGTTCGAACGCCTTGACCGCAACAATGATGGCGTCATCGAGAAGAACGAACTCCAGCGTTCTGGACGCGATAGCAGACAGAACCGGCGTGGAGACCGGGACGACGGGCCGCGGCAGGAGCGTCCGAGCCGCAACAACCGCTGAGAAACGGCAAGAAGAGCCTGCAAGAAAAAACCTGCGAGGACAAATTCGATCCTCGCAGGCTGATAACCGAAGATTACTGCGGGATGGGGCCATAGCCTCATCCCGCTTTCTTCATTGCGGGCGTTCCACTTAAAGCATTTTCACGTTCCAGAGCATGTGCGCGTTTACACGGAAACACATCATGCTCTGATTTCTCATATCGCAATGCTTTGTGCGTTTAACCGGATATCCGAAAGATATTATCAGGTTGCACGTTCGGTGAAATGCGGCGTGAACTTCTTGATTTCCTGCACCGCCATTTCTTCGTAGAGGCTCCACTTATGATTCGTCACCTCCTGCGCTTCCGCCAGCATCTGGGCAGCAAGCTCGGGATGGCTGCGGTGCAGCGACTGATACCGGGTTTCGTTATGCCGGTAATCGTCGAGAGACCGGCTCGGACGCAGGGTATCGAGCGAGAACGGGTTGTGGTTCACGTCCCGAAGCGTCGGATTATAGCGGAACAGCGGCCAGTGTCCGGACTTCACCGCCAGTTCCTGCTGCTTCAGCCCCTTCTCCATATCGATACCGTGGGCGATGCAATGGCTGTAAGCGATGACGAGCGACGGGCCGCGATAGGCTTCCGCCTCACGGAACGCCAACAGCGTCTGCTGCGGGTCCGCGCCATAGGCGACACGGGCAACATAGACGTTGCCGTAAGCGATGGCCTGAAGGGCGATGTCCTTCTTAATCGCCTGCTTGCCGGCAGCGGCGAACTTCGCCACCGCACCGAGCGGTGTCGACTTCGACATCTGTCCGCCGGTATTGGAATAGACCTCCGTATCCATCACCAGAACGTTCACGTCCGCACCGCTCGCCAGGGTATGGTCGAGACCGCTCGATCCGATATCATAGGCCCAACCGTCGCCACCAACGATCCAGATCGACCGGCGGATCAACTGATCGGCCACTGACATCAGGTTCTTCGCATCCCCGGTGCCAAGCGCGGCAAGATGTTTCTTCAGTTCCTCGACACGGGCAATCTGCTGCTGGATCTGAGACTCGGTATCCTGCGGCGCTTCGAGAAGCTCTCGTACCAATGTCTCCGGTAATGTCTTGGCCAGAACGTTGGTCAACTGGAATGCCAGTTCACGGTGCTTGATCGACGCCAGCCGAAAGCCAAGGCCGAATTCCGCGTTATCCTCGAACAAGGAGTTGGCCCAAGCGGGGCCGCGCCCTTCGGCGTTGACGCTCCACGGCGTCGTCGGCAGGTTGCCGCCGTAAATCGATGAACAGCCGGTGGCGTTCGCCACCATCAGCCGATTGCCGAACAGTTGCGTGATCAGTTTTAGATACGGCGTCTCGCCGCATCCCGAACACGCGCCGGAGAACTCGAACAGCGGTTCGAGATACTGCACGCCGCGCACGTTGGAGAAATCGACCCTTGCGCGGTCATTATAGGGAATGGTCTGGAAGAATTCGAGATTCTGCTTTTCCCGCTCGATATGTGCGACCTTCGGCTCCATATTGATGGCGCGGCGCGTCGGATCAGTTGAATCGACCACTGGACAGGCGCTGACACAGGCGACGCAGCCGGTACAATCCTCCGGGTAAACCTGGAGGGTATAACGCGCATCAGGGAAGCCGCGCGCCGTGATTTTATTGGCTTTGAAGCCATCCGGCGCATTGCCGAGCAGGGTCTTGTCATAGAATTTTGCCCGGATCGCCGCGTGCGGACAGACAAAGCTGCAATTGCCGCACTGGATGCAGATCTCCTTGTTCCAGATCGGAATGTTCTGGGCGATGTTGCGCTTTTCCCATTTGGTGGTGCCGGACGGGAACGTGCCGTCCGTGGGGAGCTTCGACACCGGGAGAGCATCGCCTCGCCCGGCCATCATCTCCGCCGTCACTTCGCGGACGAATTGCGGCGCACGGTCAAGAAACCTGTTTTTTGCTTCCATATTCGCGGTAGCCCGCTCGCCAAGCGGCACTTCGAACAGATGGGCCAGGGTATGATCGACGGCGGCGAAGTTCTTCTTCACCACTTCCGGCCCCTTGCGCTGATAGGTTTTCTCAATCGCTTTCTTGATCTTGCCGATGGCCTTCTCGCGGTCCATCACGCCGGAAAGCGCGAAGAAGCACGATTGCATGATTGTGTTGATGCGCCGCCCCATGCCGGTTTCCCCGGCCACCTTGTAGGCGTCGATCACGAACAGGCGCATCTTGTTGTCGATGAGCTTCTTCTGCACGTTGGACGGCAGACTGTACCAGACATGCTCAGGATCGGTTCCCGTGTTGAGCAGGAAGGTCGCACCCTTGCCGACATGATCCAGCATTTCCGTCGTTTCCAGGAAGGTCTCCTGATGGCAGGCAACGAAATTGGCCGATTGCACCAGATAGGGGCTTTCAATCGGATGCCGCCCGAACCTGAGATGCGATACGGTCTGCGAACCGGATTTTTTCGAATCGTAAACGAAATATCCTTGCGCGAAATAGTCGGGATCGTCGCCGATGATCTTGATGGTATTCTTGTTCGCACCCACAGTACCGTCAGCACCAAGGCCATAGAACAGCGCCCGCTGCACGTCCTTTTCCTCGATATCGAAAGCCGGATCGTAATCAAGGCTCAGATGACTGACATCGTCAACGATGCCGACAGTGAAGCGGCGCTTCGGCGCGTCCTTCTTCATCTCGTCAAACACCGCCTTGGCCATCGCCGGAGTGAACTCCTTGCTGGACAGGCCATAACGCCCGGCGATCATCCGCGGCAGTGTTTCACGGTTCTGGGCAAGGCAGGTGAGGATATCCTGGTACAGCGGCTCGCCATTGCTGCCCGGCTCCTTGGTGCGGTCAAGTATCGCCAGCACCTTCACCGATTTCGGTAGTTCCTCCAGGAGGAGTTCCGCCGGGAGTGGCCGGAAGAGACGGATCTGAAGGACACCGACCTTCTCACCGGCGGCGTTGAGATGGCGCATTGTCTCCTTCAGGGTCTCGACACCCGAACCCATGGCAACGACCACCCGGTCGGCATTCGATGCACCGTAATATTCGATCGGCTTGTAGTGCCGTCCGGTAAGGTTGCCCAGCTTTTCCATCGCCTTGGTGACGATGTCTGGCACCTTGTCGTAATACGGGTTCACAGTCTCGCGCGCCTGGAAGTAAACGTCTGGATTCTGTGCCGTGCCGCGAATGAACGGATTGTCGGGCCTGAGCGCCCTCTCCCGGTGTGCCCGCACAAGATCATCGGAAATCATCGCCCGGATATGCTCGTCGGATACCAGGGCAATCTTGTTGACCTCATGCGATGTGCGGAAACCGTCGAAAAAATGCATAAAGGGAATGCGCGCCTCAAGGGTCGCCGCGTGGGCGACAAGCGCCATATCCTGCGCCTCCTGCACGGAGGAGGAGGCGAGAAGCGCGAAGCCCGTGGTGCGAGCCGCCATCACGTCCTGATGGTCGCCGAAAATCGACAGCCCCTGTGCCGCTAATGAACGGGCAGCAACATGGAACACCGCCGAGGTCAACTCGCCGGCAATCTTGTACATGTTGGGCAGCATCAGCATCAGGCCCTGCGAGGCCGTGAACGTCGTCGACAGAGCGCCGCTCTGCAACGCCCCGTGTACTGCGCCCGCCGCGCCGCCTTCGCTCTGCATTTCGACGATCAGCGGGATATTGCCCCACACGTTGACCTTCTTCTCGGCGGCCCATTGATCGGCGAGTTCCGCCATGGTCGAGGACGGCGTGATCGGGAAGATCGCGCAGACTTCGCTAACCTTGAAGGCGACCCGTGCTGCGGCCTCGTTACCGTCGAGGGTTTCCATCGTGGCGGGTTTTACGGTTTTCGTCTCTTTCATTATACCCTCCACCCGGCTCAGTTCTGGACCATTTCAATTGCATGGCACGGGCATTGCAGGAAGCATGCCTCGCAGCCGGTGCACTTGTTGTAATCGACCTTGTATCCCTTGCCCTTGCCGAGTTTGATGATCGCCCCCTGCGGGCAGGAGCCATAACATCCGTCGCACTCGAAGCAATTGCCACAGGAATAGCAACGCTTCGCTTCGTAAAGCGCCTCCTCCATAGTCAACCCACCGACGACTTCCTCGAAGCCGGTTGTGCGCTGAGCAGCGGAAATCTGCGGCTGCTCGGACTGGGCGGCGTCAGTCTTGTACCAGAGGTGCAGTTGATCGTACTTCACCAGCGGTTTCTTACTGGCCGAATTGTAAGTCATGCCGCGCAGCCAGGCATCGATATGCCGCGCTGCCTGCTTGCCGTGACCGACTGCGGTGGTGACGGTGCGTGCTGAGGGTACCATGTCGCCGCCGGCGAAGATGCCGGCATGTCCGGTCATCATCTGGTCGTTGACGATCACGGTTCCGTCCGGACGCGATTCAATGCCCGGAATACCGTTGGTAACGAGGGTATCCGTGGTCTGCCCCAGAGCCAGAATGACAGAATCGGCTTCCAGGCTTTCGAATTCGCCTGTCGCTTTCGGACGTCCGTTGGTATCAAGCTGCATCTTTTCCAGTGTGAGCTTCTCGCCGTCGATCTGGTTGATGGTCCTGAGCCAATGGAAAGTGACCCCTTCCTCCATCGCTTCGACGCATTCAAAATCGTGCGCCGGCATGCTGGCCCGGTCACGACGGTATACCACCATCACTTCCGAACCATGACGCCGCGCCGTGCGCGCCGCATCCATCGCCGTGTTACCACCGCCATAGACAGCGACCCGGCGACCGAGCTTCGGCGCGGTGCCAAGCTCCATGGCGCGCAGATACGAAACGGCATCCAGAACACGGCCCGGGTCGTCAGACGGAATATCAACGCCGTTGGCGACATGCGCGCCGATGGCGATGAACAGAGCATCGAAACTGCCGCTGAGCTTGGCGCTCAAAAGATCGTCGACCCGAGTATTCAGGACGATCGGAACCCCCAGATCCTGAATGCGCTTGATCTCGGCATCGAGGATGTCGCGCGGCAGGCGGTAGGCTGGAATGCCAAACCGCATCATACCGCCGGCAACCGGACCGCTCTCGCGGATTTCGACATCGTGCCCCATCAGTCGCAGGTGATATGCCACCGCCAGACCGCTCGGCCCGGCGCCAACCACCAGCACACGCTTGCCGGTCGGTGTGGAGTCGTTACGGACTTTCCAGCCCTTTTCGATCGCCTGGTCGCCGAGGAAACGCTCAACGGCATGAATACTCACTGCGCCATCGACAGAGGAACGGTTACAGGACGTCTCGCAGGGATGATAACAGACGCGCCCGTGAATCGCGGGCATCGGATTGTTGCGGATCAGTTCCTGGAAGGCTTCTTCGTATTTCTGGGCCTGCGCCAGGGCAAGCCACGCCTGAATGTTGCTTCCCGTCGGGCAGGCATAATTACAGGGAGGTAACGTATTGACATATGTCGGGAATTTGGTCCGGATCGGTCCTGTTCCCTTCTTGGCCAACAAGTCGGGAGGGAGCGTCATGTCACGCCGGGATTGAACACTCATTGCCTATTCTCGCCTTATGATTGCCGGTACAATTCAAGACGGCTGCAATACGGCTCTCGACCGTCCGCGCCGATTTCGACTTATTCCATATCCAGTCTACCTCATCCACTACCGATGGCTTTGTCTTTGAACACATTCAAGCATGAACTACACAGACCGTAAAAACCCTGAGACACAATGCCGCGATACCCTGCGTCAATTTCCCCGTCGATAATTATTAAAGAAAATAACGGTTTCACGCCTGAAACCGGGCGGGCTGACATCAACAACCATTCACAGGAAATGTTGTCGATATCGCCACGCTGAGCAATTTCAGCCATCTTCACGAGCCGAATCCTATCTTCCATGAAAACGTGCGGTGGTCCATCGCCGGAAAATCCGCGCATGGTGGCAGGCTCAATCGTTATTCCTCGTCTCTCCCACGAAATCCTGTCGCTAAAACGTAAAGCTCGGACGATCCGGCACGGCTTGCCGCCGGTTTGACGTGTCTGACAACAGCAAAATCTCGTTTGAGATCGGCAAGCAACGTGCCTTCCGTCCCGCCCTGGAACACCTTGGCGAGAAACGCACCACCCGGAGCCAGTACCTCGCGGGCGAACTCCACCGCCATTTCGACGAGGCCGACGATGCGCAGATGGTCCGTCTTCTTGTGGCCGGTAGTGTTGGCGGCCATGTCGGACAGAACGACATCCGCCCCACCGCCGAGCATCGCGCGCAATCGCTCCGGAGCGTCATCGGCAAGAAAGTCCAGAACCTCGAAGGTCGCTCCGGGCAACGGATCAATGGGTAGAAGATCGATGCCGACGACCTTGCCCGAAGCACCGACTTTCGCCGCCGCCACCTGCGACCAGCCGCCGGGAGCAGCACCAAGATCGAGGATGCGCGCGCCCGATTTCAGGATCTTGTATTTCTCGTCAATTTCAATGAGTTTGTAAGCGGCGCGCGACCGGTAACCGTCACGCTTGGCGCGCGCCACATAGGGATCATTCAACTGCCGCTCCAGCCAGAGTTGCGACGACAGGCTGCGCTTATGCGCCGTCTTGACCCGCTGTTTCAGGGCGCGGCTTCCGCCTTTGTCCTTACTGCTCATCCCGGACGCTTCTCTTCGCCACGGCTCCATGCGCCGTCCTTACGCATCATTCCCATCAGGATGCCTTCGCGCAAGCCCCTATCGGCGACCCGCAGCCGCTCGCACGGGAATTCCCGCAGAATCGCTTCGAGAATGGCGCAACCGGCAACAACGAGATCCGCCCGGTCGCGCCCGATGCAGGAATGGGCCACCCGTTCGGTCTGGGACATGGCGGAAACGGAGGAAATCACCGCGCCTGCATCGGCCCTGCTCATCCACAAGCCATCCACCCTGGCGCGGTTATAGCGCGCCAAACCGAGGTGGATGCCACCGATGGTGGTGACGGTTCCCGAAGCACCGAGGAGATGGACGTTGCGCCCTTTCATCGCTCCCCTGGCAAGAGAGGCGAACTTGCTCAGCATTTGCGAAACATCGCCCACCATCTGCTCGAACACTCCGGCATCGAGAGACGTGGATTTGTAGCGTTCTGCCAGCGGCACGATACCTACGGACAGGGAATCCCAGGCGCGGATACTGTGGCAAGGATCGGTCTGGAGCGAACGGATCCGCCCCCTGAGCCAGGCGATTTCCGTCGAGCCACCGCCGATGTCGAACACGATCACCGATCGGGATTCCGGATCGACCAGGGATGCACACCCCGCCGTCGCCAGCCGCGCCTCGGTGCGCGGGCTGATGATCTCCACCGACAGGCCGAGTTCGCTACGGACGCGGCTAATGAAATCCTGGCTGTTCAGCGCCAGCCGACACGCTTCCGTCGCCACCAGACGCATCCGGCGCACCCGCCGCGCCTGCATCTTTGTCTTGCAGATCGCCAACGCCTCGATCGTACGCTCCACGGCCTCGTCCGAGAGGCGCTGAGTGACGCTCAAGCCCTCGCCCAAGCGGACGATGCGCGAAAACGCATCGACGGCGCGAAAACCGGATTGCGTCGGCACGGCGACCAGCAGGCGGCAATTATTGGTACCGAGATCGACCGCCGCATAGGCGTACGACGGATAGTGACGTTTGGGACCGGACGGCAGGCGCACGACCTCACCTGACG
>JAVBRX010000144.1:0-3506 GCA_031547465.1 Microvirga sp. | reverse complement strand
CGTCTGGTTGAAACAATACATCGCCGATCAGGAGAACCCGCCGTCGGAAGTCCGTAGCCGCAGGCCGTTGCGCGCCGCGCAAATCGTCGTCACCGATGTCGAAGGTGATCCGGGCTGGTATCAGGTCACGCTGAAGGTGCGCCCGCACTTCAAGTACATGGGCGCGAACTTCGAGCTCTCTCTGGTCGGCAAGCTGGACAAGGAAAAGGGAGCCAAGACCGCAGCCTCCTGAGGCCGCGTTCCGGGGTAATCCATGAACCGCCGAAACAGACAGCCTCCCGGACAGAGAGACTCGGTCTGGGGATCGCGGATGCGGGTAATGTCGGGCAGCCTGTTCGACCGGCTCGCATCTGACGAAGACGAGGAAGCGATCAATCCGAAGGGCGACCAGATCGACGCCAGGGTGCGGTCCATCAAGCGCAACCTTGCCCGCGTGCTGAACGTGCGAGCCGGGGGAGCCGGATCCGCACCCGAGCTGGGCGTTGTCGATTTTAACGACAGCGCCGCGCAGTCGGGCGATCTCATCAAGGACGCGATCGCTTCCATCGAATCCTGCATCCGGGAGTACGAACCGAGACTCGGCCAGGTGGATGTCAAGCATGTTCCAGAGGCGAACAGACCACTGGAACTACAATTCGCAATTGTCGCCTATCTGCCGGTTTCGACCGGACATGAACGGATCCGCATCGACATCATGATGGAGGAAGGCCGTTCGTGCCGTGTCGTCTGATCGGAAAAGCAAAATCTTACACGAAGCTGGGTTAGTAACGGTTGAGTCGGGTTAAATGAGGTTGAGTTCTCGGTTTCAGAAAGAGTTGAGTACTCTCCGCTCCAGCGGGAAAGATTTCGCGCATCTAAATCCAAAACTGGCCAAACGCCTTGCCGAGAGCAAATCCGACCCGGATGTCGAACGTTTCCTCGAGGGACTGGCATTCCTGACGAGCCGGGTGCGCGACAAGCTTGATGCGGAACGACCAGAACTCGACCTGTCAATGATCCAGTTGCTCTGGCCGCAATTCCTGCGCCCGGCACCGCCGTTCACATTGCTGACATTCGATGCCGGGGCAATTACAAAAAAATGTACTATCGGCGCAGGTTCGGACATCCATTCCCTGCTCATCGACGGAGTGTCCTGCGACTTCAAAACTACGACAGATTGTGATGTTGCGCCGGTAAAAATCGTTTCCTCAACCCTGGAACGGCAACGAAACGGTGCGTGCCTGCGCATCGTTTTGCAATCCGCAATAACGGTTTCGGAACTCAATCTCGATCGCTTGCGGCTTTGGTTCTGCGGCGATGCTTCGACTGCGCAGCTTTTCTATCTCTGGACGCAACGCTACCTCGAAGAAGCCCGGTTTTCGGCCAAGGACGGGAACAGCCTGTCGCTTGCCGCTGAGGCTGTCAGACCGGGCGGGTTTTCGACAGGGGAGATGCTGCTGCCAAGCACGGCATCCGCATTTCGCGGCTACCAGCTCCTGCAAGAATATTTCACGTTTCCGGAAAAGTTCTACTGCATCGATCTGATGGAAATTGGCAGTTTTACCGGCTCCTATTCCGGAACGGAATTCATAATCGAACTGAACTTCGAACGCCCTCTGCCGCCGGAAGTAAAGTTGCGTCCCAACGATATCCGCCTGTTCTGCGTTCCCGCCGTCAACCTGTTCAAGGCCGATGCTGAGCCGTTGCCCGTCGATCATCGCAAGGTGACGTATCCGGTCACAATACAATCCAAGGCGCCGGAGATCGCCGACGAGGAGATTTTCTCCATTGATACCGTCATCAGTTGGCGACCGGAGGATATAACCGGCGGTCGAGCACTGCCACGGCGCTACCCCCGGTTCGAATCTTTCGAGCATGAGAGCGAATGTCGCAATGGCGCAACGCAGACCTATTTTCGCGAGTTGATGAAGCCGAGGCCTAGCAACGACGGCTTCAGCCACGAATTGTCCTTCGTTCTACACGAAGACAGGGCTGCCGTTCCGCTCGAAGAAACGCTGTCTATCGAATTGACATGCTTCAACCGGCAGCTTGCCTGCGAGTTAGCCATCGGCGATGTCTGCATTCCCGGCGACGGTATTCCGGAGGGCGTTCGGGTCGAGAATATCACCCGCCCTACCCCACCGGTTTTCCCGCCGCTCGATGGCGCTCTCGACTGGACGCTGATCGCCAACCTGTCCCTCAACTACATGACCCTGCTCGATCAGCGGGCACTGATCGCACTCATGGCGATTTACGATGTGCTGCCAATGGCCGAGCAACGGGCCGGACAGGCGGCGCGCAAGCGCGTTGAAGGCATGGTTTCATTCAGCACCGCGCCTCAGGATCGGGTGCTACACGGGTTGCCGATCAGCGGTCTCAAGTCGGTGATGACCCTGCGAGAGGATTGCTTCCAGACTGAGGGCGACATGTACCTGTTCGCCAGCATCGTCGCCGAATTTTACCGACTCTACACGACTACAAACGCTTTTCACGAGCTTGAAGTCAGGGGTGTCATGCACGGGGAGGTCTACCGATGGCCCGCAATAATCGGACGATGACCTCTTCCCTCGACACACATATGGAGGGAACCGCGCGGCGTTATGCGTTCTTCCAGGCGGTCGAACTGATTCAGGCGGCGCACGACGAAGGCCGGAAAGTCGGCACACATATCCGGGAGCTCGATGAGCGTATCATTTTCGACGTAACGCCGAATCTGGGTTTTCCGACATCCGATGTCGTTGCCATAAAACCGTTGAAACGTGAGGAAAACAACCGGACGGAGGCCGAAACCGGTCGTTTCCGCATGACGGTCAGCTTCCTCGGCCTGCACGGTTCCAACTCGCCGCTGCCCTCGTATTACCCCGAACAGATCGCCCGTTACGATGCTGGCAGCAGCATTACCCGCGGAGTGCTGGATTTTTTCCATAGCCGCATCATCGGCCTGCTGCACCGGTCCTGGCGTAAATATCGCTATTACCGGCGTTACCAGCCCGGCGGCGCAGATGTATTCTCGCGCTGGATATTCTCGTGCTTTGGCCTTGCCGACGACCGGGTGCGCGCCTCATCGCAGATATACTGGCCCCGGCTCCTGTGCTTTGCCGGTATCCTGTCGACCCGCAACCGCTCGCCCAGCGTCATGGCCAACGTCATCAGCCACGCTTTCGGTCTTTCCAAGGTCGAGATTGAAGAATGGGTAATGCGCAAGGTCGATATCCCGCTCGATCAGCGCTGGCTGCTGGGCAAGCAGAATTCCACTCTCGGCAAGTCCTCGATCCTAGGCGACCGGGTTCCGGATGTGCAAGGCAAGATGCGGGTAGTGCTGCACGGTCTCGATTACAAACGATTCCGGGATTTCCTGCCGCACGGCGGCGACTTCAAACCGTTGCGAAATCTGGTGGAACTCATGTTGCGCGACCAGTTCGCCTACGACCTGAAGCTTGGGCTGGCACCGCATCAGGCTCATCCCCTGACACTGAATTCAAACGAACTGGGGCGGCTCGGCTGGTCGTCCTTCCTTGGGGAAGGAC
>JAVBRX010000043.1:0-10321 GCA_031547465.1 Microvirga sp. | reverse complement strand
GATCTCGCCAATGCGCGGGCACCAAGAGAATTCTGCGTTCAGTACCGGGAGACGGATCTGGCTTTTGCCGAGCGGCTGATGGCCGAGGAAGGCATTCATTATTACCACGAACACCGCGCCGACGGGCACCGGCTGGTGCTTTCCGATATCGGCATCAATACCAAAGCGGTCGAGAACGCGACGATCGAATACAACACCGTTCCCGGCGGCGACACCAGGGGGACGTTCATCCGCTCGTTCCGCTGGCGGCAGGAGGTCAGATCCAGCCGTGTGGCGTTGAAGGATTACACTTTCAAGCAGCCGTTTGCGCCGCTCGATGCGGTTTGCGGGGTATCGAACCCGCCGGGCCATGCCGACGATTACGAGATGTATGATTTTCCCGGTCGCTACAAGGCGGACGATGCGGGAAGGCGTTATGCGCAATGGCGGCTGGAGAGTTTGCGCTGCGAAACGGCGCTCGGCTTCGGCGAAGGCTATTGCCCGCAGCTTTCCCCCGGCAAGGCGTTCACGCTCTCAGAGCATGACGACAAGGCGCTGAACAAGGAATACTTCCTGGTGGAAGTGAACCATTCGGGCGAGCAGCCGGGCGCGCTGGAGGAGGACGCGGGCGAGGAAAGTATCGCGCAAGGCGGTACGCAATTGCGGACCGTTTTTCGCTGCACGCCGATCTCAGTGCCGTGGCGGCCACAGCAGCGCACCAGGCCGGTGGTCGACGGGCCGCAGATCGCCATCGTCACCGGTCCGGCCAACGAGCAAATATTTACGGATGAATTTGGGCGTGTGAAGTTGCGGTTCGGATGGGATCGCTACTCGAAGGGCGACGATACAAGCTCGTGCTGGATCCGCGTCAGCCAGGCGTGGGGCGGCGGCACGTTCGGCAACATGGCGGTGCCGCGCATCGGCCAGGAGGTGATCGTCGATTTTCTGGAGGGCGATCCGGATCAACCGATTGTCGTCGGGCGCACCTATCATGCCGCCAATCTGGCGCCGTATGCGCTGCCCGCCAACAAGACCAAGATGGCGATCCGCTCCGACACGCATAAAGGTTCCGGCGGCTTTAATGAGCTGTCGTTCGAGGACGAGAAGGGCATGGAAAACATGTTCCTCCATGCCGAGCGGGACCAGACGTTCAAGGTGAAAAACAACCAGATCGCCCGCATCGACGCCAACGCGACGCAGACCATCGGCCAGAACCAGGCGATCGAGGTGGGCAGCAACGTCAGCCAGCAGGTCGGCGGCGGCATGAGCGTGGTGATCGGCGGCATCGGCTCGGCGGCGCTCGGGCTGCTCGGCGGCTCGCTCGGCGGCTTGCTCGGGCAATCGGCTGGATTGCTGCAACAGGGCATGGGAATCGCCATGCAGGCGATGCAGGCGGCGGGAAGCGGCGGCTCGGGGGCTGGTATGGCCGGATCGGCGATCTCAAGCGCGCTCGGCGGCGGGACGATGGCGAATGTCGCCGGGATGGCGGCGGGCGCGGCGCTCAGTGGCATGGGCGGCGATAGCGGTGGGTCGCAAGGTGCGGGCCAAGGCTTTGCGGGCCAGGGCTTTGCGGGCGCGGGCCTCGCCGGTGAGATGCCGAAGATGGGTGCGAGTTCAGGCGCGGATCAGGGTGCGGTGCAGGGCCTTGCCCGGACCGTGCAGGCACCGGCGGGGAACATTGCCCCGATGCAGGATGGGGCGCAGGCGGGACAGCCGCGGATGGCGGCGGGCGGCACCGGGACGGAGTTCAAGTTGGCTGCGGCGACTTCGAAAACCGGGCTGACCGAGGCGGAAGTCCGGCAGGCGTTCAAGGCAGCGGAAACGGGCCGCGACGGGCGGGCGGACATGCCGTCACATGGCGCGAAGCCGATGGCGGCGCAGGACGGGTGGCAACCGGCGCAGACGGACGCGGGCGGAGCGGCGGGCACGGCGTTTGCCGCCGGGCCGCAGCAGGCCGGAACGGGCGGGTTCGCGCAGGCCGGAAGGTCTGGTGGCATGGGACAGATGGACGGGGGACAGATGGACGGGGGATCGATGGGTGGTGCGGCGCCGGATGGCTTCGCTGCGGCCCGTAAGCCCGGCGAAAGCTCGCTGCCTGCGGCCTATGCCGCGCCGGGCGATCCGAAGCAACTCGCTTCCGAGGTCGATGGCTTTGCCGGAATGCTGAGCAGCGGCGGCTTCGGCGGCCTCGATAAACTGGCGAGCGGCGGCTTCGACCTGGCGCGCGACGGCATCAACATGGCCAGCCAGTTCATGCTGCGTTCCGACGGCGGCGCAGGCATGGCAAGTTCCGGCTCCAACCTCGCCAGTTCCGTCGCCTCGATGATCGGCGGCGGCATCCTCAACCAGCTCGTCTCCAAGTTCGTCAGCCAGACGACCGGCATCGCCACCACCGAACAGGTCGGCATGACCAAGGTCACGACCATCGGGCAGGTCTACATGGAAAGCGTCGGCAATACCAAGAAGGTGACGGTCGGCAAGGAAATGACCATCGCAGTCGGCGACAAGAAGGAGAAGGACGAGAACGGCAACGAGAAAAAAACAGGCAAGCCGATGGCCTTGCTGGTGATGAAGGAGGACGGAACCATCCTCATTCAGGGCGTCAAGCTGTTCCTCAATGCCTCCGGTCCGATTGTACTCAACGGCAAAGTGTTGGACCTGAACTGAGGCGGGGCAAACCATGGCAACCGAAATCATCAATCTGACGCCGTTCCCGCATCTGCGGTTCTCCAACTCGGACAATCGTGGTCTGGAATTCGGTGTGCTGGCCCTGAAGGCGACGTTCACGCTCGATGAGGCAGGCAACTGCGCGTTGTCGGACGAGCAGGAGGGGATCAACCTGTCGGACGAGACATTCGGCGCGGTGAATGAAAGCTCGCTGCGCCAGCCGTCCGACATGGTGGGCTACAAGCCGGTGGCGGATATCATCATCAACGCCACCGCCCATGCGCCGGGGGGCAAGCCTGCGCCGTCGTGGATCGTCGGTGTGCGGGTGAGCGATGCGAAGGGCAAGCGGGCGGAGAAGGTGCTGCGGGTGTTCGGCCCCCGGTTTTGGGTGCCGAAATGGAAGCGGGCGCTCTCGGACGAGGAAAAGCGCGAATGGCGGAAGCACCGTGATCTGTTTATTGGCTGGGAACTCTCCGAGCCGGAGCCAATCCTCTCCCTGCCCATCCGCTACGAATATGCCTATGGCGGCGTGCTGCAAACCGGCATCGATGATTCCGGCGAGGCGACCTTCGAGACGTTCGAGCATAACCCTATCGGGCGCGGGATGATCGACAGGGAGTGGACCGACCATACCAAACCGCAACCCGCGCCGCAGATCGAGTTTCCAAGCGAGCCAATCACCGACCCGTACAAGCGCTATTACCCGGCAGGCTTCGGGCCGATACCGCCCGCCTGGCTGCCTCGCCGCCCGCTCGGCGGCACCTTCGACAAAGCGTGGTTGGACAATGTCTGGCCGAAATGGCCCAAGGATTACGATTTCGCCTACAACAACTCCGCCGCCTCGTATCTAACGGCGGACGGGTTTCTGGAAGGCGATATCGCGCTCCACCTCGCCAACCTGCACCCGGCGCGGCCGCAATGGGTGCTGACGATTGCCGATCAGATGCCGTTCGTCATAGCCGAGACGGAAGACGAAATGCAGACGTTCCACCGCCCGGCCCTCGATACTGTGTATCTCGATATCGACGAGACGGATCCGTTCGAGCAGCGGCTGTTCCTGACATGGCGAACAGCGTTCCACCGCAAGAATACCGATTGCCTGATCATCGACGGGCCGCGAGAGGACGAAAACCGCGCCCTTGTCGCTGATTACGCGGCGATTGCAACGGCACAGCACCCCGCACCTTGCGCCACCTATAGCGAAGCCCTGGAGAGATCCCAATGAGCGACCCTGTTTCCGCCCGTCAGGACGGCACGAACTACATCGCCTCCGTTGGCCCGGATGTATGCTGGACACGGATCGGCGACAAGGTGGTTCCCGTCGCCTACAATTCCATCGTTACCTTCGCCCGCACGGCGCGAACCTCGCGCTCGGTGCGCAACAATGGCAACGAGGATTTTCAGGTCAACAGCCGCCCGTTCAATATCAAGGGCCACGAGGCAGGAACCCTGAAAGGTGTGGCCTTCCCTGGCCACGTGAAAGCCTATGCTACGGTTCGCAAAGGCTCGTCGACGGTGTTCTCGGAAGGGTGGCAGGTTGTTCGGGATGGGGATCCGGCGTGGATCAACCGTCCTGATCCCGGGCCGACCGAGCCGCAACGCTCGGAATCGACTGAGACGATTGAGCATTGGTGAGATAGCGGTTTCAACGTTTCCGGGAGGCGGGGATGACGGATTTCAGCGGCGATGTTTTGAAGCAGTTGACGGATGGGGCGCTTTTGCCTGCGCCGAGGAAAGAGGACGTGCCGAAGCGGGATGGCGGCGGCGCTCCGCAAACATCAGCGAACGCGGCGGGTCGTGTTGTGGTTTCCAAGGAGAAGGAAGCGCAGCGAACGCTGTTGCTTGAGCAACTGCAACGGATCGAGGACAGAAAGAAACAACCTTACGATCCCCTGAATCTCCTGCATGTCGCCCCCGGGCAAGCCAATCCTATTGAAGAGAATCTGCGTTCGCAGCTTGCGGATATCGATGCCGGTCGGGAGCCGTCTCCTTCGCAACAGCTGGAGAACGGCTGGTACTGGTTGAATGCCAAGGTCGATGCGGGTGTGGAGGATATAGCCAAGCTCGGAGCCGGTGTCATTGAGGGTGGATACAGTGTTGCCAAGGATACGGTTACGGGCGATTTTGCGGGGGCGGGGGAGACCCTTTCCGGGGCATGGGACACGACGAAAGGGGCGGCGGGAGCTCTGTGGAACGCGGTCGTGCATGAACCGTGGTTTGAGGAAACCCGGACGCTGTGGAACGCGGGGGCCTATGGCCCTGCGATCGGTGGCCTTGCCCCGGATCTTGCCGGGGTCGGGGGGCTTGCGAAGAGCCTGGCGGCGAAACTCGGCAGTCTGGTCAAGCTGGGCAAACTGACGGCGAAGGAAGCGAAGGCGCTGGCGGAGGGCACAGCCTCGAAAGAGCTGATCGATAAAGCCAAGGCCTATGATGTGACGGACAGGGAACTCGCCGCCGGAAAGAAGGCTTCCGAACCGGTCAAGAAGGCCGACGATGGCGATCTCGTCAAGCGTGGCGAGCCTGTCGTCGTGACCCGCGGCGAGTATGTGGAGACGTGGGACGATTTTTACATCGACGGGACGCTTCCTATTCATGCGACGCGCTATTACGGGGCGCAGATGGCCTATACCGGCCCTCTTGGCCGCAACCGGATTTCACCGTTTGACGTGGTGTTCCGGGTCACGGCGGACAATGACCTCGAATATGCGAGCGAGAGCGGGGCGCGGCTGTTTTTTGCGCGTCCGTTCGGGCTGGGGTCGAGCCGCAATGCCGGGTTTCCGCATCTTGAGTTGACGGCTCCGAAGCTTCGGCATCTGGTGCTGCGTGACCGGCGGGTGGAGAAGTTCTTCCGGCAATATCGGGACGGGCTGTACCGTCTGGAGCGGATCGAGGATCTGAACGGCAACCGGGTGGAGTTCCGGCGCGACCGGGCCGGGCTTCTGCTTGAGGCGACGCATTCGGACGGGTTCGCCCTTGCCTTTACCAACGATGCCGATGGTCGTCGCGCCGCCGTCGAGTGGCGGGTTGCGGGCGGGTCCCGGCGTCTGGTGGAGTATGCCTACGACGCGCACGGCAACATGCTCCGCGCGGAATGCTCGGGGTCGTTCACGATTAGCTACGCCTATGACGCCAGGGGGCGTCTGGAAAGCTGGCGGGATGCGAGCGGGCGTTCCGGCTCGCGGTTCATTTACGACGATGCCGACCGGGTGGTGCGCACCGAGACCACCGGACCGTGGCACAACGACGTGTTCGAGTATGACCGGGCGGCGCGTAAAACCGTGTATCGCCCGGGCGGCGGGGATGCGGCGGAGACGTTCTTCTACGACGCGGATGAGAACGTGACGCGGGAGATCGACCCTCTGGGCCATGAGAGACATTACGAATACAACGAGGCCGGGTTCAGGCTTGCCGAGACGGATGCGCTGGGGAACCGGAAGGTTTGGGCTTATGACGGCGACGGCAATGTCAAGAGTTACGAGGACGGCGCTGGGCGCTGGGCGCATTATGCCTGGAACCCGTGGGGAGATGTGGATGTCGCGATTGACGGGGCGGGGAACGGCTGGAGTTACGATTACGACGCCAACGGCAACCTGATTGCGGCGACGGACCCGCTCGGCGCGGAAACCCGCTACGAGTGGAGCGAGGCCGGGCGGCTGGTGCGGACGCTCTATGCGGACGGCGGCATCGAGCGGCGGGAATACGATGCGCATCATCGCCTGAGCGCGATTGTTGCCGTGAACGGGGGGCGGAGTGTTTACGCGCGTGATGCGTTCGGGCGGGTTTTATCGGTGACGGATGCCGCCGGTGCGGAGACGCGGTTTGTTTATGACGAGAGCCGGGGCAAGGATTTTTACGCGCCGACGCAGGTTATGCGGCCTGACGGGGTGACGATCACCCGCCGGTTCGATGCCGAGGGTCAGGTTGCGGAAGTGACGGACGGCGAAGGGCGGCGCTGGCGCTATGGCTACGGGCCGTTCGATCTGCCGGTTCGGCTGGAGGAGCCGGGCGGCGGGGTGCTGCAGTTTGAATACGACATTCTGAAACGCCTGATCGCGGTGACGGATGCGAAGGGGCGTCGCTGGGTATTCAGGCGCGATGCGGCGGGGCGGGTGAGCGAGGAGACGGACTTTGCCGGGCTGCGGTTCCGCTACGCCTACGATGCGGCGGGGCGGGTGACGGAACGCCACCATACTGATGGCAGCCGGATTGCCTATGCCTACGATAAGGCCGGGCTGCTGATCCGCGAGGAAGCGTTCGGGGCGGAGGGAAAGCTTCAGGAGCGGACGCGGTTTTTCTACGATGCGCGGGGGCTGCTGGAGCGGGCGGAGAACGGTTCGGCGGTGATCCAGCTGACGCGGGATGCGGTTGGCCGGGTGACGCATGAGACGGTGAACGGGCGGGCGGTGAAGAGCGGCTACGACGCGCTCGGTCGGCGCGCCAGCCGCGTTCTCGGCGGGCAACTGGTGACGTACGACCATGACCCGCTGGGTGTGACGCAGCGGCTGATTATCGGCGGCCATGCGCCGCTGACGCGCAGCTTCGATGTTCAGGGCCGGGAGCGGAGCCGGGTGAGCGGAGCCGGGTTCCGGCAGGAGCAGCAATACGATGCGCTGGGGCAACTGCTGCGCCAGAGCGCCGGGTTCGACCTTGCGAACCTCGGCAAGGGGCTTGAGGGAGCGCGGGCGGCGCAGGCTTTGAACCTCGACCCGCAGCGGGCGGCCAGCCAGGCGAGCCGGACCTATAGCTGGAACAAGGCGTTCGAGCCGGTGAATATCAACGATCAACGCTGGGGGGCGACGGATTACGCCTACGACGCCAACGGGCAGGTGGAGCAGACGCGGTTCGGGGACGGCACCGCCGAGCGGTTTGCCTATGACAAGGCGCGTGGCACCATCGGCTTTGGCGAAGGTGTCGGGCCGAAGGGGCCAACCTCAGGAACGACACTGATCGACAAGGGTGTATTCGCGCATTGGCAGGTGGATCATGGCCGTGTGACGCAGGCGAGAGGCCCGAACAATGAGCGCATCCGGCTGCATTACGATTCCTGCGGGCGGGTTGTGGAGCGCACGGTTGAGCGCGACGGCTTCCGCCTGAAACGCTGGCGTTACGAGTGGGACGCCAAGGACCGGATGATCGCCTGCCTCACGCCGGAGCAGCAGCGCTGGACGTATCATTATGACCCGTTCGGGCGGCGGATATTCAAGATCGACGCGACGGGGGCGAAGATCGCGGCGAAAGCCGCCGGGATGCGGTTTGCCGAGGACGAGCTGCGCGGCGCATTCTACGAGGAGCGCCCGACCCCGCCGCAATATCAGGCGCGGAATGGCAAACCGGCAAGAATCGGCACGGCGTATCAATGGGATGGGCACACCCTCGCCGAGGAAGCGCCGCTTCTGCTCGACGGCACGATAGATTGGGAAAACGCCACGCGCTGGCATTACGAGGAGAACAGCTTCCGCCCGCTCGCCAAGGAGACACCGGACGGAAAGCTGCTCTACATCGTCACCGACCACCTCGGCACGCCGAGAGAACTATTCTCCGAGGATGGCAAACTGCAATGGGCGGCGGAATACCGGACATGGGGCAGCGTGCGGCGCATCTGGCGGGTGGACCCCGACAACGACAACCTGCCCGTGAAGGAAACACCGGGCACGTTCAGCATCCGCACCGGTATCGTCAGCGTCCGCTACGGCAATCTGGCGCTGAAGGACGATCCGAACTGGCAGGAAGCCGAACTTCTCTGCCCGATCCGGTTCCAGGGGCAGTGGCAGGACGCGGAAACCGGGTTATACTACAATTGGTTCCGGCACTACGACCCGTTGGCGGGGCAGTATGTCAGCCCGGATCCGATTGGCCTCCACGGCGGAACCCGCCCCCATGGTTATGTGCACAACCCGAACGGATGGGTCGATCCGCTGGGGTTGGCGCCGAAGAAAACCAATACAGGAACCACTAAAGGTGGAGCCAAGGGAGAACCGAACTCAAGATATGTTCAGCTTCATGAGACAATGAAAGATAAAGCCATTCAAACAACAATCTATGATTCTGAAGGCCGTGCGATAGGGCATGTGGATTGGCAAGC
Source organism: Microvirga sp. (assembly GCA_031547465.1). Lineage (GTDB taxonomy): Bacteria > Pseudomonadota > Alphaproteobacteria > Rhizobiales > Beijerinckiaceae > Hohaiivirga. Next base: position 1,593 of record JAVBRX010000043.1, on the reverse strand, counting down.
TCAACATGGTGTAGCCTCAGGACATGGACATGGGTTTGAAACTCCAGGGGATTTCAGTTCTGGACATGGGGGAAGAGGAACATTCTATCCTCCAAACTCACTACCCTCAGGATGGGGAGAGCTACCCCCTGGTATTTCGCCAATTGGAGATTGAACTATGCTCAAGTTATCTTTTGAGGAACAATTAAAATTGTATGAGTATTTTAATGGGGCAATGATTCTTAAAATTATCTTTTCTTTGGAAAATTCCATAGCAAATAGCAATGGGATATTGTATATAAGAGTATACAATACAATTTCCAATAAATGGGAGATTATTAAATTAAAATTTAATAAAGATATAATTTTTTCTTGGATTGAGGATGGCAATATTGTTAATTATTATATAAATTATGCTGTAGAATTGATTTATAATAATAATTTAAAAATAATAGATTTTGACCCTCTTCATAAAGAATGTGGATCTAAATTATCAAGATGCTACTTCGGAGGAAGAGAAATATTAATTGAACCTTGTGATCTTCCAAGTTTTACATAATTTTAGGGGGCTGTGGTTCTGTCGCATCTGGAGTGACAGGCAACACGTATCCCTTCTTGCTTCCTTTTAAGCCGCTTTGGCGATGAACCCGAACTGTTGTTTGAGGTTCATTGACGGATTCCGGGCGTAGTTCGCCTGCCCGCGCCGCATTGTCCTGTCCGGATGTCCGCGCTGTCTACGTGATGCGTTTTGCAGCGCCATTCTGTGCCTTTCATACTGTTTTCAGCGATTTTCCTGTCATTCAGGTGGGATCGGAGTGATTTTCGTGTGTCCAGCCTTCTGCATGTTCATGGTTTGATCGTCTGATTGCGTCGTTGAGGTGAGTGGGTTCTGTCCGGGATGCGGACGGTTCCGGGGGGAGCTTGGCATAGGACGATAATAAATATCATCGTCGGTCGATAAATCCTTCGAGGATGCCGCCCCAGGCGGAATAGCGGAGGATGGATTTTGGCGGTGAGGCATAAGGATCGGTTCTGGTCCAGGCTTCATAGGGTGTTCGGCCATCGAGGGCCTGATGCGGGCGCAGGTGGTTGTACCAGGTGCGGAATGTCGGCAGGGCGGCGGCGAGATCGGCAGGTGTGGCGAACAGGGCCTGCCTGAGGGCTGGTTTCAGGGTGGCGAAGAGGCGCTCGATTCGGCCATTCTGCCAGGGGTGTCCGGGGTCGGTGCGTTGGTGGGATATGCGCAGCCATTTGAGAGCACGTTGGAATTGCCTTGCGGTGAAGATCGCAGCGTTGTCGGTGCGAATGGCACTTGGTTTGCCATAGCGGGCAATGGCCAAACAGAGATGACCAAGAATGGTCCAGGATGAGAACCTCGGCAGACCTTCAAGAGCGATGAGACGGCGCGACCCATGATCAAGGATACCGAGGATGCTGGTGAGGTTGCCATCTTCGGTTTGCCGCCCGGTGAGGTCGATGGCCCAGACGGCATTCTTCTTTCCCTGCCCTGGCTTGCGGCGGCGGATGGCACGGCGAGTTTCAGCGATGCGGTAAGCCTGGCGGCGCAGCGTCTCGGCGACGAATGTTTTGCCGATTGTTGTGCCGTGCGCAGCA
>JAVBRX010000059.1:0-4190 GCA_031547465.1 Microvirga sp. | reverse complement strand
GTAAATATCTTGCGCTTGACTTCCTCATTCTCGGTCGCTGCCTCGATGATGAGGTCGCAGGGCTGGAAGCCGTCATAGGCCAAAACCGGGGTGATGCGTGCCAGAGCGGCTTTGCTGTCAGTCTCGCTCAGCGTACCCTTGGCGATCTGGCGACCCATGTTGGCCGTCACCGAGGCGATGCCCGCATTGATCCGTTCTTCGCTGATGTCGTTCCAGTAAACGTCGATCCCGGCGAGTATGCAGACATGGGCAATGCCGCTGCCCATCTGTCCCGCGCCAACGATACCGACTTTCCTGATCTTCACACTCATTTTTACCCCCTTTTTTGGTTCGCGGCTCCGTATAGCAAAAATCCGCCGTGTCACAGATTCCTTTTTCCGGTTTTCAAAATGATCCCGTCAGCGATTCTGGCCCGGCGTCCACAGGACATCGCTCTTGCCGCCATCATTGGCGGCCCTGGCGGCGACGAATAGGAAATCCGACAGGCGATTCAGATATTTCAACGTTTCCGGCGACACGGTTTCGTTTGGGCGTTCAGTCAATTCGACGCTCAGCCGCTCGGCGCGGCGGCAGATTGTGCGGGCGAGATGCAGGGCGGCGGCGAGCGGCGTACCGCCGGGCAGAATGAAGGAACGCAACGGCGCGAGACCGACATTGAGCGCATCGATCTCATGCTCCAGCCGCTCCACCTGCGCTTCGACGGTACGCAGCGCAGCGCGTCCGGGCTTGAGACTTTCCTGCGGCGTGGCGAGATCGGCACCGAGATCGAACAGATCGTTCTGAATGCGAGCGAGCATGGCATCGAGTTCGGGATATGCGGCGCATTGCACCCGCGCCAAACCGATGCAGGCATTGGTCTCATCGACCGTGCCGTAGGCGGCGATGCGCAGATCACCTTTAGAACGCCGTTCGCCGGTGACGAGGGCGGTCGACCCATTGTCCCCCGTGCGCGTGTAGATGCGGTTCAACGCCACCATTCCGAAAACTCCCGTTTGCAGACGCCGATTCACCCCGACGCATTTCGCATCGGGGCGGTTAACTAGAGCATTTTTTACCTGAAACGGCACCACTTCTGTAAGAAAGTGGGACGACGATAAACATCCGGGCGTTAAACTAAAACGAATACCCGAACCGAGCGCCGAAATTTGTCAAGGATTGCGAGGAATTGCAGGCGCCGAAATTCGTCAGGTTCTCGACGCTGGCAATCACGCTCCAATTGGTCGTGACTTTGTAGCCGATCCCCCCCGCCTGACGGAACGCCGGAGAGCAACCGAGCATCGCCCTGTCGTCCGGCGCATAGGCGAGCGCGCCCGTATAGCCATCATGGATTGCGCCGCCGAGACTCCCTTCGACGAAAAGGTTCGGGGTGAGATCAAATGTCCAGGTCAGCCCCGCATAGGCATAATTAGTGCCGCCGTTGACATTGACGCTGCCTCCGACATGCGGCCTCGGAATGAAATAGGCGGCGAACGTATCCTGCATGGTCAGCGGTTTTTCAAACAGCATCTCGCCGGAAAACGCCATCGTGCCGTCTTCAGGACCGCCGGAACCTTGTATGGAAAATCCGAACCGAACCTCCGAGAACAAGCGAGCCGTCTGATCCGGCGGCGGGGCGACATAAACGATGCGTTTCGACGGTTCAGCGGCGTGGACGCATAAAACCTGCATTGCGGCCAGAAATACCGCTCCGGCAAGGCTGCTTCTCACCATTCCACCTGCTTGCAATGTTCCGCTCGTCGCTCTCTTGCACGTCTGCCGAAGCGGACGCCGCCGTTGTCGAATCACTGCATCCTTTCGTAGCGGATGCAGCCGCCGGAATGTTTCGTCATGCCTGAAGAATTGGCCTTTTCCACATCATCGTTCGGAGAACCGGGACGTTGTAGGGTCAAAATTCAAAATCGTTAATAAGTCGTAACGAAACAACCGTGGTATCTGCCTGGAATGTGGCGGAACGGTGTCAGATTCGCCTGTAAAACATGGGCAGATAGACGCGGACAAATTGCGCATCGGTGAATCATCCGTTGCGAACGGGCGGCATCAAGCAAAACGCCCTCCGTCTGGACCAGACGGAGGGCGTTTTGACGTTTGCTAAAGAAGTTGCGTCAATCCGGAATCTGGATCACTCCGCCGGGATTGTCTCGACACTTGGGCGCCCCTTGTTCAGGGTACTGTGATGACGGCCATAGACGAAATAAACCACTATCCCGATCAGACCCCAGGAACAGAAGCTGATCCAGGTTATATGATCCAGACCGTACATGATGAACAGGCACGACAGAATCGCCAGAGTTGCCACCAGATACAGGGCCGGGCAGCGGAAAGGACGATGCAGATTGGGCTGCGTCTTGCGCAGGATCATGACGCTGATGGCGGCGATGACGAACGCAAACAGCGTGCCTATGTTGCACAGTTCGGCGACGAGACCGATCGGCGCGAAACCAGCAAAAAGCGACACGGCAAAGCCGACGATCAGAGTGACGACGTAGGGCGTGCCGTATTTCGGATGCACCTTGCACAGACCCGCTGGAATCAGACCATCGCGCGCCATGGCGAAGAACACACGGGTCTGCGCGTAGATCATCACCAGACACACGGTCGACAGACCCGCCACAGCACCGACGCCGACGATAGCCGAGCCGAAGTTATAGCCGAGACGGCTCAGCACGAAGGCAACCGGACCGCCTTCACTCGGGAAGAGTTGCCGGAACGGCACCGTGCCCGTCATCACCGCAGCGACAGAGATATAAAGAATTGTGCAGACAAGCAGCGAAATGAGAATCCCCATCGGCATGTCGCGCTGCGGATTACGGGTTTCCTCCGCGGCGGCGGCAAGCGAATCGATGCCGAGATAGGCGAAGAATATCACCGCCGCACCAGCGGAAACGCCAGCCCAGCCATACGGGAAGAATGGCGTCCAGTTGGTGACGTCGACATTCGGACCGGCAAGCAGCAGGAACAGGAAAATCACGCCGAGCTTGATCGCCACCAGGATACGGTTGACGTTGGCGCTTTCCTTGACACCGCGTACCAGCAGGAAGGTGGCAAACAGGGCGATCAGCATCGCCGGAAGATCGACGATGCCGCCATCGCTCGGCACGGCAGTCAGCTCTTTCGGAATATTGATGCCGCCGTTGCGTAACAGGCCGACCAGATAATGCGACCAGCCGCCCGCCACGGCGCTCGCGCCGACCGTGTATTCGAGGATCAAGGCCCAGCCGACCAGCCAGGCAATGAACTCACCGACGCCGACATAGGCATAGGTGTAGGCGCTGCCGGAGATCGGCACGGCAGACGCCAACTCGGAATAGGCGAGAGAGATGAAAATACAGGCGACACTGGAGAGCAGGAACGACAGGATGATTGCCGGGCCAGCATGCTCGGCGGCAGCCTTACCAGTCAGGACGAAGATACCGGCGCCGATGATGACGCCAATACCCAGCAATGCGACATCCAGCGCCCCCAAGGACCGCCGCAGGCCACCTTTATTTCCAGCTTGTGCCTTGAGTAATTCAACATCTTTAGTTCTAAAGAGATTCATGTTGTTGCCCCCTGCCGCGCCGATTCGAGCGACGCCGCTATGGAAGGTTCGGTCCATCATCGACAGACCATTCAATGGTTTCCGATTGTTGCAGAAAACCGACGGGCAAAGCGAACGGCCCGGAGTGCGTTGCGCTCCGGGCCGTTTTCATTTTACGCCAGCGGCTTGAAGCGGGCGGTAAAGAACCGAAGGAATTTCGGTTCGTACACCATTTCCAACCCCTTGATTTCATGACGCTTCTTGTGAAGGGCGATGCAAGCATCGGCAACAACGTCGAGATGCGCATAAGTGTAAACACGGCGCGGAATCGTCAGGCGGACGAGTTCCAGTTTCGGACGATGGTGATCGCCGGTTTCCTTATTGCGTCCAGCAGAGATGATGCCGCGCTCCATGGAGCGCACACCGCTCTCGATAAACAGCTGCGCGGCAAGCTGCTGGGCCGGGAACTGATCTTGCGGAATATGCTCAAGGAATTGCTTGGCATCGAGAAACACCGCATGGCCGCCCGTTGGCCGCACCACCGGCACACCGGCTTCGATCAGTTTGTCGGCAAGGTATTCACACTGCTGAATGCGGTGGTGGATATAATTGTAGTCCACCGACTCGACGATGCCGCGCGCCATCGCTTCCATATCGCGCCCGGCCAGACCGC
>JAVBRX010000160.1:0-9343 GCA_031547465.1 Microvirga sp. | reverse complement strand
GGGCGTGACGCTGTCGAGGTTGATCCGCCACGGATCGGAGGCGGCGCTCTCGTTGCTGAGGGCGTCGATCTTCGTAACCGTGAAGGTATGCAGGCCCTGCACCGTCAGCGCCGGCGTGGTGTAGTTCCAGGCACCCGAGGCATTGGCGAGCGTCGAGCCGAGCAACGTGCCGCCGTCGTAGATCCTGATCACGCCGTTCGGCTCGCCGCCGGTCCCTGAGAGGGTCGGCGTGGTGTCGTTGGTCCATTCGTTGTCGGCGACGGTGCCGGTGACCGGAGCGAAGTTATCGTCGACATTGGTGATCTCCGGCTTTCCGGGATCGGAAGCAACGGTGAAGTTAACCGTCGAGGTTGCCGGGCTGACATTGCCCGCTGCATCCATCTGCGTTGCCGAGATCGTATCCGGATTACTTTAATATATTTAAATATAAATTATATGCATTTGAGAAAAGTAACAATAAACATTATTTTTTTCAAAAAAATTTAAATTAAGTATGTTTTCAGTTAATTTATTTAAGTGATCGTTGGGTTGATATCTAATTTTTAATGAAATTTTCCTAGATTATTCATGTGGGATATCAGGATTGGCATTCCGTCCAAACTTTGCAGTTCCTGAATGCTTGGGCAAAAGTGCGAGACTACGAAAGGTGTACCGCGCCGTGAGATCCGGGAACAAGCCGATTGCCTGTTGTTCCCGGATATTCAATGTTACTGTACAAGGGCGTAGGTTCCCGGCGCATCGCCGAGAACGGGCGTAGCGTTGTTTCCGGGGGGGCGGGCAGGAACCCGCTCGGGAGCCTGTTGCTCGATCCACTCGAACCAGAGCGGCCACCAGGAGCCAGGATGCTCGGTGGCAGCACAAATCCAGGAATCGAGGTCATCCGTCGGTGCGCCGCCTGTCCAATAGCAGTATTTTTGTTTCGATGGCGGATTGATGACCCCGGCGATGTGGCCCGAGGCGGACAGGATGAACGTGACTGGGCCGGAAAGCTGCTTCAATCCGGCGAGAACTGACCGCGCCGGAGCGATGTGATCGGAGCGGGTGGCAAGGGAGAAGACGGGGATGTCGATCTTGCCGAGGTCGAGCTTGATGCCGTCGAGTTCCATTTCGCCGCGTGCCAGGCGATTTTCGAGATAACAGGAGCGCAGATAATAGGCGTGATTGGCCGCCGGAATCCGCGTCGTGTCCGAGTTCCAGAACAACAGGTCGAGGGCGGGCGGGCGTTTGCCCTTCTGATAGACGTCGATCATGTACGGCCAGATGAGATCGTTGGCGCGCAGAAGATTGAAGGCACTCGCCATCCATGCGCCATCGAAATAGCCCGTCGGCTGCATCATTGTGTCGATAGCCTTTAGTTGCGCCTCGTCGATGAAATATTTCAGTTCGCCCGCATGTTCAAAATCGAATTGCGCCGCGAAGAAGGCAGCGCTGGCAATGGATGAGTCCTTTTTCGCCGCCATCGCCGCCAGTGTCGCGCCGAGCAGGGTGCCGCCGATGCAATAGCCGATTGCCGTCGCCTGTTTCTCGCCGGTGATTGCCCGAATGGTATCGAGAGCCGCGCCGATGCCGTCGCGGGAGTAGTCGGCGAAGGTTTTCTCGGCAAGGCTGCTGTCCGGGTTGACCCAGGACATGCAGAAGACGCTGACGCCCTGCGATACCGCCCAACGGATGAAGCTGTTCTCCGGCGACAGGTCGAGAATGTAGTATTTGTTGATCCAGGGCGGCACGATCAGCAGCGGGCGTTTCAGGACCGTTTCGGTCGTCGGCGCATATTGGATCAGTTCGAACAAGTCGTTGCGGAACACCACCTTTCCGGGCGTCACGGCGATGTTTTCGCCAACCTTGAATTTCGAACTGTCCGTTTGCCGGATATTGATCTGACCATGGCCGGATTCGATGTCCTCGGCCATCATCTCCATGCCGCGAATCAGGTTTTCGGCGTTCTCTTCGACGGTCTGGCGAATAAGTTCCGGGTTGGTCATGAGGAAATTCGATGGCGACAGGGCATCGGTTATGAGCCGGATATAGAAGGCGGCGCGTTCCCGGGTCGGCCCGTCGATGGCTTCGCTGCTCTCGACCAGCTCCTGCGCCCAGCGGCTCATGATGAGATAGGATTGTTTCAGGAAATCAAAGAACAGGTTGTTGCTCCACGCCGGGTCGTTGAAGCGCTGGTCCTTCGGGGCCGGAGACGCGACAGGAGGGACATCCTTGCCCTGCAAACGCTCCAGGGTGGAGGCATAGAGATCTATGAATTGTTGCCGCAGTTTGGCGTGAACATCGAGGGCGTTTGCCGGATTCTTGAACCAGGCGTTGAAAATGTCGCCGAATGTATGCGCCATTTCTTTGCCCATGGCCGAGGCGGCGGCGTTCGATGGCGATCCGCTTTCCAGAAGGGGGGCGAACACCGCCGTTGCGGCCTTGTTCGCCTCCAGCGACAGACGCATCGTATTGCGCGTCAGTTCAGTAAGATTGCCGAACCATTGATCGATGACGCTGGTGTCGGGGTCGGTTTGTTTGGCGTGCATGTTCATTATGGGCGTCCCCTTATGGTTTTTCCCATCATTCAATGGTTTTTATGCCTCAGCAAGACAAAAAGATTTGATGATGGTGCTGATCGTAATAAAGTTCATGCCTTCACCGTTGGCGCTTTCTGGCGCCCTGCGGATGTCAGCAGAAACGAATGTCGAGAGGCAAGATGGGTAAACGGCACAGGTTTTCAATTCGCCGCGCTGTAAAATACCAGTTTCCGGTCAGCGCAGCGGTGATCGTCTCCAGTCTTGTACCGTTGCTTGCGGTTGCAGGATGTGCCAGTGGTCAAAACCCAGTCAGCCGGCCGTTCATGGCGGTCGGCCTGGGGCCACCGGTGCCGCCGGCAAAGGAATTTGTCGAAAAATCCAGGCCTGAAAATATGAGTTATATTTCTATCGAGGCCGGAGAGAGCAAGAAACCTGAGCGTAAGTCGCCGAAGACAATGGAGCAGGTTCAGGGAACAGAGCGCGATATGGATGCCGCCATCGCCCGCAATGCGGAGCGTGGTGAAGCCGCTGCCCGGGAGGGGCAGAAGAGTTCCGGCGACCAATAGCGTTTTCTTTCAACCTCAGGCTATCTGACCATAATGCAAGGGGAGAGGGGGGCGACGGCTCCTCCTTTAAGGGCTGCTTTGCGGAAAACGGGCGATTCCGTCTGTTCAATTATCTTCCGCATTCACCCGGAAATCCCGTTGGCAACGCGACCAATTGCCGTATAGATAGGGCGTTCGCTTAACTCTCAGGAACCATGCCCATGATCGAGTTTCATCGCATTAAACGTTTGCCCCCGTATGTTTTCGAGCAGGTTAACAAGGCTAAGGCCGCTGCACGGGCAAACGGGGCCGACATCATCGACCTCGGCATGGGCAACCCAGATCTGGCCGTTCCGCAGCATATCATCCAGAAAATGCTCGAAACTGTCGGTAAGCCGCGCACCGACCGTTATTCCGCTTCGAAGGGCATTCCCGGCCTGCGCAAGGCGCAGGCGAACTATTACGAGCGCCGGTTCGGCGTGAAGCTTAACCCGGATACGCAGGTTGTCGCGACTCTCGGCTCGAAGGAAGGGTTCGCCAACATGGCGCAGGCCATCACTGCGCCGGGTGATGTAGTGCTGGTGCCGAATCCGAGCTATCCGATTCATGCCTTCGGCTTTCTGATGGCGGGCGGCGTGATCCGCTCCGTTCCTGCTGAGCCGACGCCGGATTTCTTCCCGGCGGTGGAACGGGCGGTGCTGCATTCGATCCCGAAACCGCTGGCACTGGTCGTGTGCTATCCGTCGAATCCGACCGCGTTCGTCGCCAGCCTGGATTTCTACAAGGATCTGGTCGCGTTCGCCAAGAAGCACGACCTCATCCTCCTGTCCGATCTCGCCTATGCGGAAATCTATTTTGACGGCAATCCGCCTCCCTCGGTCTTGCAGGTGCCGGGAGCGATGGACATTACGGTCGAATTTTCCTCGATGTCCAAGACCTTTTCGATGGCCGGGTGGCGCATGGGATTCGCTGTCGGCAACGAAGGACTGATCGCCGCTTTGGGCCGGGTCAAATCGTACCTTGATTACGGTGCGTACACGCCGATCCAGGTTGCTGCCGCCGCTGCGCTCAACGGGCCGACGGAGTGTATCGCCGAGATGCGCGCCACCTATCACAAACGGCGCGATGTGATGCTCGAATCCTTCGCCAAGGCGGGTTGGGACATCACGCCGCCGAGCGCGTCTATGTTCGCCTGGACCAAGATCCCCGAGCCGTTCCGGCATCTCGGTGGCGTTGAATTCGCCAAGCTCCTGATCGAGAAGGCGGAAGTGGCTGTTGCTCCGGGCATCGGCTTTGGCGAGCATGGCGAGGATTTCGTGCGCATCGCCCTGGTCGAGAATGAGCAGCGAATTCGGCAGGCGGCGCGGAATATCCGGCGCTTTTTCGACGGTGCGGACAAGACCTTGCATAACCTCATCGCTGCCCGGGATACCGAAACGCGCTGAAGATTGGGGCCTTTGCCGCAACCATTTGAAATGGGCGGGATTTCATGTTGAACTGAACGCCGGGCGCATGGACAGAATGCCCCGGCGGTCGTAGAGGTTGCGGAACGGTGTCTTAAGGATCCGACAGTTCAGGGCGGGTTCATCCTAGTCTGTTAGAGCAATGTGCGTTTGAGTGGGTGCCGGTTAAACGGAAAAACATTGCGGAATCAAAGAGGTTAGAGCGTTTTACGATTCCGTGTAGACGCAGGATGCTCTAAACCAAAGCCGGATGATCGCAGGAGATGGGCAGCATGACGGATGCGCTTCGGGTTGGATTGGCCGGTCTCGGCACGGTAGGAGCGTCCGTTGCGCGCATATTGTCCGACAAGCCGAACCTGCCTGCTAAGGGGCGGAACGTACGGCTCACGGCGGTATCGGCCCGTGATCGCAAACGGGACCGCGGCGTCGATCTCAGTGCCTGCCAGTGGTACGACGATGCGCGGGAACTCGCTGCTTCGGACGATATCGATTGCGTTGTCGAACTGATCGGCGGTGCGGACGGCCTGGCGCTGGATGTCGTGTCCGAAGCCCTGTCGCATGGCAAGCATGTCGTCACCGCCAACAAGGCGCTCCTCGCAAAACATGGTTCGAAACTCGCCAAGCTGGCGGAGCAGCATGGCGCAGCGCTTGCCTTCGAGGCGTCGGTCGCTGGCGGTATCCCGATCATCAAGGTCTTGCGCGAGGCGCTGGCGGGCAACGCCAGTCATCGGGTGTCCGGCATTCTTAACGGCACCTGCCATTACATCCTGTCGCGGATGGAGTTTGAGGGGCTGACCTTCGCCGAATGCCTCAGCGATGCGCAGCGGCTTGGTTATGCCGAGGCCGATCCGACCTTCGATATCGAAGGGTTCGACACGGCCCATAAACTTGCCATCCTCACCAGTCTGGCGTTTGGCACCGAGGTCGATGCCGAGGCGGTGTATGTCGAGGGCATATCGAGCATCATGCCGCTCGATCTGAAAATGGCTGATGAACTTGGCTACCGCATCAAGCTGCTCGGCGTTGCCGAACGGACCAGGGACGGCATCGAACAGCGGGTGCATCCGACAATGGTGTCGAAGGATTCCGCCATTGCCCAGGTGATGGGTGTCACCAATGCGGTGACGGTGAATGCCGACGTGGTGGGTGAATTGACCCTGATCGGCCCCGGTGCTGGCGGCAACGCCACGGCGTCCGCGGTACTCGCCGACCTTGCCGATGTCGCCAACGGTCGCAAGGCGCCGCCATTCGGACGTCCATCCGCCGGATTGGAGACGGTGGTTCGTGCGCCGATCCAACGTCACGAGGGCGGCTATTACGTGCGCCTGACGGTATTCGACAGGCCGGGCGTTGCTTCGAAGATGACAGCGCGCATGGCTGAAGGGGATATTTCGCTGGAAAGTATCCTGCAACGACGCTCGGAAGCGGCTGCGGGCAAGGATCCAGCTGGCCGTTCGGGCGAGCCGGTGCCGGTGGTACTGATTACCTATGCGACGACGGAAGTAGCCGTGCGGACTGCCTTGCAGAAGATGCACGCCGATGGGTTGCTGGCGGAGCCGCCGCAGATCATCCGTATCGAACGGGAATAGTTCGGAATTTTAACCAAGGGGGACGTTCCATCATGCCTCAGAATATCACGGTAAAACCTGAAAAGCTGATTGAGCGCATCCTGACGCTCGAACTGGTACGCGTCACTGAGCGCGCCGCCGTCTCTGCTGCGCGACTGCGTGGTTGTGGCGACGAAAAAGCGGCAGATCAGGCCGCTGTGGACGCCATGCGTCGTGAACTGAACCGTTTGCAGATCGACGGTACGGTGGTGATTGGCGAGGGCGAGCGCGATCAGGCGCCGATGCTGTATATTGGTGAGAAGGTTGGTAACCGCGACGGGGCGCATGTCGATATTGCTGTCGATCCGCTCGAAGGCACGACGCTCTGCGCCAAGGATATGCCTGGCTCCATTGCTGTGATGGCGATGGCGGAAGCGGGGACGCTGCTCGCGGCACCGGACGTATATATGCACAAGATCGCCATCGGTCCGGGATACCCCAAGGGCACCGTTGATCTCGATGCTTCTCCTGAAGAGAACATCAATAATCTAGCCAAAGCGAAAGGTGTGAAGACGAGTGAAATCACCGCCCTGGTGCTCGACCGCCCGCGCCATACCGATCTGATCGCGGCGATCCGCAAGGTGGGTGCGCGTGTGCGCCTGATCAGCGACGGTGATGTTGCCGGGGTGATCTTCACTACCATGCCGGATAAAACCGGCGTCGATATCTATCTCGGCATCGGCGCGGCTCCCGAAGGGGTGCTTGCGGCAGGCGCACTGCGCTGTATCGGTGGGCATATGCAGGGCCGCCTGATCCTAGACACTGACGAGCGGCGTGAGCGCGCCTTCAAGATGGGTGTCACCGATCCGAACAAGAAGTACGATGTGACCGAACTTGCTTCTGGAGACGTGATTGTCGCTGCTACCGGCGTTACCGACGGCGCTCTGCTCAACGGTGTCGTGTTCCGCCGCGACAACGTGATCGAAACCGACACGGTGGTTTACCGTTCCGCAACTGGCACCGTGCGCCGTATCCAGGCTGAGCATCGCGAACTGGCGAAGTTTTTTCTGGACTGATTGTTTCGAAAGTTAGCTGATTTGGGCGCGCTTGTGAAAGCGCGCCCTTTTCGTTTCGTCTTGCCCAGAAAACCGGGATACTCTGCCGCATCATGAACGAATCGTTCTCCAGGTCCACTTCGGCGTCCACTTCGGCCTTTCTCGGTGTCGAGCGTTCCGTGCGTGGCCAGCGCTGGGTTAAGCGTAGCACGCTGGAACAGGAGGCGCTGGCGCTTGCCATGGTGCAGAGCCTCGGCCTGCCGGATATGCTGGCGCGGGTGCTTGCCGGGCGCGGAGTTTTACCGGATGAGGCGGAGCGATTCCTGGAGCCGAAGCTGCGCGATCTCATGCCTGATCCTGATTGCCTGACCGGAATGCGGGAGGCGGTGGCGCGGCTCAAGCAGGCGATTGAGGCGGGCGAATCCGTTGCCATTTTTGGCGATTACGATGTTGACGGCGCGTGCAGCGCGGCATTGCTGGCACAATTTCTGACAAGTTGCGGGCTGACGGCGCGTATCCATATTCCAGACCGGATCAGCGAGGGATACGGACCGAACGTTGCGGCGATCCGGGCGCTGCGGGACGAGGGGGCAACGCTTCTCGTCACCGTCGATTGCGGCACGACGAGTTTCGAGCCTCTGGCCGAGGCGAGGGTACTCGGCCTCGATGTAATCGTTCTCGATCATCATCAGGCTGGTGAGACGCTGCCGGAGGCGGTGACAATCGTCAATCCCAATCGGCAGGACGATCTCTCCGGCCTCGGCTATGTCTGCGCGGCGGGGGTGGTATTTCTAACGCTGGTTGCCCTTAACCGGGCGCTGCGCGAGGCCGGATTCTGGCAGGGGCGTGAATCTCCGGATCTGATGGCGCTGCTCGATCTTACCGCGCTGGCTACCGTGGCCGATGTCGTGCCGCTCATCGGCCTCAATCGTGCCTTCGTGCGGCAGGGATTGGCGGTAATGCGCGGGCGCGGGCGGCCCGGTCTTGCGGCGTTGATGGATGTTGCCCGGCTCAAATCCGCGCCGGAGGCATGGCATCTCGGGTTTCTTCTCGGCCCACGGATCAATGCCGGCGGGCGGATTGGCGATGCGGCGCTTGGCGCGAAACTGCTGCTGACCGGTGATTCCCTGCGGGCGGCGACAATTGCCGAGGAACTGGAAAGCCTCAACCGTGAGCGGCAGGCGATTGAACTCGTCTCCGTGCAGGAGGCGGAGGCGCAAGTCTGGCGCATCCTTGAGGAAACTCCGGATGCGCCTCTGCTGACGACATTTTCTCCCGATTGGCACCCCGGTGTCGTCGGGCTGATCGCTTCACGTCTGAAGGAGACGTTCCGCCGTCCGGCCTTCGCCTTCGCCCTGAACGGCGAAGGATTGGCGACCGGCTCGGGCCGCTCGGTTCCCGGCACCGACATTGGGAAACTGGTGCGCCATGCGGTGGAGCAGGGGGCCGCGCAAAAGGGTGGCGGTCACGCCATGGCTGCCGGAGTAACGGTGGTAGCGTCAGATATTGCCCGCTTTGTGGAGTGTCTTATCGACGCCATGCCCGTTTCCGGTACGGAAACGGAGGCGCACGACCTCATGCTCGACGGCCTTCTCACCGCGACCGGGGCGCAGGCTTCGCTGGTGAGCGTACTCAATCGCGCCGGGCCGTTCGGGGCCGGGCACCCCGAACCGGTGTTCGCGTTCGCCAGCCATCGCCTGATTGAGGCGCGTTCTGTCGGCGGCAACGGCCATGTGCGTTTCAAACTGCGCAGCGGCGACGGCACGACGCTCGGCGGCATCGCTTTCCGCGCCGAGGGTAAGGAAATCGGCCAGACGCTTGCCAAAGGCATCGGTAGTCCCATCCACGCCGCCGGAACGTTGAGCATCGATAGCTGGGGCGGTTCGGATCGTGCCGACCTGCGTCTTGTCGATATTGCCCTGCCGGAATAGGGGGGAACTACCCGCAGCAAGCGAACTGATCTGAAGCGGTGCAACAGGAAAGCCGGAAGCAGCCGCGCCGTCCGATCCACCTGCATGCCTTCATGCTGTACCGTTGTCGTTATAAAAAACTTTTCCCCCAACCGCCAAACAGGGGTTGCCCCGTTGCACGAACCCCTCTATAGAAACGCCGTCCCGAGCGGCAGCCAAGCCTTGATGACAGGTTTGCCAAGCCCCGGAGCGCCCTTCGTCTAGCGGTCTAGGACGCCGCCCTTTCACGGCGGAAACACGGGTTCGA
>JAVBRX010000140.1:0-8241 GCA_031547465.1 Microvirga sp. | reverse complement strand
AGATTGGCCTGGCGGATGCCGATGAAGCGGTAAGCGGCGATGAGGTTGAGGACTGCCGCCTGTTTCTGCGCCGACAATCGTTCGGCGATGCTGGTGCGCTTCTGGCCCGACGATTCCTTCGCCATCCGGGCAAAGGACTGTTCGACCGGACGCGCCGGAATGTCACGCTCGACCGCGCCGGGGGTCTGCGCCAGCTTGTCAAAATAATCGCGCCAGCCCGGTGTGACACTTGCCGGATCGGTCAGATACTGTTCGTAGAGTTCTTCGATGAAGGAGGCATTGCCGCCGTAAAGATAACTTGTATTCGTCAGTAAAGGAGCCATTGCTTAACTCTTCAGATTATTCCGAGACGCGAGTGCGTGCGTAGGATTTTTGCGCGTACGCCTGATTAACGTAGGCTTTTTCCGGGTTTTTGCCCGCTTCCCGGAAACTTTGCGCAACGGTCGACCAGACCTCGTCCGACAGGAACAGGGTCGTTACCTGCTCTCGCCGCCTTTCGGCTTCCGGAACACCGGCGTAAATCACGCGCTCGATTCCCGGTTGTGTGGTCGTGGTCATGATGTAATCGAGAAACGCCGTGCTCTCCGCCCGCCACCAGGCCAGATCGCAGAAATGGGCGGGGTCGATGACTAGGGCGAACATATTGTTGGTCGGTGAACCGGAACGGGGATGTTCGGGCTGGATCGTGCCGCCTCCGGTCAAAACGCCGGCCATGAGTTCTATCATCAGGGCCAGCCCGAACCCCTTGTGACCGCCGAACGGCAACAAGGCTCCCGGCGGATCGCGGAACAGAACCGCAGGATCGTCGGTCGGGTGTCCTTTGTCGTCGATCAGCGCCCCGGCCTCTACCTTCTTGTGTTGCAGCGCCTGGACCCGCGCCCGGTTGAGCGCCATACTGCTTGTCGCAAAGTCCACCACGACCGGCTCGTGCCCGGCAGGCATGGGCCAAGCGAAGCACAAGGGGTTCGTCGCCAGCCGGGCCGCAGCCCCGCCCCAGGGGGCGACGGTCGGTTCGCGCCCCATGACGTTTGAAAACAGTAATAATGCCATGCCGACATCCGCTGCGATCGATCCGTAATGGCCGAGCCGTCCGAGATGATGTGCGTTTGACAGGGTGATGATGCTGTATCCGAACCGCTTGGCCTCGAAGATACCGCGCTGGATGACGACCCGCCCGACATGTTGGCCGAAGCCCTTCTGTCCGTCGAACTGAAGCAGCGCGCCTTTGCTGCGTTTCAGTTCCGGTCGGGCAGATGGATCGACCTCGCCATTGCGGATATCCTGCAGATATTTCGGGATTAAAGACAAACCATGGCTGGAGAAGCCGCACCTGTCCGCTTCGACCAGATGATCCGCGAGATCGTTGGCAATATCCGGCGCGCAACCATGATCGATGAAAACATCGGCGGCAAGGCGCCTCACATGGGCTATGGAAATGGCGATCATTTTCAGTGGCTATCCTGATTGATGGCAAACAGTCGGCGGCGCAGCTTTGGCGGTGAAGACCGTATGCGGAGTATGATAATGCTGCGTCACTTGGAACGGCCTCCGGTCGTTCGAACCGGAAGCCGTTCCAGATTCTCGTTTTCGCTATCTGTCGTTCACTTTAACTCTTCCGCTTGGCCGGAAGATGTAGCAGCCGCAACAACGACTGCGTCGTTCCCATCCAGTAACGGTCACAACATCCAGCCGAGGAACTTCCACCATGTCGCGGCCATGACCATCAACATTATGAAGCCGATGATGGTCAGCCAGATGCCGATGCGCGAGAACTGCCGTGCCGTGAAAGTTTCGGTGCCTATGCACACCATGTTCTGCGGTGCGTTGATAGGCAGCAGAAAACCGAAGCTCACGGTGAAGGCAAGCAGCATCGTCATCCCAGCCACATTGACGGTTCCGGCAGGCAGCGCCAGCAATACGCCGATCATGATGGGCATGAGTGCCGATGTCAGAGCCGTGGCGCTGGCAAATCCGATATGGATGAGGATCAGGAAGATCGACAGGACGGCGAAAATCGCCATGCCGGACAGGCTGCCGAGACTGAAGAAGGTCACGACGTGATCCGCCAGCCATTGCGCCGCCTTGGTGGCAACGAGTGCGCCCCCGAGGCTGATGCCGACGGCGAACATGATGATCGTGCCCCAGGGAGCGCGTTTCTGAACGTCCGGCCAAGTCATGACGCCGACGCCGGGAAGCAGCATCAGGCCGAGGCCGACGATCGTCGTCGATGTGGTATCGAACGGGTGTAGTTTCTTTTCCGTGGCCCAGAAACACAGCAGGCAGACGGAGATTATGAGTAGGCGGATTTCCGCACCCGTGATCGGCCCCAGCGCCCTCAGTTCCTGGTTCAGGGCCGCTTTTCCGCCTTCGACCGTTTCCGTCTCCGGCGGCATGAGATACCGGGTGACAAAATACAACACGAAGGACATGATGATGGCCCACGGCGCACCGGCGATCAACCAATCCATCCAGGTGATGCCATGGCCAGGCACCATCTTGTCGAGGTAGCCTTTTGAAAGAAGGTTTTGCGCGGCGGCGGTCTGGATGCCAATATTCCAGATGCTGGTAGCCTGGGCGATCAGGATCATTAATGAAGCCGCGAAGCGCGATTTGCTGTCCACCTTGAACGCGGCGATGACGCCCATCATGATCGGCACCACGCATGCCACCCGCGCCGTGGCGCTCGGCACGATCAGGCTCAGCAGGATCGTGACGATAATGGCGCCGATCAGCACCGTTTTCGACGATGCTCCAAGTTTCGACATCACCACCAGGGCGATGCGCCGGTCGAGACCGGTGACGGTCATCGCTGCAGCGATGAATGTCGCTGCGGCGACGAGGATGGCGGCGGAGTTGGAGAAGCCGGTGAGCGCCAGCGCCAATCCTTTACCTGTTCCGGCAATCTTGTCCGGTTGGGCAATATCCGGCGCGGTGCCTACGAGGAAAATGGTGAGCGCGCTGATGACGATGGCGCTCACTGTGTAATCCAGGGCCTCGCTGATCCAGACGATGATAGCGAAGGCCAGAACCGCCAGCATGTGTTGCCCGGCGACGGGCAGCCCTGGCATGGGGATCATCTCGACCACGATCATCGCGGCTATGGCAACCCAAAGACCGATGGGAATGCTCAAGATGGAAAAGCCCTGTAAGTTATTCTTGTGTGCTGAGACTGAGGAAGCCGTGTTCATTGTTGCCCCCGGTTTGTTGAATATTCCGGAAACAGAGCAATTTTCATGCCAGTATAGAGTGAGCGAAAAATAGGGATCAGATATTTAACTAATTGAATTTATTTATATTTTACCGTTTTTATCTGCGATAGGCGGCTGATATGTCCGATAATCCGGAATGGGGATATTCGTTGTGCGGTTATCCGCACATTATCATGTTCCGGCACGGCGCATCGTCCGGCCTGCTTTTTCTCATGGGAGTCAAACATCCGGACGAAGTGCCGATGGCCTGTCTCAGGCCATTCCCAGGGCCTGCATGTACAGTTCGAGGATCGCCTCTTCTTCCTGCCGCTCCGCACGGTCCTTCTTGCGCAGGGAGATGATCTTGCGGATGGCCTTGGTGTCGAATCCCGTTCCCTTTGCCTCTCCGTAAATCTCTTTGATGTCGCCGGCGATGCCCGCCTTTTCCTCTTCAAGGCGCTCGATGCGCTCGATAAGCGCCCTCAATTGATCCGCCGCCACGGAATCGGTTTGTACTTTCTCGTTCATTCCTAACCTCGACTTGAAGCATTTTCTGCCTGGGTCGATACCGGCCAGGTGCGGAAAAATGCTGTAATATAAGAAAACCAAACGATCATCGGTCCAATCGGCGCACGCACTTGCGGCCCCGGTATCCTGTCCCGGCAGCTAGCTCTAACGTATGGCGGGGTTCATGCAAATACCTTGCCCGCCGATCGCTCTATCCATGTGGATTGCGGGTGAGCAAAAAAATACTCCGGACGATCCTCTCGGATAGTCCGGAGTATATTCGTTCACTTCGAGGCTGCGACTTCCGGCGTAGCCGGAACGATTACCAGCAGCCCCAGCCGCGGCAGCGATAATATGGGCGATAGTAATAACCGCTGTTACGTGTTGCGGCGGCCCCGATCAAGGCGCCACCGATCAGGCCGGCGGCAGCCCCGGCTGCAGCAGCGCTGGCAACTTCGGAATCTTGCCGCTTGGCGCTATAGCTGCGCTTGACGCAACTGTTGTAAGCCTTGCTTCCAACCCGATAACCGTCAGCCTGACAGGATGCTTGGGCATCGGACAGGGACTGTTCGGCAGTTTGGCAGCCGGCGAGAGTGAAAGAAAGTGCAAGGGCGCTTGCGATAACCATCAAACGCATCTGACGTACTCCTCAGTGTTAATTCATTTTTCAAGCTATGCGTCTCATGCCGAACCTCGCCTATCCGGCAACACCGCAAACACCTGCGACCCGGTGAACCCCTATTCTCCCTCGGTTGCCCGGCAAAGAGAATTTTTGTACCTCCGCCCCCGCATGGTCGTTATTAGCGCCTCGGTTCAGTCAATCTGCCCGTCATATTTTCAAAAATGTCAGGCATATAAATGGTCTAGTTAAACACAACCGGCAAAGCAACCGGATTCTTTTGCCTGCTCTTCGATGTTTCCGCGCCTATAGCGCGCGCTGAAAAGTGTCTGCGGTTTTCGGCTATAACCGGCGCAGTATAAATGATGCTGTCGTAGACGAGGCAGGCAATAACTCGTCATTTCAATGCTTTACCCTGTCCTCTAGCTGCTCGCGTTGAGTAATGCCTGATCTGGCGGCATGTTTGCGCATTGAGGATAGGCCGGAGAATTTCGGACAGGCGGTCCGCCCAGACTTCTGCATCCCGGTCCTGAGTAATAAGATCCTGACGGACCTCGATTAGGGCGTTTGCCAGCCCCCTGCATGTGGCGTGGCGATTGATCGTATCGCCTTCCAGCGCTCCATCATAGGGTTCATTGTCGCCCACGGTCAGTCCTTGAGCAAGCAGCGCGTCGATCAGCGGCGCAGCTATCCTGTCGTCTGCATCCCAGAGAATACCGACCTGCCAGGGGCGCTTCCAGTTGCGCCAGACTGGCGTGAAACTATGGATTGCCAGAATGGCGGGAGGGTAACCGCAGGCTTCGCCCGCGGCGATGGCCTGCTGGATGGCTTGGTCGTAGGGAGCATAGAACCGTGCGATCCGCGCCTCGATCCCGGCATCGTCGATATACCGGTTGCCGGGGACGATGCTACCGTTGGACAGACGCATTACCAGTGTCGGGTCGTCGCGTCCCCGGTTCGGGTCGATTACCAGACGGGAGAAGGTCGTTAAAATCGCCGGGGCGTTCAGCCGCTCCGCCAGCCGCCGAGTCATTACTGCAGCGCCGATGTCATAGGCGATATGCCGTTCAAATTCGCTCGGTGGCAGCCCGAGAGTGCCGAGGTCGGCGGGACCGGAATTGGAGGCATGGTCGCACAGAATCAGAAGGCGGCTGGATGAAGGCCCGGCAATGATCTCGACCGGCGAAGGTCCATATTCGGCGGCACCGTTTTCTTCCTTCGCGTCGGCACTGCTCTTCCGCATTCAGTTCTCCTCGTTTCCATGCACTGAATTACAGTATTTTTTCAGTCTTTCCATGCTGTTTTTCGGCAAAGCGTTTTGCTGTTCCGTGTGAACGCAGAACGCTTTAAACGTGTGCGGCAGCACTTTTCCAGTGACATGGAACTCCAGTGGCATGGAGCTTGCCGGTTCAGCCCGGTTAGGGAAAAGAGGTCGCGAAGAAACAATCAAAAGCCATAACCCGGGAGGATACATGAAAAGCCCCAAAGCCTTCTTTCTCGGGCCCTTGCCGGTATCGTCGTTTTTAGCGTGGTGATGGCATATCACGCTATGTTTCCGAAATATGCCAAAGGCGCAACTCCCGGCTCCGGAACGGTGACCATCCGCCCGATCCGCAAGGATGACGGTTCAGGAACATGATGTCCGCCATCGCGCTTGGCGGAGCGGCATTCTTTTTCATCTCGCGTCGGGTTGGACGGCGCGAAGCGGAGAGAAACCGCAATATTTAACGGCTTTACCGTATCTCAGGCCATTTCTCTGGAAGACACTAGCGTTTCCATGTTTTTTGTGGCATGGCGACAGGCGCAGCCGTCCGTGATGGCTGAAACATGGCACCGTTTGACCCTGCTGGACGACATCCTGGCACGGCCAAGGCGGTGTGTTTTCTGATTTCCATTATTGCGAAAGGATGACCGATGTCGATCACTGACGAGCGTAAAGCCGCGCTCATTAAGGAATTTTCCCAGAAGGCCAACGATACTGGCTCTCCCGAAGTGCAGGTTGCGATTCTTTCCGAGCGCATTGCCAACCTGACCGGGCATTTCAAGACGCACACCAAGGATAACCATTCCCGGCGCGGTTTGCTCAAGCTGGTCTCGCAGCGCCGCTCGCTGCTCGATTATCTCAAGGGCAAGGACGAAGGCCGGTACAAGGCTCTCATTGCCAGGCTCGGCCTGCGCCGCTAACGAATTCCAGCCGTCCGGTTCCGCCCGGGCGGCTTTTTCCGTTTGACCGGCGGAATGTTTACAAGGCAAGCGCACAAAGGCGCTTTGGTCAAATGTCCCGGCAGGCAATTTCTACAAGCTTGCTGGCTCTAACCCGACAGGACGGCGTAGCGCCGTCCACCAGATGAAGCGGATGCGATAGCCATGGCAGGATCGCCGGCAGCTTGAACCATCGGCCTGGCCCGGAACGTAATCCCGTCCGGCGATGCCGCTAAACGAGCTTCCTGCCGTCTTGCACATGACGTCGGCTCATCCGCTGTCCGAATTGTTTTAGGAAAGACACTGTTCATGTTCGATATTCAACGCGAAGAACTGATGTGGGGCGGGCGTAAGCTTGTCCTCGAAACGGGCAAGGTCGCCCGTCAGGCCGATGCCGCCGTGATGGCGACGTATGGCGAAACCACCGTGCTCGCCACCGTGGTTTCGATGAAGGAGCCGAAGCCGGGCTTCGATTTCTTCCCGCTTACGGTCAACTACCAGGAACGCACGTACGCTGCCGGGCGTATTCCGGGCGGCTATTTCAAGCGCGAAGGTCGTCCGACCGAACGCGAAACTCTGGTTTCTCGCCTGATTGACCGTCCGATCCGCCCGCTGTTCATTGATGGCTATCGCAACGATACGCAGATCGTCGCCACGGTGCTGTCGCACGATCTCGAAAGCGATCCCGACATCACGGCGATGGTTGCCGTTTCTGCCGCCCTGACGCTCTCCGGTGTGCCGTTTATGGGCCCGGTCGGCGCGGCGCGGGTATGCTATATCGATGGCGAATACAAACTCAATCCGCCGATGCCGGAATATGAATCGTCGGTTCTCGACCTCGTGGTCGCCGGAACCGCCGATGCGGTGCTGATGGTTGAATCGGAAGCGAAGGAGCTTTCCGAGGAGGTGATGCTCGGCGCGGTGATGTTCGGCCACAAGAATTTCCAGCCGGTGATCGACGCCATCATCCGTCTTGCCGAAAAGGCTGCCAAGGAGCCGCGCGATTTCCAGCCCGCCGATCTCTCCGCCGTTGAGAAGGCGGTGCTGAAGATCGCCGAGAAGGATCTGCGCGCTGCCTACCAGATCGTCCAGAAGCAGGAGCGCTATGCCGCCGTCGACGCCGTGAAGGCGAGGGTGATGGAAGCGCTTTGCCCGGCTGAAGGCGAGGCGAAGTTCGAAGCCGAGCAGGTGAAGACGGTATTCAAGGATGTCCAGGCCAAGATCGTGCGCTGGAACATTCTCGACGATGGCAAGCGTATTGACGGACGCGACGTCAAGACCGTGCGCAAGATCGTCGCTGAAGCGGGCCTGCTGCCGCGCACCCACGGCTCGGCCCTGTTCACCCGTGGTGAGACGCAGGCGCTGGTAGTGGCGACACTCGGCACCGGCGAAGACGAGCAGATGATCGACGCGCTGGAAGGCACCTACGACGAACCGTTCATGCTGCACTACAATTTTCCGCCCTATTCGGTGGGTGAGACGGGCCGCATGGGTTCGCCGGGGCGCCGCGAGATCGGCCACGGCAAGCTCGCCTGGCGCGCCATCCACCCAATGCTGCCCCCGGCGCACGAGTTCCCCTATACGATCCGCCTGGTGTCGGAGATCACCGAATCCAACGGTTCATCGTCGATGGCCACCGTCTGCGGTTCGTCGCTGGCGCTGATGGATGCAGGCGTGCCGTTGCGCAAGCCTGTGGCGGGCATTGCCATGGGCCTGATCCTCGAA
>JAVBRX010000048.1:0-21508 GCA_031547465.1 Microvirga sp. | reverse complement strand
CGCCGCGCCGGTCCCGCCCGCATCGTCGATCTCGAACAACGCATCTCCGAAATGCAGGGCGTGGTCGCGACTCTCAAGCACCTTTCCCATTGCTGCGCCGGTGATGACCGGCCAGATTGCCCGATTTTGCAGGATCTGGCGGGTGAGAGTCAAAATCAGCCCGGTTGACAATGTTGCCCCGCTCCGGACATGCGGTGATACTGGCGGTGACGATGGCGATTCGGTCCGATTTCATTTTTTCCGCAATAATCCTTGCCGGTCTTGCCGCAGCCGCAATCACCCTTGGCGAGAACCCTAGGCCACGTAACGAGCGGATGAGCGGCTCCGCCATTTATGTCATCGACGGCGACACGGTGGCGCTGCCCTGTGCGCCTTACCCGTGCAAAAGCGAACATCTGCGACTTGTCGATATCGATGCGCCGGAAACCCGCAAACCGACCTGTGAAGCTGAAGAGAAAGCGGGTTCTGCGGCCAAGGCACGGCTTGTGCTTTTATTGCGTGGCAAGGAAGTAGAAATCGAGCGCATGGCCGTCGATATCTATGGCCGGACACTCGGGCACCTGACCGTCGAAGGGCACGAAATCGGCCAAATCCTGCTCTCTGAAGGCTTTGTCCTTCCCATGCGCTCCGGCTCGGACGCCAGGGCGAAAAAGCAGAAGCACTGGTGTGGTGGGGATCAGTGAGAATGGAGGTTAGGGAGGCATGAGGATCGATCGTGCGGACGGAGACCGGACTTCGCGGTTCAGAAACTTTATGACAGACTGAATTCTGGCGATATTCTTCTGTGCTTCAAGAACAGAAAGCCACAATTGTATGGATACTGAGATTTCATTTGGGAAAAGCTGAATTAACTTTGGTTCAGTATCTGCAACATAGTTTGGTATTAGACAGAGGCCGCCTCCAGAGAGTGCAATTTCTACCAATGTAAATATACTTGCACTACGTAGTTGTATGGATTCTCTGGTGCAGAGCTGATATAAAGCATCAAGAGAATGCTGGATAAGGGGGTGTTCAGGATAAGTAATTGCTACATGATTTTTCAGATCGGCAATATTATTAATTGAAGGAGAGTGTTCAATATATGATGCGCTTGCATATAAATTAAGTTTTATCGTTGCAAACAACTCGCTCGATATTTTTGGATTTTTATCTTGAATTGATGTTATAACAATATCGATATCACGATTCAGTGGGGATGTACGTAATAATAAAGGGAAAAGTTCCACGTCAAGATCAGGGAACCGTTTGGCTAGTTTTGGCAACCTGGGGGCCAGAAATATCTTGGCCAGTCCCTCAAAACAGCCGATGCGCACCGTTCCAGACAACGCAACATCAGAGCCGCCGATCTTCGAGGATATCTTGAGCGCCTGTTCCTCCATCGCTTCCGCTTTGGCAAGGAGCTTTTCGCCTTGCGCTGTCAGCGCATATCCTTGCGGGCTGCGGTCAAACAGCTTGGTCTGCAACGCGGTTTCCAAGGCCGTAATGCGTCGCGATACGGTTGCATGGTCGGTCTTGAGTTTCTTCGCTGCCGATGTCAGTCGTCGATTGCGGGCGACGGCAAGAAAATATCGGAGATCGTTCCAGTCGAACTGCGACATGCGCGGCCCCTTGGGTTCTGGGCGTAAGGCTCTTCCAAAGCTAAAATAGGCCATGCACACGTAAAGACACGTCCTAACGCAGACGTATGTCATGGTCGTGTTGCTTGCTGGAGCGGTCAGGAATTCTCCATCTTACCCGTTCAATAGCCCCTTCCGCGGTCGATCATCCCTTGCAACGCTTCCCCTGCCTCATAGCGCCGGATGGATTCAGCAATGTAACGGACTGTAGCGTCCGGGGTGCTGACGGCAGAATTGTGCGGGGTGACGATAACGCTCGGATGCGCCCAGAGAGGCGATTCCGGCGGTAGCGGTTCGGTCTCGAACACATCGAGTACCGCTGTTTTCAGGATTCCGCCGTCAAGTGCAGCAAGAATGTCGCTCTCCTTCTGCAGTCCGCCGCGCCCGACATTGATGAGTACCGGGCCGCCGAGGCGACCGTCGCGTGCCAATTGCCCGAACAGGTCAAGATTGAGGATACCCCGCGTCACTTCCGTCAGCGGTAGGAGCGCGACCAGAATGTCGGTGCGATTGAGAAACGAGCCGAGATCCTCCCGTCCGGCGAACATCGGGATACCGTCGACAGGCCGCCCGCTCTGCGACCATCCTGCGACGTCGAACCCCATCGTTTTCAGCTTGCGCGCCGCATCCTGCCCGAGAACGCCCATTCCCATGATCCCAACACGCACATCTGCTGCGGCAGGCGGATTGGATGTCCGGGTCCAGAGTTTCTGGCGTTGCTGGCGTGTATAGAGATCGTGTTCGCGAAGCTGCGCCAGGCAATGCAGCACGACATATTCGCTCATGCGGGTGGTGAGGTCCGGGTTGATGACACGGACAATCGGCACGTCTTCCGGCAGGCGCGGGTCGCTCATCAGATGATCGACACCCGCCCCGAGCGAAAAGATAACGTCGAGATTGGGTAATCCGGCAAGGCTGCCCGGCGGTGGCGCCCAAGCGGCGACGTAATGCACCGCCCTGCGGTCGAACGGCTCGCCGAGAACGACGATCCCGCGCTCGGGCAGCAGGGCATTGAAACGGTCAACCCATGGCTTGGCGTCCCAGGCGGATGCAATCAGGATAGTCATGGACGTTTCCCCGCTGATAAAGCACTTAAACTTTCTGGTTTTCAAATACCTGGACGATTATCGGAGATTGTGCCGTCAATTGCCGCCTTCTGACAAGAGGGAGGCGGCACGATTTGTGCGCTTTATCGCGATAAAGGCCGGGCTATCGCTGTCTGTATCGTTAACCAATTGTAAGAACAGGATTAAACGGCGCTGTGCACTTATTCGTTTCATCGTGTCGTCGCACAACGCGGGACATTTACACGTTCACCGTGTAAGCTTGCTGCCCATGTGTATTCGCGGATTCCATAAGTCTTCGTGGCTTCCCGGCATCCGCCATCAGGTTCGGACCCTCCCATGGCGCTCTCAGACGAAGAAATCGACCGCTATGCCCGACATATTGTGCTGCGCGACATCGGCGGCCCCGGACAGGCGAAGTTGAAGGCGGCGCAGGTGCTGGTCATCGGCTCGGGTGGCCTTGGGTCACCGCTGTTGCAATATCTTGCTGCCGCCGGCGTCGGTACGCTCGGCATCGTCGATGACGACATCGTTTCCCTGTCGAATCTGCAACGGCAGGTGATCCATTCCACCCCCGATATCGGGCGGAAGAAGGTTGAGAGCGCGGCGGAGCGTATCCGCGCCCTCAACCCGAACGTCACGGTGGAGACGCACCCCGAACGGTTGTTGCCGGAAACCGCCCGTGATCTCGTGCGCGGCTACGATGTGATCGCCGACGGCTCCGACAATTTCACCACCCGTTATGCAGTGTCGGATGCCTGTTTTTACGAGAGGAAACCGCTGGTCACGGCGGCGCTTGGCCAGTTCGACGCCACGCTGACGACGATCCGCGCTCATGAGACCGGGCCGGACGGCAGGCCAAACCCGACCTATCGCTGCCTGTTTCCCGACAAGCCACCGCCTGGCACAATCCCAACCTGCGCCGAGGCTGGTGTCCTTGGTGCGCTCGCCGGCACCATGGGCTGCCTGATGGCGATGGAAGTGATCCGTGCCATCACCGGCTTCGGCGAGAGTATGGTGCGGCGCTTATTGATGGTCGATGTCCATGCCATGCGGTTCGAGACCATGCATTACGTTTGGGATCCGGCTAATCCACTGAGCGGCAGCGGCGCGTCCCGGTAATGCTCCCTTCTTTTGAGCAATTTCATGACCATTTGTTTTGGCGATCCCGTTCGACAGGAAGTCTGGAGCTTTACCCGTATCGCGAGTAAATACTTGATGAATAGCCGCGTTGCCCATTTCAAGGAATTTTATCATTTAAAATGATCGCTGTGACGCCGGTAGACCGTCTAGGCCGCGATGGCGCTGCTGCCTGCATCGAGGGCTGGCAAGGCTTTGCGCAATCGACCCGGATTCTCTCCACTGGGAGGAGCGCGAACCGTGATCCGAGTTTACGGTGAGGCTACCGTCGCCAGCTATTATTACGACATCGTTTTCGAGATGAACGGCCATCGCCTCGACATACCGGACGCGACCTGTTCTTCCTGGTGCGCGAAAATGGGCGCTGGCTTGCGGTGGCCGATCAGTTCTCGTCGTTCCCGACGTGAGGCGGATTCATCACCGCTTGACGGGTCGCAGAAAAATCAGGTCCAGTTCCTGCTGCAGCGAATAGTTTTTCAGTCGCGTCTCGAAGGCCGTCGGGCCGGTTCTGCGTAGCGGCATACCGCACAGGCTCACGAGAGTGTCTGCTTCGCCCTTGTCGACGGTTAGGCCGGAAGGATTCAACCGGCCCGGCCATCCCACGCGGTCAGCTTTCGATCCAGCACTGGGCGATGGTGATCTGGTCAATCAAATCCCGATAATGGCTACTCACGCAAAGCCGAATGGAAGCGTCGTCGGCTTCTTGAGCATGAAAAAAGCCGGACTTTTGCCCGGCTTTTCGCGTGTTGCAGCGGCGCGTTCTGCTTACCATGCCGGAACGATGGAGCCTTTGAAGGTCTTCTCGATGAACGCCTTGGTTTCCGGGGTTTCATATGCTTCGCGCAAAATCTTCACCCACGACTTGTCCTTGTCGGCCTCGCGCACGACGAGGATGTTGGCGTAAGGGCCGGTCGCATCCTCGCGCAGGAGGGCGTCTTTGGCGGCATCCAGACCGGCGGTGGCGGCGTAATTGCCGTTGATCGCGCCGACATCCGCATCGTCAAGGGCACGCGGCGACATGGCGGCGTCGATCTCGATGATCTTGATATTCTTCTTGTTCTCTGTGATGTCGAACACGGTCGGCAGCAGATCGACGCTGGATTTCAGCTTAATGATGCCGTTCTTCTCAAGCAGCAGCAGGGCGCGCGCGCCGTTGGTCGGATCGTTGGGGATCGTCATGCGTGCGCCGTCCGGCACCTCGGCCCAGGTTTTAAACTTTTTCGAATAGACGCCGAGCGGGAAGGTGATGTTGCGGGCGACAGAGACGATTTTGTAGTTGCGTCCCTTTACCTGATTATCGAGATACGGCTGATGCTGGAACGAATTGGCGTCGATCTCGCCCGAATTCAGCGCTTCGTTGGGCAGGATATAATTGGAGAACTCGGTGATCTTCAGATCAATGCCCTTCTGGGCTGCAATCGGCTTGACGAATTCCCACACCTGAGCGTGCGGACCCGGCGTTACGCCGAGCCGGACAATAGTCTTCTCTTGAGCTGCAGTGGGAAAGGCGGCGAGGACGAACAGAGCGGCAAGGCCCCACTTTTTCAACGACATAGGCGTTTCTCCTTTGGAATTTGATGGATTGCATGAAAACGATAATAGTGAGCCATTATGTGCCGCGAACTCTTCGGTTGAACCGGCGCGACAGGCGATCTCCATAACTTTGCAGGCATTGCACGACGACGACCAGGATAATCGCTACACCATTCATAATGACCCAATCCCAGCGGTTGAGGCCATAATTCTGCGCCAGCGCTCCGAGCCCGCCGCCGCCGACCAGGCCGACAACGGCGGAATAGCCAATCAACGAAATGATCGAGAGCGTTGCTCCGAGGATGAGACCAGGCAAAGCTTCAGGAAGCAGAACCTTGGTGACGATCTGCCATGGTGTCGCTCCATAGGCGCGCGCCGCCTCGGACAGACCTTGGTCCACTTCCCGGATGGAGCTTTCCGTTACCCGCGCGATGAACGGCGCCACGGCAATGGTCAGCGTGACGATGGCGCCTTTGGTGCCGATGAAGCCGCCAACGAGCATCGTCGTCAACGGGATCAGGTAAATCGACAGGATC
Source organism: Microvirga sp. (assembly GCA_031547465.1). GTDB lineage: Bacteria > Pseudomonadota > Alphaproteobacteria > Rhizobiales > Beijerinckiaceae > Hohaiivirga. The sequence goes on along the minus strand of JAVBRX010000048.1, from coordinate 15,619 downwards.
AGATACGGCAGGGAACGAATGACGTTCGAGATAAAGCCGAAGATACGGTTGATCGCCGGAGAGGCAAACAACTCCCCTTCGGCGGATGTCGCAAGAAATATTCCTAGCGGTACTCCGATCACTGCGCCGAGAAGCCCGGAAATCGCGACCATGTAAAAGGTCTCAAGCGTGGAATCCAGCAATACGGGGAACTTCCGCAATACCTCATCGAACAGGGCAGAAAAACCGGCGAAATTATCCAACATAGCCAAGCACCTCCGCGTCGAGTTCAAGGTCGGCGAGATAGCCGAGCGTTGCGTTCAGGATCTCCGGCTGGTTCGGCACACCGACCACCAGTGTGCCGAACGGACGTCCGGCGATTTCGTCCACTGTGCCGGACATGATGTTGACAGCGATGCCCTTGTCCTGCGCCAGCCGCGCCAGAACCGGGGTCGTGGCGTTGGGGCCGCGAAAACCGATGCGTACGATCACCTGGCCGCCGGGAACGGGGGCTGGCTTCATATGCGCGGCGAAATAGCTTGGCAGCGCATGGCCGGTCTCCTGTGCCAGGAACGAGCGCGTTACGTCGTGTCGGGGTCGCGTGAAGATGTCGAAGGATTCGCCCTGTTCGACAATGCCGCCGCCGTCGATCACCGCCACCTCGCGGGCAATCGAGCGGATCACCGACATTTCATGGGTGATGAGCAGGATAGTGAGCTTCAGTTCGGCGTTGATGCGCTTCAGCAGATCGAGAATAGCATAGGTGGTTTCTGGATCGAGGGCCGAAGTCGCCTCGTCCGAGAGCAGCACTTTCGGGCTGTTGGCGAGCGCCCGGGCGATGCCGACGCGCTGCTTCTGACCGCCGGAAAGTTCAGCCGGATAACGGTCGCGCTTGTCGGCAAGACCGACGAGATCCAGGAGTTCCGTTACCTTGGTGTCGATCTCTGTTTTGCCCCGTCCGGCAATTTCCATGGGAAACGCGACATTTCCGGCGACGGTGCGCGACGACAGCAGGTTGAAGTGCTGGAAGATCATGCCGATGGAACGGCGGGTCTGCCGCAGATCTGCTTCCGACAAGGCAGAAATATCGATGCCGTCGACGACGATGCGTCCGGAGCTTGGCCGCTCCAGCCCGTTGACGAGGCGGATCAGGGTCGATTTTCCCGCGCCGGAACGACCGATCACGCCGAGGATCGATCCCGTTTGTACGGCAAGGTCGATATTTTTCAGTGCCGTGAACGCTTCCCCGCCCTTGCGGGCAGGGAACGTCTTGGAGACGCCTTCAAAACGGATCAGAGCCTGGGCCGACGAGGTTGCCGACTCCGGGCTGGATGGATCGTTGAGGCTTCGGTTAATGCCGGTTGTTGTTTGCTTTGCCTTGGCGGACATCGAGACGCCTGACACTTTTTCTGGTTTGGCCGAATGCACCTGATGGCCCATTCTCGAACGGTATGAGTGATGCCCAAGTTTGTTCGATATGTCAACCATATTGTGCGATAAACAGGATTATGCCGATTATCAGGACGATAAACGAGCATTTCCCTGTTCCACGATCCTCACCGGACAGGTGTCGTCACCAGTCTCGCTCTCTCATTTTCGAAAAATCACTGCCGGGTTTACAGCGCCCGTTCGAAGCGCAACTCGCCGTTCTGCGTCTTGACCACCAGAATGGATTGTTCGATATCCCAGGTCACGGATGTGCGCATGGCGAGCAGAAAGGCCTGTTCCGATGCCATGGTCGCCTTGTCGCACTGCTTCTTGGTGAACGCGAGCGGTCCTACCGCCAGATGTTGTTCGCGCAATGGGTATGAGGTGGCGGAAAAGGTGTTGCAACCGCCGAAGCCGCGCATCCGAAATTGCGAGTCGAGGATAAAAGTTGGCCGGTCACCGCCGAATGGTTTGCCTTTCAGGCTGATCGCCACCCAAGTAGCACCGACGGGAAATACCTTTTCCTGTTGTGGCTTGGGCATCGGTTGAGCGGGTTGCGCCGGTTTGTCGTTCCAGCCGCCGAATCCCTGACTTTGCGCCGAACCCGCTCCGGCAATGATGACCGAGGCCAGACAGGCGGCAAACACAGTGGCGGCACGAAAACTATTCATCGTTGAACCCTCGTGATCAGAGAAGGTCATCATAACCATTCGTGTGATGCGGCGCAATCGTGCGAATTGCAGCAAGTTTTAATAATATAATAATAAAATCAAAGAGTTATGCTTACTATGAAGCGAGGTGGCCACAATTCGGGCATAATTGATCCGGCTCAAAGCCGTGCGGACTGCCCATCGAGAGTCAGGACAGGAATCGATGCGCCGAGGGTTTCGCGGGCAATCTCCACGAGATGGTGGTGATGAGTAAAGACGATCACCTGCGTCGCTTCCGCCAGACGCCCCAGAACCCGGAAACCGGCAGCAGCCCGCCGGTCGTCGAAATTGACGAACAGATCGTCTGCGATGAACGGCAGCGACGGCGATCTGTTGAGGTAATCCATTACTGAGGCAATCCGCAGCGCCAGATAAAGCTGATCGGCAGTGCCCGCGCTCATTCCCGATACCGGAACCTCTGAATTGTCCGGGCGTACGCCGTTGAGATGCGGGCGATCCTGTTTGTCAAAGCCGACCCGCAAGGCGTGGAACGATCCGCTGGTGAGCAGCGCGAAATATTCTCCGGCGCGTTGCAGCAACGGTGCCTGTTTATCGCGGCGATAGCGGTCGATGGCCCAATGCAGCATCAGGGCGGCGGAACGGACGCGGACATAATGCTCTGCGGCAAGCCGCATGTCAGCCAGAGCCTCCTGCCGCGCCGCTGCGGCCCGCGCCGCCCGGTCGTCGCCGCCGATGGCCTCGAAGACGCGCCGGGTTTCGGTCCGCCTGTCGCGGGCCTCCAGAAACCGCGCCTGCAAATCCCGTAATTCCTCGCCCAGCAGGGCATTGCGTTGTGTTATCCGGTCGATGTCGATGGCGGCGCATTCCTGTTCCAGTTCGGCAATGGATAGTCCGTCGCCCTGGACACGGAGTTCCTCGATCTGCTTCGTTTTATCCGCATCGAGGGTGAGCCGGCGGGCAGAGCGTTCGATAGCTGCCCTGAGATTGTCGATACCTAAGACGCCTGCCGCCGCCTCAAGTCGCCCGATCTGTGCACGCGCTTCCCGACACGCCGCTTCACGATCTGTGATCTTCTGCTCAAGTACGGTGATGTCCTCAGTCTTCTGCACCTTGAGGGTATGGATGCGCATTGCTTCATCAAGGCGATGCTTGATTTGCAGCACAGCGTCGTCTGGCTGGAGGCTGGCAAGATCTGGGGCGAGCATCCCGGCAAGGGCGGCAGTATCTTCGGCGAAGGCGGTCAAATCGCGTTCAATCGTACCGATACGTTCATGCCGCAGGGAGTGTATCCGGGCAATGCTTTCGCGCATCTTCTCGAAAGTGTCGATCTGGCCGGTAACGGCCTCGAACGGAACTGCCGGGTCGAGACCAAGAGCGGCGAGTGCATTTTTCCAGCTCCCACGCCAGTCATTTTTTGCCGCTTCCGCCGCTACGAGCGCCTCGGCCTTGCGTTCAGTGTCGCGCTCCGCCTGCTGGATTTCTTCCGTAAGCCGCCTGCTTTCGTCTGCTGTTTTTTCGTGCTGGCGCACCATGTCGAAGGCAACTTCGATCAATACGGCAAGTGGCTGGTCGGCATAGGCACTGGCATCGACGCCGATTGCGTCGATCTCGCCGAGAAGGCCGGAGCGGATCGTGCTTTCTTCCTGGCGCAGGGCTTCCCATTGCCGCTGTGCCGCATTCCGCTGCTGGATCAGGGTCAGGGCTTCCGTTCGCGCCGCCATCCAGTGCAGCATTTCATCAGGAGGAAGGGGGGCGAACGGTGCGTCGCACCACAGGTCACGCCATTCTCTGCCACGGGCGCGACGGTTTTCATCAAGAACAGCCGTTTCGGCAGCCAATTCCCGAAGAGTCTCTTCCAGCCCGGCAATCGTCTCGGTGACATGAGCCAACCGTGCTGTCGCCTCAGCCGTATCGAACCGCCGATCGGCGAGGTTGTCGGCTGTCTGGACTGCCTGCTCATATATCTGGGTGAGGACTTCCGCTGAGCTGGAATAAGCACGGATGTCGCTCTCCGGTACCGGTGAGCTTTCGATGAAATGGCGGCGGATCAGATTCCAGCCTGTGTCGCGATGCTGTCGCGCGGCAGCAAGATCGCCCAGTGCGACAGCGCCGCCGGTTCCGGCTAGCCGCAGGATTTCCTTACGCTGGCGGCTAAGTTCCCGTTCGGTGGTTTCTATCGCCTCTCTGTTTCTAGCGACGGCTTGATCCTGCTCCCGCCCCCGGTCGCGATGCTCCCGCACCGTTTCCGGTGAGGGAAGGAAACTGGTTTTGACGAGCGCTTCCTCTGTCATGGCTGGACGCATCGTTGCCAGTTTGAGAGTGAATTCGTCCTGCGCCATATCGCTTTCGCGCAGGGCCGCGGCGCTCCGCAGCGTCAGGTCGCCCGTGCCACGGGCGACGCGCGCCATTGCTGCCAGTTTGACAACATCGGCGGGAATGGCCATGGCTTCCCGGCGGCGTTGCAGATCGGCGAGCCGTATCTCTGCTTCGCTCAAGGCATCCCGCGCCGTTTTCTCCTTCTGGAACCGTTCCCCTTTTCGTGTCTGAAGGGTGCGGACGACGCCGACCTTTGCAGGGGATGGCATACGGGAGGCGAGAGCGTCTATGTCGTCCGTTTCCCAATCCAGATCCGCCGCCTGCCGTCGAAGCTGAGCTTCGACGGCAGTGAGTTCCGCACGCCGTTTCGGCAGATCGCTGCGCTCTTTCTGGATAGCGACGCGGCGGTCGTTCAGGAGAGTGATTTCCTGTTCTCTGTCGAGCAAGCGCGCATTGACTGTCAGAACGTCACGGCTTGCGCGCAAGGCTTCGAGTTGGTCTGTCAGCTCTTCGATTCTTCCTGAGGCATCTGCAATGCTTCGTTCCGAGTCCTGTAGCAATTGCCGCGCATCTTCCGGCAGGGCGGCAACTTCGCCCAGAGCGGCAATCTTTGCTTCCAGTTCCATCTTGTGGCGAATGAAGGGAAAAACCCGCCGCAGGCGCGCAAGCCTGCTTTGTTCGGCGGTCAATTCTTCGATTTGGCGCTCCAGAGCCGTGTAATGCTCATGAGCCTCGTCATATGCAGTTTTAGCCTCATGCCATTGCGCGGCGGTGATCGTGTCTAGGCGCAATGCCCGATCCGCCGTGTCGAGCCTGTCAGTTGCCTTGTACCAGGTTCGGTGCGCGGCCCGACGAGGCCCCCAAAGCCCATCGGCTTCCTCCGCCAGCGCGGCCAAGGTTTCGCGCAGACCCGCCAGCCCCGTTCCGGCGGCAAACAGCATCTGGCCGATTTCGCTTTTCGCCTCAATGATCTCCTGTCCGCCGCTATGCAGCCGCTGGTGGTTCATGCTGAACATGCGCGTCAGGAAAGCACGGTCGGCGCCGCCGAGCAGCGTTGAGAGTGCTGTTTCGCCCGCAGGAGAGGGCAGACCCTGCGGCGAAAGCAATGTTTCCTTGCGACCCGACCGGCGATGCAGAGCCAAAGTGCTGCCATCCCGCTCCAGTTCTGCGCCAAGTAGCAGGTCTGTGCGCTCATGCAGAAATCCAAGCGGCGTATTTTGCGGAATTCCGAACAGCACATCCTCGATAGAGCTGAGCGCCGTCGATTTTCCCGCTTCGTTTACACCGAAAACGATATGCAGATCCGGGTAGTGCGTCGGCAGATCGAGAGTCAAACCGGTGAAATGGCCGTATCGGATGAGGTTAAGGCGGCGGATGCGCATACGTCACTCCTCGCCCATGGTCAGTCGCGCCATCAGATAGCGGCTGGCAATATCGGCCACGGCCAGATGATCGCCTGCGAGCGCGGCTTTCAAAAGAGCGTCATCCGGCTCAGCGCGAAGTTCATGCGGTAGTTTGCGCAGAAAATCGCCGATTTCCGTCACGAGCGAATCCAGAAAAACCGGATCATTCCCAGCCTCCGTCAGCATGGACTGCAAGTCACCGAGCGCTTCGTTGCGGGCGCGTAGAATTTCCGGGTCGATTGCGGGGGTCGTGGCGACGATCACCCTCTCCACCCATGCCGCTTCCTCGCCAAGCGCCAATGTGGCGGCGCGCGCCTCGGCCAGCAGCATGTTGCTTGAGGCCAGAAGGCCGTCATGAGCTTCGCAACGCCCGGTCAGTTCGATGCGACAGGCGAGGAGGCGTCCGTCGGCGAGTGTTGCGACGGCTTTTTCAAGGGCTTCCCGTATCCGGTCGATACAATCGACAACCTGCACGCAGCCGCTGACGGAAACCGGCACGAAGGCCCAGCGCACGGTATCGGTAATCAGGGGCGAAAGCGCGCGCACTTCGCCGCCCCGCACCGTCACCAGAACCGCGCCCTTCGGGCCGGTCTCGCGAATGTGGCGGCCTTGCAAGTTACCGGGAAAGACGACATGCGGCGTTTCGTTCAACACCGCACCTTGGTGAACGTGGCCAAGCGCCCAGTAATCGTAGCCCTTGCCGGTAAGGTCCGTGAGCGTGCAAGGAGCATAATTCGCATGGCCCGCCATGCCGCCAAGCCCGGTATGCAGGACGCCGATATTGAACATTCCGGCGACGGGTGGAGGGTAGGCGGCGCTCATGTTATCAGGCATATCGCGTTGGCGATAACTCTGGCCATGCAGCGCTACCCCCAGTTTGTCGAGCCTGAACGTTTCCGGTCGGCGTGCCGGGAACGTCGTGACGTTACCGGGCAGGGAAAGGCGGCGGGTGATCTGGCTTTGCGCGTCGTGATTGCCGTGCAGCAGGAAAACCGGAATCCGGGCTTCGGCGAGACGGCCCATCTGCCGCGCAAAAAACAGGCCGGTTTTGAAATCGCGCCAGTCGCCGTCATAAAGATCGCCGGCAATGACGAGAAAATCCACTTCCTCGTTGAGTGCCAGTTCGATCAGGGCATCGAACGATTCCCGGGTGGCGGCACGGATGCGGTTCGCGGCACTTCCTTCCTGCCCGGCAAGGCCGATAAGCGGGCTGTCGAGATGGATATCCGCCGCATGGATGAACCGGAACGACGACAAGACCCGCCCTTTCGATGCGCCATCGCCTTTCTATGGAGCGATTTCAGCCTTCCCTGCATCTGCAATGCGGCTGTCGCTTGTCAAGCGGAAGCAAAACCGGCCAGGCGAGTTTCTGGGGAAACCCGTGCGCCGTCAGAAATTATTCGAATGGGAAAGCCTCCGGTCGGACGATACGCTCCAATACGATCTCCGCGCCATTGCCGCGCTCGGGAACAATGAGCCGGGGAATGACCACGCCGCACAATCTGACCCTCGTGTCATCAGCCTCCGGCATCCGGGGAACAGCATCCGCAGCTGCCAGATCGACGATGAGCCTGACGATGGTTGCCGGTTCGTGCGGCATTGGCATGATGCCGATACCGCGAATTTCGATAAATCCGGCGATGCTGGCCACGGGGCAGGCAATCAATCGGCCATGCGTGGCCTGCAATTGCGTCCGATCATCGCTGACGAGGCGGGCAAACAGGCCGCGCATTTGAGCTTTCGTCAGGAGATCGCGGGCAAGGGTCGATTTTCCGGCTCCTGTCGCGCCACGTATCAAAATCCCGGTTTCGCCGATGAGAATACAACCGGCGTGGATTGTTCGCTCCGTACCGTTTTCTGGCTTGCCTGCCCGGTTGTCGGTCATGGCGTGCTCGCGGGCAGACGGACGATGAACCGGGCGCCCAGCGGTTTTTCGTCTTCGGTTTGCGGTCCCGGAGCGTAACGGTTTTCGGCATGGATTGTCCCGCCATGCGCTTCGACGATCTGACGCGAAATCGACAGGCCGAGGCCGGAATTCTGCCCGAAGCCCTGCTCAGGCCTGTCGGTATAGAAACGCTCGAACACCCGATCGATGGCATGTGCCGGGATTCCGGGGCCATCGTCCTCGACGGTGGTCTCGATCTGCGAACCGTTCCGCCGCACCGATACCCGCACCGTGCCGCCTGGCGGCGAGAACGAGCGGGCGTTGTCGATGAGGTTGTTGAATACCTGACCGAGGCGGCTGTCATGCCCGGAGATGACGAATTCCTTACCAGAAGTCGCCCCTTCGACCGAAAGCACGGTAAGTGGATCGCCATCGCGTCGCCTCTCGTTGAAAACTGCGGCAACCGCTTCGAGCAGTCTGGAGAGGTTCAGGCTTTGTGCATCGTCGCGGGCGAGTTCTGCATCGAGTCGTGAGGCGTCGGAGATGTCGGTGATCAGGCGGTCGAGACGTTTGACGTCATGTTGGATGATCGACAGCAGGCGCTTTTTCGAGTCGTCCGATTTGGCGAGCGGCAAGGTCTCCACGGCGCTGCGCACGGAAGTAAGCGGGTTCTTCAACTCGTGTGCCACGTCGGCAGCGAAGCTCTCAATTGCCTCGATACGATTATAGAGTGCCTGTGTCATATCGCGCAAGGCACCGGAAAGGTGGCCAATCTCGTCGGAGCGATCAGTGAAATCCGGGATTTCCTGCCGCGCCTTGGTGCCGCGCCGCACCCGCTCCGCCGCTTCAGCGAGGCGGCGAACCGGTACGACGATGGAGCCGGCAAGAAACGACGACAGCACGATCATCACCAGGGCGGCAACCAGAAACACCCGCAGGAGCGCCATGCGTTCGGCAAAGATGACCCCGTCGATATCGCCGCCTTCCGTCGACAATAACAGCACGCCGCGCACCGTGCGCGAACGCTGAATCGGCACGGCGACGGAAACGATAGTTTCTCCGCGTGCGTTCACCCGCACCACGTCGGCGCGGTTGCCGCGCAATGCCTGCTGCACTTCAGGCATAGTCTTGGCGACTGCCGGGCCGATTTCAGAAACCGGCGGCGCGTCGGACTGGAAATGTCCGCGCAGCCAACCCCAGCTTCGCTCCAGCCAGCCTTTTTTGTTCCCAGGCACCGGCGGCAGATCCTGACGCAGGATGTCGCCGCGTGAATAAAGCGCACTGGAATCGAGCAGGAGCATTCCGTCTAGGTCATAGACGCGGGCGCGGGTACGGGTGGGGGAGACCAGCCGCCGCAACACCGGCGCCACCCGTTCCGGGTTGATGGAGAATTCCAGCGGCGAAGCGAGGTCGTCGCCTAGCCCGCCGGTTTCGCCGAGTTCGAGCTGGAGAAGGTGGTTCGGGTCGATGAAGATCGTATCGGTGTCGTAGGTGGCGGAATTGGCGATAGCTCCGGCAATGATTTCTCCCTGGATCAGCAGGCTCTGCATCCGCGCGTCGATCAGCCCGGCACGGAACTGACTCAGGAAAAGGAAGCCCAGCATCAGCGCCACGAGACCGGCAAGATTGAGAACGATGATCCGCCGCGTCAGAGTCGAAGACATCCAGCGTAAGGAACGACCGAGACGCCGTAGCCGCACGGCCCGCCGGAATGGCGATGCGCCGCCATCGGTCTGTTCGAGCGGTTTGGGTCGTTCGGTCAATCTCAGCCCCTCGATCGCGGGGACGGCGCGGAAACTCTGCCGCGCCTGCCGTTCTTTATTCTATCCCGCGTTGCCTTTCCACGCATCTTCAAATCGTCTGCAAAGAGTAGCCTCAGCTTTCCTTGAAGCGGTAGCCGACGCCGTACAGGGTTTCGATCATGTCAAAATCGTCGTCGGTCGCCTTGAACTTCTTGCGCAGGCGCTTGATGTGGCTGTCGATGGTGCGGTCGTCGACGTAAACTTGGTCATCATAGGCGGCATCCATCAGGGCATTGCGGCTTTTCACGACGCCCGGTCGCTGCGCCAGCGCCTGGAGGATCAGGAACTCGGTGACCGTTAGCGTTACCGGCTCGCCCTTCCAGGTGCAGGTATGCCGTTCCGGGTCCATGACGAGCATCCCCCGCTCCAGCGCTTTGGCGTCCGGCTCGCGCGGAGCCGATTGATCGCGCGGGGCGAAGCGGCGCAATACCGCCTTGACGCGCTCTACCAGCAGGCGCTGCGAGAATGGTTTGCGGATGAAATCGTCCGCGCCCATCTTCAGCCCGAACAGTTCGTCGATCTCCTCGTCCTTCGAGGTGAGGAAGATGACCGGAAGATCCGATTTCTGCCGCAGGCGGCGCAGCAACTCCATGCCGTCCATGCGCGGCATCTTGATGTCGAAGATCGCCAGATCCGGCGGGGAATGCTTCAGGCCATCGAGGGCGGAAACGCCGTCGGTGTAGGTCTGGATGCGATAGCCCTCGGCTTCCAGGGCAATGGCGACGGAAGTGAGAATATTGCGGTCGTCGTCGACAAGGGCGATGGTCGGCATGATCTTGATCCTCTTGATCGGTGACCCTTTGCCATATCCGGGGATAGGGCTGGTTCGCTTGCGTGGCCCTGCCGTTGCGCCAGCCGGACCGTTGTCTCGAATTGTTTCGCTGCCAGAAAGGCGTTGCCTCTGTGACGAAAGTAAGGCCCCATTTCAGGTAATGGTTTTTTCGGGAGGCGCAATCCCGAATGATCGCTTCGCCTGCAAAAGTTCTTGGCTTGCATGAAGTTTGTGAGATTTTCACGCCATGCTGAATAAAACAGCCGGACAGCAGCGCATGGATGCCCTAAACTCCAAGGGTAGACGCATGAACGACAAAGCTGCTGGTTGTATTCTGCAAGGAATAGTTGAAATGCCGCAAAAATCAGGACGCAGACCAGCTGTTGATTCGAGCACGCCGGAAAAGGATCTGCCATTACGTGCCGATATCCGTTTTCTCGGCGAGATTCTCGGCGATACGGTGCGCGAGCAGGAAGGCGAGGGGGTGTTCGACGTGGTCGAACAGGTGCGGAAGACCTCGGTGCGATTTCGCCGGGATGCCGACGAAGTGGCGCGTCGTGAACTCTCCGTTCTGCTCACCGGTCTGCCGCACGCGGTCACGGCCAGCATCGTCCGGGCATTTGGCTATTTCTCGCATCTCGCCAATATCGCCGAAGATCAGCATCATATCCGCCGCACCCGTGCCCATCGCGCCGCCGGCGCCGCGCCGCGCGAAGGCAGTATCAAGCGCACCATGGAGCGCATCTTCGCCTCCGGCATGTCTCCGGCCGCGGTTATGGAACTGCTAGGACATGTCCGCGTCAGCCCGGTGCTGACTGCCCATCCGACAGAAGTGCGCCGCAAGAGTACCCTCGACCGGGAGATGGATATCGCCCGGCTCCTCGCCCGCCGTGACCGTACCCGCCTGACGCCGGGAGAACTCGCCGCCAACGAGGACGAATTACGCCGCGCCGCGCATATCCTGTGGCAGACCAGTATTCTGCGTTTATCGAAATTGCGGGTGGCAAATGAGATCGCCAATGGCCTGTCGTTCTACGATTACACGTTTCTGCGGGAATTGCCGCAGGTTTACGCGATGATCGAGGACGCCCTCGCCGCTGGACAACCTCAGGTAGGTGAAGAGAGCGAACTTCCCTCGTTCCTGCGCATGGGCAGTTGGATAGGCGGTGACCGTGATGGCAATCCGTTCGTCACCGCTGATATGCTCGCCCGCGCCATGCAGATGCAGAGTGAGTGCGTCTTCGCGCACTATTTCAGGGAACTGGCTTTTTTAAGCAACGAGTTGTCGCTTGATTCGACCCTGGTCGGCATTTCCGGGGAGATCAGGGAGTTGTCAGACCGCTCGCCCGACCCCGCGCCGGAACATACCCGCGAGCCCTATCGCCGCGTCATCTATGGCATTGTTCAGCGGCTTAAGGCGACGGCGCGGCATCTCAGGTTGGGGTCGGACAAGCCGGAGGCAGCACAGGACGATGCGCCGTCCGTCGCTTACGAAAAGCCGGGCGAGTTCAAGGCCGATCTCGATGCCGTCCATCGTTCGCTCGTCGCCAACAAGGCACGGCTTCTGGCGCGCGGGCGGCTGCAAGCGTTGCGCCGGGCTGTGGACGTGTTCGGCTTTCACCTCGCCGGACTGGATTTGCGTCAGAATTCTGACGTGCATGAACGGGTTATGGCGGACCTATTCGAAACCGCCCAACCCGGTACAGGCTATACATCCCTCAACGAGGCGGCACGCATCGCTCTGTTGTGCCGGGAACTCACGACCCTGCGCCCACTCGCCTCCCCCTTTGCCACTTACACAACGGAAACCGCTTCCGAACTGGCGATCATGCACGAGGCGGCCAGGGCGAGGACGCTGTACGGCGAAGCCGCCGTGCCGAATTATGTAATCTCTAAGACAGGCGGTGTTTCCGACATTCTGGAACCGGCCATGCTGCTGAAGGAGGCCGGGCTGCTCGACCCGAAGGAAGGACAGCTGGCGCTCAACATCGTGCCGCTGTTCGAGACCATCGATGATCTGCGCCGTGCCAGCACGATCATGGACGAACTGCTCGGCCTTCCGGCCTACAGGCGGCTGATCGACAGTCGTGGCAGCGTGCAGGAGGTGATGCTCGGCTATTCCGATTCCAACAAGGATGGCGGCTTTCTCACCTCCGGCTGGGAGCTTTACAAGGCAGAAATTCGCTTGATCGATGTGTTCCGCAAGCATGGCGTGCGGCTGCGCCTGTTCCACGGGCGTGGCGGCTCGGTGGGGCGCGGCGGCGGCCCGGCCTATCAGGCGATCCTTGCCCAGCCCGGCGGCGCGGTGCAGGCGGGCATCCGCATCACCGAACAGGGCGAGGTGATCGCCGCCAAATACTCCAATCCGGAAGTCGGGCGGCGCAACCTCGAAATCATGACCGCCGCCAGCCTGGAGGCAATGCTGCTGCAACCGCAACACGCCGCGCCACACAGCGATTTTCTCATTGCGATGGAAGAGCTGTCGGCGACCGCCTTCAAGGCGTATCGCGCCTTGGTCTACGAAACGGAAGGCTTCGAGACGTTCTTCTGGCAATCGACGGTGATCGGCGAAATCGCCAGCCTCAATATCGGCAGCCGTCCGGCCTCGCGCACCAATTCCCGCCGCATCGAGGATTTGCGGGCAATCCCATGGGTGTTCGGCTGGGCACAATGCCGTCTGATGCTGCCCGGCTGGTTCGGCTTCGGTTCGGCGGTGAAAGCCTGGATAGCAGCCCGCCCGGATGCCGGCCTCGCCATGTTACGCGCCATGGCCAGGGAATGGCCGTTCTTCCAGATGCTGTTATCCAACATGGATATGGTGCTGGCAAAAAGCGACATTGCCATCGCCTCACGCTATGCCGAACTGGTGAGCGACAGGGCGCTGGGCGACACCATCTTCCAGCGCATCCGCAACGAGTGGAGCGATACGGTGGAGGCCGTGCTGATAGTGATGGAGCAGACGGAACTTCTGGAGCGCAACCCGCTCCTCGCCCGCTCGATCCGCAACCGCTTCCCCTATCTCGATCCGCTGAACCACATCCAGATCGACCTCCTGCGCCGCCACCGCGCCGGAGAAACCGGCCCGGCACTGGTCGAAGGAATCCACCTCACCATCAACGGGTTGGCGGCGGGGTTGCGGAATAGCGGGTGATTATCGCCTAATTTTGGAGAAACCTACAAAATGCAGGAATTGATACGGTGCTACGCTATGGCGCGCCGCTTCTCAGCCGCCCTCATCAAGGATCACATCGCTCGAGCCTGTCGAGGCCGAACCGTCGCAATCGATGGCATCGCCGATGCGGCCAGCAAGAATTAACGGGCCGTTGATTTGAAACGATCAGCCGGCCTGTAAGCCGGGTTCTGTATGGCCCATACGGACGTGGCGGCCATTCCTCTAGGACGGCCCTTGCGGGCCCGCCTCAAGCAACCAACCCGGACGACAAGCCTGGAAAAAGGCCCGAACCCCGAAGGGTTCCATCGTCCCTATTCGGTTTTGCTCCCGGTGGGGTTTACCATGCCGTCCGCGTTGCCGCGTCCGCGGTGCGCTCTTACCGCACCCTTTCACCCTTACCGCCCGATGGGCGGCGGTTTGCTTTCTGTGGCACTATCCCCGGGGTCGCCCCCGCCGGACGTTATCCGGCACCGTTTTTCCATGGAGCCCGGACTTTCCTCTCCGCAACCCATCTTTTCAGACAGGCTCCGCAGTGGCCGCCCAGCCGACTGATCGAGAACAGATGTGGCGAACGGGAAACGGCGCGTCAAGAAGAAATCAGGTGGGGCGTGAGGAAGCGGCGTTATTTCGTTTCGGCCAAAAGCATTTTGACCTTGTTGCAATAGGTGCGTGCAGCTGGGGTCATTGTCACGGATCGATGCCCGGCCTGATAGCGCAGAATGGTTCCGCACAGATCGCCGCCTGCTTTCACGTAAGCCTGGCCGAGATATTTCATGCCGTAACGAATATTGGTCTCGCCATCCATCAGCCCGGCGGCATCGCCGGAATAGCCGAGTGAACGCGCCGTCGGTAGGCTAACCTGCATCAGCCCGAGATTGGGACCGTTCTTTGCTTTCGGGTTATAGCGGCTTTCGATCCGCACCACGGCATTGGCGATGTCGAACGGCACGCCTTCAGCGGCGGCATAGCGCGCAATTAGCGGGCGCAGAACCCGTTCCCCTTCGCGGTTATGACCGATAATCCGCTCCAGCGGCGAACGCCGCTCGGATGGCGGAATGACCTCGGGGGCAGTGTAACCGAGCACCCCCGAAGCAGGTGAATCGCTTTCTGCCGGAGCCGCGTCGGAGACGGGCGGCACCGCAGATTCCTGCAGCTGCCCGGCGTCAAGGGCGCGGATGACCGCACCGGTCTCGTCACCTTCGGCATGGGCCGGATGAGCGGCGACCATGACCGTCGCGGCAACGAAAACCATCCGGGAAAATCGTCTGAGCATGGAATACAGCCTCAATCGCGCGGAATCCGTCGACCCCGGAGCAATAGTAACCCGGTCTGGCGACAATTCAATGGATTCCTGCCAATGGGTTCCTGCGACGGAGCTTACATCTGGGCATTGACGGCGGGCGGAGCTGAACCGGATCGCGCGTGGACGGCATGGGCTTGATTAGCAGCAATCAACGCCATCGCGGCAGCGGCGGCGACGAGCATGGTTCGGATGAAACGACTGACCATGATACAACTCCCATCACTTGAACCAATACTGTCCGCTCCAACGCAACACGAAGCGGAAGGCAAACCCTTCAGCATCCGTTCAGCCTCGGTCGGCTAAAAGAAACCTTAGAAAGACATCGCCATTCCACAGTAATGAGGCAAACATCTTAAATAATGATTAACCATAAAAGAAATGTCTTCTGGCGATTGTCTGTTGCTCTTTTAGAGGATGAATTTCCGACGCTCGGCGGCGGTGACACACAGTGGCGAAAATGGGAAACGATAAGAAAAACAACTTGATAGAGTATTCCAAAATGGCAATCCTTCCGCAAAGCGCGACCTCATTCACCAATGGAGCTTCCATGACCGGGTTCAGCAAACTGGCATTCGCCGGAATCCTTTCTCTCACGATTGCCGCCTGTGCTTCGCCGCAGGAACGGGCGCTCGGCGGCGCGGCTCTCGGTGGCCTGGCCGGGGCAGCGGTTGGCAGCGCCGTCTCCGGCGGAAGCCGTGGTGGAACGTTGGCAGGAGCCGCCATCGGTGCAACCGGTGGCGCAATTCTCGGCGCAGCCACCCCCTCGGAACCGGAACCTGTCTACGAGCAGGAATATGGTGGCAGACGCTACGACCGCCGGGGCTATGATCGCGGATACGATCAAGGCTATGATCGCGGCGGCTATGATCGGCGCTGCCCTCATGGCAC
>JAVBRX010000034.1:0-67122 GCA_031547465.1 Microvirga sp. | reverse complement strand
GCGACAACGTCATCGTCAGGTGCTTCGGTCCGGAAGCGTCGGCGGTGATGTATGGCAGGTTGATTTCCGTCTGCTGCAACGACGACAGCTCGATCTTGGCCTTTTCCGCCGCTTCCTTGAGGCGTTGCAGGGCAAGTTTGTCCTTCGTCAGGTCGATGCCCTGCTCTTTTTTGAACTCCGCCGCCAGATACTCGACGAGGCGCATGTCAAAATCTTCGCCGCCGAGGAACGTGTCGCCGTTGGTGGATTTCACCTCGAACACGCCGTCGCCGATCTCCAGAATCGACAGGTCGAACGTGCCGCCGCCGAGATCGTACACGGCGATGATGCCCGATTGCTTCTTGTCGAGACCGTAGGCGAGCGCTGCCGCCGTCGGCTCGTTGATGATGCGCAACACCTCAAGACCGGCGATCTTGCCCGCGTCCTTGGTGGCCTGACGCTGGGCGTCGTTGAAATAGGCGGGAACCGTGATGACGGCCTGCGTCACCGACTGGCCGAGATGCGCTTCCGCCGTTTCCTTCATTTTCTGCAAGGTGAAGGCGGAGATCTGCGACGGCGAATATTGCTTGTCGTCGGCAGCAACCCAGGCATCGCCGTTGCCGCCCTTGATGATCTTGTAGGGAACGAGGCCCTTGTCCTTCTCGGTCATCGGATCATTGTAGGTCCGGCCAATTAGGCGCTTGATGGCGAAGAAGGTGCGTTCCGGATTGGTCACCGCCTGGCGCTTGGCCGGCTGGCCGACAAGGCGCTCGCCATCGTCGGTGAAGGCGACGATGGACGGCGTGGTGCGCGCACCTTCCGAATTCTCGATGACGCGCGGTTGCGAGCCTTCCATCACGGAGACGCAGGAATTGGTGGTGCCGAGGTCGATACCGATAACTTTACCCATGGTGGGATCCCTCACTTTCAAGCAGACCGCCGAGCTCTATTGCAGCAGCCCGGCCCATGGCGGGTTGGTGGATAAAAAGATGACGATTGAACGAGGTTCGCCGTTGAACAACCGGCGGGCATTCCCCGCGTTGTCGCTCATATAAGAATGGTTTTTCCGCCCTGCAAGGGACTCTTTGCGGCAGGATCGGGGAAATCGGCCAAAGCGGTGCAAGAGCCGGGCGGACGGTGAAGAATGCAAGAACGAACTCTTTTCCAAACCGCGCCCGCTCGCTATGCTCCGATCATGAGTACGTCAAAAACCAGCACGGTAAAAGCCGCTGTCCGCCGCAAGCCGTCCGCCCCGTCCGAAACCGCAACATCCGTCTCTCCTGTCGGGGTCGATGTCATACGGACAATCTTCGAGCGTTTCCACGTTGCCAATCCGGAGCCGAAGGGCGAACTGGACCACACCAACCCGTTCACATTGCTGGTCGCCGTTGTGCTTTCCGCACAATCGACCGATGTCGGCGTTAACAAGGCGACCGCCAGGCTGTTTCCCATCGCCGATACGCCGCAGGCGATGCTGGCTCTTGGCGAGGAGGGTCTGCGCGAGCGCATCCGCAGCCTCAACTATTTCAATAACAAGGCAAAAAATGTTATTGCCCTCAGCCGCCGCCTGATCGACGATTTCGGCAGCGCGGTGCCGCAAACGGTGGCGGAACTGGAAACCCTGCCTGGCGTCGGGCGGAAGACGGCGAGCGTCGTCGCCAACATCGCTTTCGGCGAGCATCGAATCGCCGTTGACACACATATTTTCCGTGTATCGAACCGCATTCCCTTCGCGCAGACGAAAACGCCGCTGGAAACGCAGGCTGTGCTGGAAAAACTGGTGCCGGAACAATACCTGCGCCACGCGCATCACTGGCTGATCCTGCACGGGCGTTATATTTGCAAGGCGCGCAAACCCGAATGCGGACGCTGCCCGATTGCCGACCTGTGCCGTTATCCGGGCAGGACGGTCTGAGACTGGTAATAGGCCGGAAGGTACTGGTAGACAATCAGCCAGGCGAGGCCGACGGAGCCGACGATCAGGCGCCACCAGACGAACGGCTTGAAGCCGTGACGGGAAATGTAATCGAGGAATGTCCGAACGACGATCAGCGCGGTGATGAATGCGCAGATGAAGCCGATGACGATCAGAACCCCATCATCGAAACTCAGGTTCTTGTAGTTTTTCATCAGGTCGTAAGCAAACGCTCCCGTCATGGTCGGTATGGCGAGAAAGAACGAAAATTCCGCTGCTGCACGTTTGTTCGCCCCGAGGAGCATCGCCCCGACGATGGTCGCCCCCGAGCGCGAAACGCCGGGGATCATGGCGAGACACTGGATGATGCCGATCTTGATATACATCGCCATCGTAAAACGGGTGGCATCGTAATAGCGCACCGTCAGTTTCGCCCGGTCAACCGCATACAGCACGAAGGCGCCGAGGATGAGCGAGATGCAGACGATGAGCGGGTTGAACAGAACGCCCTTGATGAAGGAATGCAGTAAAGCGCCGAGAATGGCGGCGGGCAGGAATGCCGCCAGTATGCCGATGACGAACCGCCGCGCTTCGGCGCTGAACGGTATCGCCACGGCGATCCGCCATAATTTACCGAAATAAACTGACAGAATGGCGAGAATCGCCCCGAGTTGCACCAGAACTTCGAAGGTTTTGCCGTTCGATTCAAAGCTGAGGATATGGCCGATCAGCAGCAGGTGACCGGTGGAGGAAACCGGCAGAAACTCCGTCAGTCCCTCAATGGCCCCGAGCAGGGCGGCCTCAAAAAAATCAGGCATGGTTAAATCCGCAGAATCCGGTTGCCCGGACTTTCGCTTTATGGCGCAACATCGTGGAACGGTTATTTTATCATATTGATTTTTCACGATTTCCCAAAAGATACGGAGGCCGCTTTTTCAAGATTCGTAAAAAAGTCAGGGGCTTTTAACGCATAACCGGAGCAATCGGGACTGGCGAAACACAGGAAATCATCGGTCTGTAACCGAAAAGGCGCAATTGTGCTTACGTTCCGTTAACGAATGACCGTTCTTTAGGGAGCGCACAATCTCATCCCGAGTCGTGAAGCAGTTTATGCTCTTGGTGTCGCCGTGTTTTAAAACCGGTCGGCATCGGTTCATAGCTTTGTCGTCTGGATTCTGCCCGTTCCGATAAACCGGGCAGGTCATGAAATCAGGCGGGTCATAATCCCGCCGTCCTTTTTCGTCTTTAACGTCTGTTATGGCCACTTTACACCATCATCCATTCTGTCCGCGCTCACGCTTTATCCGCCTGGTTCTGGGCGAGATGGGCATGGAGCCGACCCTCGTCGAAGAAAAGCCTTGGGAACGACGGCGCGAGTTCCTGCTCATCGACCCTGCGGGCGAAACCCCGGTTCTCATCGAGGGGGCGGGGCTTGTCGTTCCCGGCGCGGCAATCATCGCCGAGTATCTCGATGAGACCAGAGGCATGGCGCTCGGCAGCCAGCGCCTGCTGCCGGAAGACCCGGCGGGCCGGGTAGAGGTGCGGCGGCTGACGGACTGGTTCCTGGTCAAGTTCAACGGCGAGGTCACGGATTATCTGGTCACGGAAAAGATCTTCAAGCGCTTCATCCGCACCGAGGACGGCGGTGGGCCACCGGACATGAACGCGATCCGTGCGGCGCGGGCCAATATCCGCTATCATCTGAAATATATCGGCTTTCTTCTGGCGCGCCGCGACTGGCTGGCGGGAAGCGTCATTACCTATGCCGATCTTGCGGCGGCGGCGATGCTGTCGGTGGTCGATTACCTGGGCGATGTGCCATGGGAAGAGGACGACGCGGCGAAACATTGGTACGCGAAGGTCAAGTCAAGACCATCGTTCCGTCCGGTTCTCGCCGATCGGGCGGCGGGGATGACTCCTCCGGCCTATTACGAGAACCCGGACTTTTGACCTCCGAGCGAATCAGGCCCCTCCTCGTTGAACGCGGGCGCGCATTAGGGTTTGACGATATCCGCATAACACGCGCCGATGCCGCGC
Source organism: Microvirga sp. (assembly GCA_031547465.1). Taxonomy (GTDB): domain Bacteria; phylum Pseudomonadota; class Alphaproteobacteria; order Rhizobiales; family Beijerinckiaceae; genus Hohaiivirga. The sequence continues at coordinate 63,191 of JAVBRX010000034.1, read as the reverse complement.
TGCATTTGCCGGAGCGCCTTGACGCCTGGCTCGCACAGGGCCGCCACGGGGCAATGGAGTGGATGGCGGTTGATCCCGGTCGCCGCGCCGCGCCGGTGCGGCTTTGGGGCGAAGTCCGCAGCCTCATTCTCTGCGGCATTAATTGCCCGCCTCTGGACGACCCGCTCGCCGCCGTTGCCGACAGGCGGCGCGGGGTTATCTCGGCTTATGCACAGCGGCGCGATTATCACGATGTCATCAAAGGCAGGCTGAAGGAGCTGGCCGGGTTCCTGGTGGCGAGAACCGGCTGTGACGTGAAGGTGTTCGTCGATACCGCCCCTGTCATGGAAAAACCGCTTGCCGCTGCCGCCGGTCTCGGCTGGCAGGGCAAGCATACGGTGCTGGCATCGCGCCGCTTCGGTTCATGGTTGATGCTCGGCGCGATTTTCACCACCTTGGAGTTTGAGCCGGATGCGTCGGAAAAGGACCGTTGCGGCTCCTGCCGCCGCTGCCTCGACATCTGTCCGACGCAGGCTTTCCCGGCTCCGTACCAGCTCGATGCGCGGCGCTGCATCTCCTACCTCACCATCGAGCATAAGGGGCATATCCCACCGGAATTCCGTGCCGCCATCGGCAACCGGGTGTTCGGTTGCGACGATTGCCTTGCCGTATGCCCGTGGAACAAGTTTGCGCAGGCGGGCCGTGAAGCGCGGCTGGCAATCCGGCAGGAACTGGTCAACCCGCCGCTGGCCGACATGATCGGCCTCGACGATGCGGCATTCCGCACCCTGTTCGCCGCAACGCCGGTGAAGCGCACCGGACGCGACCGCTTCATCCGCAACGTGCTGATTGCCGTCGGCAATTCCGGCGATTGCAGCCTGCTGCCGCAGGTTATCCGCCTTCTCGACGATCCGTCGCCGCTGGTGCGCGCCATGGCGGTGTGGGCGCTGTCCCGCCTGTCAGCCGCCGAGGCCGGACGGCGGGTGCGGACTCATGTCGCGCAGGAGCCGGACGAGGCGGTACGGACGGAATGGGCGACGGTTCAGGCCGAATGCCGTCCGGCATCCGCGCCGTAATAGCCGATATAACGTGTGCTGATAGTGGCAACCGGCAGCATCACCAACACGTCGGTAGTGCCGAACTGGAAGTCGATCACCGCGCCGTCGCCGAAGGTTGCGCCAAGGCGCAGATAGCCCTTGATGAGCGGTGGCAGGGTGCGTAAAGCCGCCTTCACGTCAATGGCGTCCTTCGGCATCAGGTTCATATCCACATAGCGCTCTGCCACCGCCCGCACCCGCCAGCCTTTGGGCGATAGGACATGGTGGTGCAAAAAACTGAGCGGCAGGGCATGGGCCTGCGGGTCGGCACCCTCGAACGAGGCACAGCCGAACATCACATCGATGCCGTGTCGCAGCACATAGGCCCAGATGCCGTGCCACAACAATTCCGCCGTGCGTTTGTCGCGGTGCGATTGGCGCACGCAGGAGCGGCCCAGTTCGAGAAACCGGAGGTCGGGGCGGGCAGCGAGCAGGCTGCCGATCTCATATTCTCCGGCGGTGTAAAATCCCGGGCCTCGCTCGGCAACTTCACGCCGCAACAACCGACAGGTACCGACGATCTGCGCCTTCGCCGTGCCGAACAGACCCGCTTCCGTCGCATGATCCAGCACCAGCAGATGGTCGCACAAGGAATCGTACCGGTCTTCGTCACGGCGGCCCAACCGCTCGCCAAGGGTGGCGCGAGCCGATTGCTCGCCGTAAAACACCTCGAAGCGCAGGCGTTGCGCCCGGCGCACGTCGTTCTCGCGTTCCGCCAGCCGCACCTCAAGCGAACCGATGCGGCCAAGGCTCACGCCGCCACTCGCCGGCTCCACGGCGGCTCGGTTCATGGAAGAGGGCGAAGGCGTGGGGACAGGCCGGGTACGGTCTTCATCACCGTCAGGCATCTGCATTAAAACCCGTATTCCATAAACGTCGCCTCGACGGATTTCGCCATGGCAAGCAGTGGCAGGTCCGCGCCATGGCGGGCCATCATCATGAATCCGGCGGGCAGGGCCATGCCGGGCAGCGGCAGGGAAATGCCGGTCAGATCGAAGAAATTGCCCATTGCTGTGTTGCGCAGCGTCAGGGCGTTCATTTTCTTGTACTCGTGCAGATCATCGAGAAGCCGCTTCGTCACCGGCGCGACGGTCGGCGTCGTCGGCAGGACAAGGGCATCGAAGCCACTGAGCCGCCGGTCCATCGCTTCGACCAGTTCGGCGCGGCGGCGCAGGATCCTGATATAGGCAGCGACGGGGGCGTCTCGTCCTTTCAGAATGCGCTCGCGCACGAACGAATCGTATTCGTCGGCGCGCTCATCGAGCATGGCAGCATGAGCGGCGGCGGCCTCGATGGCGGCGATGGAGGCGGGAACGATCGTTTCCCATTGCGCTTCTATGAGATCGTCTAGATTGATATCGACGACCCTCACTCCGGTCCGCGCCAGAAGTCGCAATGCGTTTTCAAATCCTTCGGCAACCAGGGGTTCGGTATCCCCGAACAGAAGCCCGCGTGGAATGCCGATCCGCAGGCTGGAGAGATCCACACCATCGAGAATGGTGGGTTCCTGTCCCGCCATTGCCGCGTCGGCATCGGCGCATTGCTGCACGGTTCGCGCCAGTGGGCCGATGCTGTCGAGGGTGTAGGACAGCGGAAACGCACCTTCGGAGGGAATCCGCCCGGTGCTTGGCTTGAAACCGACGATGCCGTTGAATGCGGCGGGAATACGCACCGAGCCGCCGGTATCGGTGCCGATGCCGATGTCGCTTGTATCCTCGGCAACCGATACCCCCGCGCCGGACGACGATCCGCCGGGAATGCGCTCCGGATCGACGGCATTGCCCGGCGTGCCGTAATGCGGGTTGATGCCGAGACCGGTAAAAGCGAATTCCGACATGTTGGTCTTGCCGACGATCACCGCTCCGGCGCGCCTCAGGCGGGTAACGATAAGCGTATCGTTTTTCGCCGCCGTCGTGCCGCGCAGGGCTTTTGACCCTGCCAGCGTCACTTCGCCCCTGATGTCGAACAAATCTTTGATCGAAACGATGGCCCCGTCGAGCGGCCCAAGGCTCAATCCGGCGCGTCGGCGGGAATCCGCAGCGTCGGCCTCGGCGCGCGCCTTGTCGCGATAGATTTTGGTGAAAACATTCGCCCGGGAAAAACCGGTATCGAGGCGGGTGAATATTTTTTCCAGTCGCTCACGAACGCTTTGCATTTCATGTCTCTTCTGAAGGGAGTTCGTTTAGGAAGGGGCGATCAAGCGAAGAAAGTGCGGAAATTAAAGAGGCGAAGCATTTTCATCCGGGCGGAAACACACCAAGAGAAATGGCGCACTGGTCACCATGAGTCGTTGTTCCTGCCTCTATAGGCTGAAGCGGGTCGGGAGAACGAAAAGCGTATCCATCGGGATCAGGGTTTATCGGTATGAACACCGATTCATTAACCGGCAAAGTAAATGCACTGCCAAAGAGCCTCTTACTTAAGAGGACTTGGCTGTCTGGTGCAACTTTCTGATTATTAATGCTTTCCCGCATCGCAGACTCTTTCGTTGGAGGTTATCAGAAAAATAACCTAATTCGGATACGCGCTACAGTCAGCAACGCAGAAATATCAAATAAAGAAATCTATACGACTAAAAGCTTATGAAAATAATTTTCAGACATATTCTGTTATGAAATGAACAATTTACCCGGACCGATCTATAATTGGGCGTGTTTGACATTAGATATATTGAAAAAGCAACAGATACCTTAAATTCTCCCAAAAATGGCTTGCGGTTGAGATTTGATGACATTAGAGATATACTTCTTAAAGATCGTGTACATTATAAAAGATGGAAGTCATTTCCGACATAGGCTGCGGTGCGCTGCGCCAGTGTCGACATTGCAACCCGGCAGGGCGGATGCTTTCGCATACCTTCATCGGTTGTGGTTGTCGTGTCTTGGAATTGTCGTGCCGAGTCAGGAACGATCCCATGGCGCAGAGAGTTCGGAAACGGAAATCTAGGGAGGTCGATGCCCAGGCGGAGAATATAACCCGTCCCCGGCAACGGGTGCATGAAACAATGACCGAGCGGGCCTATCGTCTGCTGAAGGAAAATATCATTCACCTCCGCCTTCTGCCGGGAAGTTCTTTGAGCGAGGCCGCCATCTGCAAGCAACTCGATCTCGGGCGGACGCCGGTCAACTATGCCCTGCACCGACTGCACCGGGACGGGCTGGTAAAAATTTCTCCGCGCAGCGGCATATGCGTAAGCGATCTGTCGAAAAGCGATCTCATGATCGGTTTGGCGGTGCGACGCATTATTCTGCCTGCGGTTGCCGCAGCTGCGGCAATCCGGCCACTGGATCAGGCGACCATCGAATATCTCGAAACCCTGCTGCCGAATCTGGATGAAACAGCCGATTTCGATCTGGTAGTCGATACCTACCGCCAGTTTTATACCTGCGTGGCCGAGGCCGGGTGTAACTTTGCTCTGGTGCAGATTCTTGAAGGTTTGTGCGACCGCGTGATCCGCTACTGGGTGCTGGCGCGTTTGAAAGGTTGCAATATTCACTTCCTTAAGGAGGATCTCTCGACGCTGGTCGCATGTTTCAGACGACAGGATGGTGTCGAGGCGGCGCGAATCGTTCGCGAGCGCATCGACAAATTCGAAGCCGATGTCTTGCGGACCTGCGGCCCCAGCCTCGCTCCGTGAGGTTCACGATTGAATTTGTTCGGGTGAATTGACAGCGCATTGTGTTCACGAAGACATGACATTCGGAATCGTGCGTCTGAGAGGATTGGCCATTATGGTGCGGGAAAACGAAATCCGGGAAAATGAGGTTGCCGCCGAACTTCCTGCGCCGACGGATACCGGTCTCATATTCATCGGGCACATCGAAACACCCCGGCAGGGGCGGCCAGATGGTCCCTTGTGTCGTATCGAAATATTCGATCCATGGGATCCAGCTTGAAAGGAGTGGAGGGGTACGAGCCACTGGAAATTCTTTATTGGCTCAATCTGTCCCGTCGCGATCTCATCCTTCAGAGTCCGGCGAATAATGGGGAAGTGCACGGAACTTTTTCATTGCGGACGCCGGTTCGCCCCAATCCCATCGGTACGTTCATTGTTCGTTTGGAGCGAGTGGAAGGCAACGTAATTCTCGTCCGAGGTCTCGATTGCCTCAACGGTACACCGCTTTTTGACATCAAACCGGATATACACGGTTTTGTCCCGCTTGCTCCGCCGCAAGCGGGAGATTCTCAGGTGGGCGACGATATAGAGCAATGTGCGTTTAAGTGGATACCGGTTAAACGCGAAAAACATTGCGAAATCAAAGCACTTAGAGCGTTTTGCGATTCCGTGTGAACGCAAAACGCTCTAGCTTCCGTCCATCCGAAAAATCAAACGAAATCCCTTCGTCAGAACTTTCGGAATCGATCCGAGAGATTCAGCTCTCAATGCCAACCATAATGTCGGACGCCTTGATGATGGCATAAGCTTCATCACCGGCTTTAAACTTGAGATCATCGACCGCTTCATTGGTGATTGCGGAAGTGATTACGATTCCGCCGATATCGATACGGGTATGGGCAGTCATCGAGTCTTTAACGATTTCGACGATTTTCCCCCTTGATCTGATTGCGGGCACTGATTTTCAATGTATTTCTCCAGATTACGTGGTTCAGGAAAATTCATTGTAGGGCGTTGTCGGAGCTTATCAGCGGTTGCTCGTGCAAAAGCTTGGTAAGGTTATTGCCCATTCTCAGGCTGACGCGAGGCCGGATTCCGCCGGGGCGGCGATCCGAAAGGACAGCGCTTCGGCGATATGAATGCGGCGCACCCGCGCTTCGCCGTCGAGATCGGCCAGAGTGCGCGCTACTTTCAGCACCCGATGGAACGCCCGCGCTGACAGACGCATCCGGTCGGCGGCTCCCTGCAACAGCTTCACCCCGTCGGCATCCGGTTCGGCGATTTCCTGCACCAGGGATGGTGGACAGGCAGCGTTGGTCGAAATTCCGGCCAATCCCCGTGCCGCATAGCGTTGCGCCTGCCGCTCCCGCGCTGCCGCCACCCGCGCCGCTACCTCTTTTGATCCCTCGGTGGGCGACGGCAGAATCAGGTCGGCGGCGCTGACGGCAGGAACGTCGATGGCGAGGTCGATACGGTCGAGGAACGGCCCGGAAATCCGTGCCTGATATTGTGCCATGCAGCGCTCATTGGGCTGGCGGCGGCAGACGTAGCCTGGTTCCGAACCATGTCCGCACCGGCATGGATTCATTGCCGCCACCAGCTGGAAGCGTGCCGGATAAGTGGCGCGACGGTTGGCGCGGGCGATCATCACCTCACCGGTTTCCAGCGGCTGGCGCAGCGCGTCGAGAACCTGCGGCTGAAATTCCGGCAATTCATCGAGAAACAGGACGCCGTTATGGGCCAGGGAAATCTCGCCCGGCTTCGCGCCGATGCCGCCGCCGACCAAAGCCGCCATCGAGGCCGAATGGTGCGGGGCGCGGAAAGGCCGCCGGTCGGTCAGGCTGCCGTTCTCCAGTACTCCGGCAACCGATTGGATCATCGACACTTCCAGAAGCTCACGCGGCGACAGGACGGGCAGGATTGACGGCAATCGTTGCGCCAGCATGGATTTGCCTGCGCCGGGCGGCCCGGTGAACAGCAGGTTATGCGCTCCGGCGGCGGCGATTTCGAGCGCACGTTTAGCGCTTTCCTGGCCCTTGACCTCGCGCAGGTCCGGCAGATGCCCCGGCTGCGGAGCGATGCCTGGCGCGGGGCGGCTCATCACCTGCCGTCCGGCGAAATGATTGGCGAGTTGCGCCAGCGAGGCGGGGGCGAGAATGTCGATCTCCGCGCCCGCCCATGCCGCCTCCGCGCCGCAGGAGACCGGACAGACAAGGCCGTGCCCGCGCTCGTTCGCCGCCACCGCTGCCGGCAGAACGCCTGCCACTGCCGTGATCGAGCCGTCGAGCGCCAACTCGCCGAGGACCGTCAGGTCATCGAGGGCGTCGGCAGGAATCGCGCCGATCGAGGCCATGATGCCGAGCGCGATCGGCAGGTCGTAATGGCTGCCTTCCTTCGGCAGATCGGCGGGCGCAAGGTTGATGGTGATGCGCTTCAGCGGCAGTGCCAGCCCGGAGGCGATCAGCGCCGAACGCACCCGCTCACGCGATTCCGCCACCGCCTTGTCGGGCAGCCCGACGATGGTGAACCCGACCGTGCCGTTGGAAATCTGCACCTGCACATCGACGGAACGCGCCTCAATGCCCTCGAATGCAACGGTTGCAACCCGTGTCACCATGGTTTCAAGGCTTTCCTGGGTTTCAAGGTTTTCCAATCCTGCGGTGATTGAGAGGAGAGCGAACAGCTCAGGTGTGGCCGCACTGTTCATGCCCACACCTTAGAGCATTTTCCGCCGAAGTGGCCACCGGTTCGACGCAAGAAAATGCGGGAAATAAAGGAAAGTTAGAGCGCAATCCGATGCAATTTGATCGGATCGCGCTCTAACAGCAGGTTTTTGCCTTGTCAGGCCGTTCGCGCAATCCCTTTGAATATGGGTGTAATCTCACCCACCTGCGCCGTCGAGGAAGAACCGATAGGCGGCGTTATCGGTTTCCTCCCAATGGGGGTACCCGAGATCATCAAGGAAAGCGCGGAACCGCGCCTCGTCCGCCTTCGGTACCTGGAGGCCAGCGAGCACCCGGCCATAATCCGCGCCATGGTTGCGATAATGGAACAGCGAGATATTCCAACCCTGCGCCATGCCCTTCAGGAACTTGAGCAAGGCCCCCGGACGCTCGGGGAACTGGAAGCGGAAGATGCGCTCGTTCGTCAGCCCCGTCGCCCGCCCGCCGACCATGTAACGCACATGCAGCTTAGCCATCTCGTTGTCGCTCATGTCGACCACCGGATAGCCGTTTGCCAACAGATGGGCGATGATGTGCTTGCGCTCCTCCTCGCCCTCCGCCAGTTGCACGCCGACGAAGATCTGCGCCGCCCGGGCGTCGGCATAACGGTAATTGAATTCGGTGATCGAGCGCTTGCCCATCGCCTCGATGAAGCGGCGGTAGCTGCCGGGCTTTTCCGGAATCGTCACCGCCAGCAGCGCCTCGCGCCGCTCGCCGATCTCCGCCCGCTCGGCGATATGCCGCAGACGGTCGAAATTGAGGTTGGCGCCGCTGTTGATGGCGATCAGTGCCCCCGGCTCCGGCTTTTCCCGCCCCGCATAGGCTTTCAGGCCGGCGAGCGACAGGGCGCCTGCCGGTTCGCAGACAGCGCGGGTATCGTCGAACACGTCCTTTACCGCCGCGCAGATCGCGTCGGTATCGACGGTGATGACCTCGTCGAGCAGCGTCCGGCACAGACGGAACGTCTCCTCGCCCGCCTGGCGCACGGCAACGCCGTCGGCGAACAGGCCGACCTGATCGAGCATGACCCGCTCACCGGCGGCAATTGCGGCGCGCATCGAGGCGGCATCGTCCGGCTCGACTCCGATCACCTTGATCGCGGGCCGCAGAAACTTGATGAAGCTCGCTATCCCCGCCGCCAGCCCGCCGCCGCCGATCGGCACGAATACCGCCCGGATCGGATCCGGGTGTTGGCGCAAAATCTCCATGCCGATGGTACCCTGGCCGGCGATCACCTCCGGGTCGTCGTAGGGGTGAATGAAGGTCAGGCCCTTTTCCTGCTCCAGCTCTCGCGCATGGGCATAGGCTTCGTCAAAGGAGTCGCCGTGCAGCACAGCCTTGCCGCCAAAGCTCTTCACCGCCAGCACCTTGATTGCCGGGGTGGTGCGCGGCATGACGATGGTGGCCTTGACGTCGAGCTTCTTCGCCGACAGCGCCACCCCTTGCGCATGATTGCCCGCCGAGGCGCAGATCACGCCGCGCTCCAGCGCCTCGCGCGGCAGCGCGGCCATCTTGTTATAGGCCCCGCGCAGCTTGAACGAGAACACCGGTTGTAAATCCTCCCGCTTCAACAGCACAGGCGCATTGAGCCGCGCCGAGAGGCGCGGAAGCGGGTCGAGGGGAGATTCGATGGCGACATCGTAGACGCGGGCGGTAAGGATCTTGCGGGCGTAATTCTGCGGCATGGCGTTTCCGGCCTGATTATTTGAGCGTGGCGCTGGATACCGGGTTTTCCTGAATAAATCGACAAAAACACGGCACAATTTGACAGAAAATTACAGGCATGAATCTAATAAAGGCTGGAAAATCCTGATCTGGTTCAGCGCCTGCTCAGGGAAGGCGGGAAGAACCGGCCAGATACATTTACGCGCCTCCCCTCTCGGCCTATAAGCGGCATAAGGTTTTGAGAGTATGTGTGTCCGAATCAGGACATCAACCGGAGCGGGTCCAGAAACGTGAAGGCAGGCATGACGGAAGACGGGCAGGGGCAAAATGGGCACACAATGCGGGGGATAGAGGTTGCCTGTCAGGAGCGCGGGTTGCGCATGACTGGGCAGCGTCGCATCATCGCCCGGATTCTCGACGCCGCCACCGACCACCCGGACGTGCTGGATCTGCATCGCCGCGCCGCCACCGTCGATGACCGGATTTCGCTGTCGACTGTGTATCGCACCTTGAAGCTGTTCGAACGCGAGGGCATCATCGAGCGGCTCGATTTCCGCGAGGGGCGCTCGCGCTATGAACAGGTGCAGGGTCATCACCATGACCACCTGATCGACCTCGATACTGGCAACGTCATTGAGTTCCAGTCGGAAGAGATCGAGGCCTTGCAGAATGAGATTGCCCGGCGGCTTGGCTTCAAGGTGGTGCATCACCGCCTCGAACTGTATTGTGTTCCCCTCGACAAGGATTCCGGGACCGAATGACGCAGCCCGGCGGCAAGATCGGCGCGAAAACCGGCATGGCCGCTTCCCTTCGATATGTGCGTCCCATACTTATTGTGGCGGTGTTGAGCCTTACAATCATTGTGCTTGCGCCGATGCAGGCGCTGGCGGTGCGGCGCAACTGGCGGCTGGCGGGGTATGTGCCGGTGCTGTTTCACCGGCTCGTCATGCGGCTTACCGGCACACGGGTCGATATGCGCGGCGTACCGCCGGACGGACATCCGGTTTTCATCGTCGCCAATCATGTGTCGTGGTTCGATATTCCGGTTCTCGGGTCGCTCAGGCCGCTGTCGTTCATCGCCAAGTCGGAAGTGTCGTCCTGGCCGGGAGTCGGGTTTTTGGCGCGGATGCAGCGCACGGTGTTCATTGATCGCGCCCGGCGTTCCGACACCGCTGCCGTCAACCGCACCGTGGCGAAGCGCATCGCCGGGGGTGACGCCATGGTGCTGTTCGCCGAAGGCACGACTGGCGACGGTACGCGCATCCTGCCGTTCCGGTCGTCGCTGATCGGTGCGGTGCAGGCGGTAGTCGACGATTACTCTGCCGGTCATATTCGCCTGCAACCACTCGCCATCCGCTACATGCGGCGCAACGGCCTGCCTGTGTCGCGCCGCGAGCGGCCGCAGATCGCCTGGTACGGCAACATGGATCTCGCTGGCCATCTCATCGATCTGTTATGTAACGGCCCGCTCGATGTCCGGGTCGTCTGGGGCGAGTCGATTCCGTTCGATGCGATGGCAGACCGGAAAAGTATGGCCCGCAGGGCCGAGGAAAGCGTGCGCCAGGCTTTGCTTGCGTCATGAGATATGTAGGAAAATCGTTGCAAAGACGCGAAATTCGCCGCAATAAGAGCGTTTACCGACAATCGCCGCATTGTGAACGAACAGGGTTTTTCCGGTGAAGAAAGTCTTCGTCAAATCCTATGGCTGCCAGATGAACGTCTACGATGCCGAGCGCATGACCGACGTTCTGTCGAAGGAAGGCTATAGCGAGACCACGGCCATGGAAGAGGCGGATCTCGTCATTCTCAACACCTGTCACATCCGTGAGAAAGCGGCGGAGAAGGTCTATTCCGAGCTCGGCCGGGTGCGCTCAATGAGGCTGCGGCGGCTGAAGCACGGGCAGGAAACCAAGGTCGTCGTCGCCGGATGCGTGGCGCAGGCTGAAGGCGCGGAAATCCTGCGCCGTGCTTCAGCCGTCGATGTCGTCGTCGGGCCGCAGAATTATCATCACCTGCCGGCTCTGCTGGCGAAGGCCGAAAAGGGGCGGGTGGTCGATACCGAATTTCCGGTCGAGGACAAGTTCGATCACCTGCCCGCAACATCGCGCCAGATTATTGCCCGGCGCGGCGTCGGCGCGTTCCTCACCATTCAGGAGGGTTGCGACAAATTCTGCACTTTCTGTGTCGTGCCTTATACGCGCGGTGCGGAAATGTCGCGCCCCGTCGAGCGCATCGTCGAGGAGGCAAAGCGCCTGACAGAGGCCGGGGTGCGGGAGTTGACGCTGATCGGTCAGAACGTCAACGCCTATCACGGCATAGGGCCGGACGGCGAAATCTGGTCCTTGCCACGGCTGCTGCGGCTTTTAAGCGATATTCCCGGCATCAAACGGCTGCGCTATACTACCAGTCATCCGCACGATATGGGTGATGACCTGATCGACGCGCATCGCGACCTCGGTGCGCTGATGCCGTATCTGCATCTGCCGGTTCAGGCCGGGTCCGATCGTGTTCTTGCGGCGATGAACCGTCAACATACCGGCGATGTCTATCGCCGCCTGATCGACCGGGTGCGTGCCGCTCGGCCCGATATCGCCTTGTCGTCCGATTTCATCGTCGGTTTTCCGGGCGAGACGGATGACGATTTCGAGGCGACGATGCGCCTTGTGTGCGATGTCGGTTTTGCCAGTGCGTTTTCGTTCAAATACAGCCCGCGCCCCGGCACACCCGCCGCCGACAAGGCGGATCAGGTACCAGAGGACGTGAAGCTGGATCGGCTTCACCGGTTGCAGGCGCTTCTCGAAGAACAGCGCCACGCCTTCAATGCCGCGACGGTTGGGCGCACGGTCGAGGTGTTATTCGAAAAGCCGGGGCGCTATCCCGGTCAGCTCGCCGGCAAGTCGCCCTATCTTCAGGCCGTGCAGATCGAAACTGACCGTTATCAGGTCGGCGACGTTGCCACGGTGCGCATTGCCGCGATGGGCAGCAACAGCCTGTTCGGCGAAGCGGTTACCGGGTGAGGGCGGCAAGAGGCTGAGGCAAGAGACAGTGAAGCGAGAAGAGAAGCGGCTAGAGCAATACGCGTTTAAGTGGACTCCGGTTAAACACATAAAGCATTGCGACATAAGGAAATTAGAGCATGATGCGTTTATACGAAAACATATTATGCTCTAAGAGACCATCGGGAGAGGCATCTTGAAGCACCACAATGGCTCCAGCACGACCGACGCATCGCACGTCTATCCGGGTGTGGAGGAAGTGGCGGAGGTGACGCTGGCTTTTGAGGATAACGTTCTAGCGAGCGCCGTGTTCGGCCTTTACGACCAGAACCTCGCGCATCTTGAACGACGGCTCGGCATTGCCGCCACCGCCAACGGCAATTGCGTGGTCATCAAGGGCAGCCCGACCGCCAGCGATCAGGCGCGCCGGGTGCTGGAAAATCTGTATGAGCGGGTGCGGGCCGGTGCGCCCCTGTCGGCGGGCGACCTCGACGGGGCGATCCGCGAGGAATTGTTGCAAGGCAACCTGTTTCCAGCAGAAGAGCCGCGCGAGCGCACCGGCTTCGATCAGATTACCACCCGCAAGCGTGGTCAGGTGCGCGCCCGCACCGCCATGCAAAGCGCCTATATCGCCGCCATGCGTCAGCACGAACTGATTTTTGCCGAAGGCCCCGCCGGAACCGGCAAGACATGGCTGGCCGTCGGCTATGCGGTATCGATGCTGGAGCGCGGCGAGGTCGAACGGCTGGTTCTGTCTCGTCCGGCAGTGGAAGCGGGCGAGCGGCTCGGCTTCCTGCCCGGCGATATGCGCGAAAAGGTGGATCCGTATCTGCGCCCCGTCTACGATGCGCTCTACGATTTCATGGAGGCGCGGCATGTCGAGCGCGGGTTGCAGACCGGCATGATCGAAATTGCACCGCTCGCCTTCATGCGCGGGCGCACCCTTTCGAACGCCGCCATCCTGCTCGACGAGGCGCAGAACACTACGCCGATGCAGATGAAAATGTTTCTCACCCGCCTTGGCGAAGGCTCGAAAATGATCGTCACCGGTGACCCGTCGCAGATCGATCTGCCACCGGGGCAGATGTCCGGGCTGGTGGAAGCGAGCGCTCTGCTCGGCAAGGTCGAAGGCGTCGGACGCATCCGTTTCGGCGAAGCGGATGTGGTGCGGCACGATCTCGTGCGCCGTATCGTCGCTGCCTATGACGCCGCTACGCGCGGACGCGCCGCCCGGGCCGGGAAGAACGAGAAAGACCATGCTGAAGAAAATTGACGTCGAACTCGATATCAGCATCGAAACCGAAGGTTGGAATACGTTCGGCGATATTGAGGCCTTCGCTCGCCAGGCCGTCGAGGCGGCTCTCATGGGCGCGGATGAATATACCGGCGGGGCGGTCGAGATTTCAATCCTGTTCGCCGATGACGAAGCCTTGCAGGAGCTGAACCTAGCCTGGCGCGGAAAGGATAAGCCCACTAATGTCCTCTCCTTCCCCGCGCCGCCGGTTCCGGGCAACCCGCTGATCGCGCGGCCCCTGGGCGATATTGCCCTCGCCTTCGAGACTCTGGAGCGCGAGGCCAAGGAACAGGGTAAGAAACTTACCGACCATGCCGCGCATCTTCTGGTCCATGGCACATTGCATCTGCTCGGCCACGATCATGAGCTTGAGCAGGAGGCCCAAATCATGGAACAATTGGAAACGGCGATTCTTGCCCGAATCGGTGTGCCGGATCCTTATCGAGACGAGGCGGCGTGATCGGCTCTCCGATCCGCTGACGGAAAGACGATGAACGACGATCGAAGTCGCGACGGCCTGCATTCAGGTACTGCTGGCGAATCCGCCAGCCCGGATGAATCCTGGTATGATAAATTGTTGCTGCGACTCGGGTTGAAATCCCGCGAGTCGCTGCGCGACGACCTTGAGGACGTTCTGGCGGAAACGGCGGAAGACCCGGAGTTTTCGCCCCAGGAGCGGGCGATGCTCAAGAATGTTCTCGGTTTTCACCGCATCCGTGTCGATGATGTCATGGTGCCGCGGGCCGATATCGTCGCCGTGCCGGTGGACATGGATCTCGGCAAGCTGATGCAGGTGTTCCGCTCTGCTGGACATTCGCGCCTGCCGACCTACGGCGAGACCCTGGATGATCCCAAAGGCATGGTGCATATCCGCGATTTCCTCGATTACATCACCGAATCGGCGATGATCGGCGATGGCGAAGCGCACGACCTCACAAAGGTCGATCTGTCGAAAACAGTGGCCGAAATCGGCATTCAGCGCGATATCCTGTTCGTCCCCGGTTCGATGCCCGCCGTCGATCTTCTGGTGAAGATGCAGGCGGTGCGCACCCATATCGCCCTTGTCATCGATGAATATGGCGGCACCGACGGCCTGGTGTCGATCGAGGATCTGATCGAAACCGTGGTCGGCGACATTGAGGACGAACACGACGACGACGAAGCGCCCAGTATCGTCCAGACCGGGCAGAACGTATTCGTGGTCGATGCCCGCGCCGAACTCGACGATGTGTCGAAGGCAATCGGCATTGATCTGGCGGCGGAAGCGGAGGTCGAGGATATCGACACGTTCGGCGGCTTCATCGTCACCATTGTCGGGCGGGTGCCGTCGCGCTCCGAACTCATTTCCGGCCCTGCGCCGCTGGAATTCGAGATCCTCGATGCTGATCCGCGCCGCGTCAAACGGGTGCGTGTCCATCGCCGCAATCCGGAAGCGGGGACAGCGTCGCCGCCTGAAAACGATGCGACGGCAAAATCCCGCACATGATCTTCCTGGCTGAACGTTCTCGCTGGCAGCGCAATCTCATCGCAATTCTGGCGGGAGCCTGCGGCGTTCTGGCAATGCCGCCGCTCGGTTTCATTCCGGCGATGGCGGTGTCGCTGACCATTGCCGTGCTGCTTCTCGATACTTGCGTGGACCCTTGCGCAGATGAAGATGCCGTGCCTTCGCTGAAGCATCTGCTGCGTAAGGGTTTTTTCTGTGGCTGGTTATGGGGGTTCGGTTACTTCGTTGCCGGATTGTGGTGGCTTGGCTCGGCGTTTCTGGTCGAGGCGGAGCTTTTCGCCTGGGCGATGCCGTTCGGAGTCATCGGCCTTCCGGCGGTTCTGGCGATTTTCCCCGCCTGCGGTTTTGCTACGGCGCGGCTGTTCTGGAGTCCCGGCTGGGGTCGGATTCTCGCTTTCGCCGCCGCGCTTTCCGCGAGTGAATGGCTGCGTGGCCACCTGTTCAGTGGGTTTCCATGGAATCTCATCGGCATGACGCTGGGCCAGAACCTGTGGCTGATGCAGGGCGCTGCCCTTGGTGGCGTTTACTTTCTGACGCTTCTCGCCATTCTCGCCCTGTCCGCCCCGGCGACGCTGTTCGACACGGCGGAAACGAGGGCTTCCCGCCGCTTCGGCCCGAGCCTTGCCGCCGCTTCCGCTCTGCTCGTGCTTGCCGTTTATGGTGCATGGCGGATTCCCGCCGGTCCGCAACCGGTGGTTGCGGATGTCAAGCTACGCCTGATGCAGCCTAACGTGCCGCAGGATTCCAAGTTCAACGCCCGCAACGCCTTGTCGATCCTCAACGAGTATCTGCGGGTCAGCGCCGGGGATAATGCGCGGGATGGGATCGTGCGTGGCGTGACGCATGTGATCTGGCCGGAATCGGCCTTCCCGTTCATCCTCGATCAATCCCCGGAGGCGGTGGCGATCATCGTCAGTTCCCTGTCTCCCGGTACATTCCTCATTTCCGGCGCGGCGCGCATGAGCGAGCCGCTGCCCGGCGAACAGGTGGGGCAGTTCTACAATTCCATTGCTATCCTCAATTCCACCGACGGTTCCGTGCGCTGGCAATACGACAAGGTGCATCTCGTGCCGTTCGGCGAGTATATCCCCGGCTTTCTCCAGCCTGTCGTCGAGGCGGTGGGGTTGCGGCAGTTCATCGATATGCCGGGCGGTTTCGAGGCCGCCAACATGCGCCGGACGGTCGACATCCCCGGCATCGGCAAAGCAATCGGAGCGATCTGTTATGAATCGATCTTCTCCAACGCTATCCAGCCACAGGATGGCGGTGGCGAGGATGCAAAACTGATCGTCAATGTCACCAACGATGCCTGGTTCGGCGATCTCGCCGGGCCGCATCAGCATTTTGCCCAGGGACGGCTGCGGACCGTCGAGGAAGGGCTGCCGATGGCCAGGGTCGCCAATACTGGCATCACGGCGGCTATCGACCCCTATGGGCGCATCCTGTCGAGCCTGCCGCTCGGCGCGAAAGGACATATCGACATGTTGCTGCCGCTACCTGCGCCAAAGACCTTTTTCCGGATGGCGGGCGAGTGGCTGTTCGGTCTCGGCCTGCTGTTCTGCGCTCTCATTGCCGGAGCTTGCGCGGGCAGGCAAAATCTGCGCCGCAGGATAGCGCATCCAGCTTAGAGCCAGGCGCGTTTGAGTGGAACCCGGTTAAACGCACAAGGCATTACGGCATAAGGAAATTAGGGCAACAGAATGCGGAAAATGAGGGAACACGGATCAAGGAGCATTTCCGTGTAAATGCCTCTTGATCCATGTAAAGGCCTTGTTCTGTTTTTCGAACGAATTCGTCAAACCATCTTGCCTTCTGCGTTGAAAAATGCAATGAGCAGGCGGTTTTTTTACGCTTTGCAGGCTAAGGCCCGTTTGAAAAGAAGGACGATTATCGTGCGGAGATCCAGTTACCTATTCACCAGCGAGTCGGTGTCGGAAGGCCATCCCGATAAGGTTTGCGACCGGATTTCCGATACGGTTGTCGATCTCTATCTCGGTGCGCAGCCGGAAGCCCGCGTCGCCTGCGAAACGCTGGCGACCACCAATCGCGTCGTCATCGCCGGTGAAGTGCGCGGTCCCGAATCGGTCACGCATGACAGAATCGTCGAACTGACTCGCGCCGCGATCAAGGATATCGGCTATGAACAGGACGGCTTCCATTGGGCTAAGGCCGATATCGCCGTGCATCTGCACAAGCAATCCTCCGATATTGCCCAGGGCGTCGATGCCGCTGGCAGCAAGGACGAGGGCGCAGGCGACCAAGGCATCATGTTTGGTTATGCCTGTGACGAAACCCCGGAACTGATGCCGGCGCCGATCTATTACGCCCACAAGATCCTCGAAGATCTCACCGCCGCCCGCAAGGCGAAGATCGACGGTGCCGGCGCGCTCGGGCCGGATGCCAAGAGCCAGGTGACGGTCCGTTACGAAAACGGCAAGCCGGTCGGCGTCACGCAACTGGTGCTTTCCACCCAGCATCTTGACGACAGCCTGACTTCGGAAGGTGTACACGCTATTGTCGAGCCGTTCATCCGCAAGGCGCTGCCGCAGGGCTGGATTACGCCGCAGACGGTATGGCACGTCAACCCGACCGGCAAGTTCGTCATCGGCGGTCCGGACGGCGATTGCGGCCTCACCGGGCGCAAGATTATCGTTGACACTTACGGTGGCGCGGCTCCGCACGGCGGTGGCGCGTTCTCCGGCAAGGATCCCACCAAGGTCGATCGCTCGGCGGCCTATGCGGCGCGCTATCTCGCCAAGAACGTCGTGGCCGCGGGCCTCGCCTCGCGCTGCACCATCCAGCTCGCTTACGCCATCGGCGTCGCCAAGCCGCTGTCGATCTATGCCGATCTGCACGACACCGGCAAGATTGACGAGGGCAAGCTCGAAGCGGTGCTGATGGATGCTATGGACCTGTCGCCACGCGGCATCCGCACCCATCTCGGCCTCAACAAGCCGATCTATGCCCGCACCGCCGCTTATGGCCATTTTGGCCGCAAGCCGGATGCGCAGGGCGGCTTCTCGTGGGAGCGCACCGACCTCATTGCCGCGCTTAAATCTGCCCTTTCGTAAGCATTTTACCGTTTGCGTCCGCACGAAACCGCGATAATGGTTTCGTGCGGATTTTTTTGTTCTAGCGCGCCATACCGAAAAGCATTCATGGTTTTCGGCTACAAGCGGCGCGTTTCCATGAATCTACAGCATCGTCCGATGTTATCAGCGATATTCTGATTGATGGCCGAACCGTTGCCCTTGCAAAACCCCAATGATCGTGCCTTTTTCGGGCGTATCAAAGGCAAAAAGCTCCGACCTGGGCAGGAGGATGCCCTGGCGGCATTGTTGCCGGTATTGCGCGTCGATCCGGCGAAAGATCTGGAAACGCAGTTCGGCCAAGCCTGTCAGGGGTATCGCATCGAGATCGGTTTCGGTGGCGGTGAGCATCTTGCGGCAGCAGCTCGCGCCCATCCGGGAATCGGCTTCATCGGCTGCGAGCCGTTCGTCAACGGCATGGCCAAGCTACTGCGGGTGATCGAGACGGAAGGCCTGACCAATATCCGCCTGTGGGACCGGGATGCTGCCGAATTGCTGCCGCGCCTGCCGTCCGCCGCGTTCGAGCAGGCCTGTCTGCTCTATCCCGATCCGTGGCCGAAACGCCGCCAACGCAAACGCCGGTTCTTTTCCGATGAAGCCTTGCGCCTGCTTGCCCGTATCCTGAAACCCGGCGCAGAATTCCGTTTCGCCACTGATATCGACGATTATGCCGGTTGGGGGCTGGCGCGCATCGCTCGCTCGGAAGAGTTCGTCTGGACGGCGGAGCGCCCGGACGATTGGCGCAAACCCTGGGCGGGCTGGCCCGGCACGCGCTATGAGGCTAAGGCTTTGCGCGAAGGCCGCACACCCTCGTATCTGACGTTCTGTAGAGTGTGACGGCCAATCCGGTATCGAGCCGGATTGGCGGAATTTTCAATAGGATTACGCAGTCTCGCCTGGTCCGGCGCCATCGTCCGTAGTCGTCGCAGGCGGGGCTTTCGGGCCGCCTTTGGCAATGCCGACCATGGCCGGTCGCAGAACCCGGTCGCCGATCGTGTAACCGACCTGCATCACGTCAAGCACCGTTCCGGCATAGACATCCGGGTTGGGAATCTCGAACATCGCCTGATGGAAATGCGGATCGAACCGCTCGCCCTTCGGGTCGAGTTTGCGCACACCATGCCGTTCCAGAGTATTGAGAAGGTCGCGCTCCGTTACCGTCACACCTTCGATCACCCCCTTGATGGGGCCTTCCGGCAAGACCGCCAGCGTTTCGTCCGGAACCGCGTCGAGGGCGCGGCGAATATTGTCGGCGACAGTGAGCATGTCGCGGGCGAAATTGGTCACGGAATACGTCCGTGCATCCGCTACGTCGCGCGCTGCGCGACGACGCAGATTCTCGACTTCCGCCAACGCCCGCAACAGCCGGTCCTTGAATTCGGCATTCTCGGCTTCCAGCGCGGCAATTGTCTGGGCAGTGAAATCCTCGGTGTCCGCGCCCGCGCTCTCAATATCGGCGTATTGCTCTTCACCGGCGGCGGGGGATTGAGTGTCGTTGGGTTTCATCATCTCTCAATTGATCAACAAAACGAATCGGAGACCCTGATATCAGGTCGACGGTCCGGTAAATCAAGTCTTGTTTTGTCTTATGGTGACGCTTGCCGGGCCGAAGCGGTCTTTCCTCCTTCCGGCTCGAATACGTCGAGCAGCGTGCGGCGGATCGCCGTCTGCCGTCCGGAATGCAGGATTTTCGTGCCGGTGAGGTCGGTGACATAAAACACATCCACCGCTTTTTCCCCGAATGTGACGATATGCGCCGAGGCAATGTTGAGGTTGAGCCGAGCGAGGGCGGTGGTGAGATCGTAAAGCAGGCCAGGCCGGTCGAGGCCGGAAATTTCGATCACTGTATGCTTTTGCGACAGGGTGTTGTCGATGGAAATTTTCGGCTTGAGCTTGAACGGCTTGTCGGCTCTCAGGCGTGGACGCCTGCTTTCGACGAGATCCGCGATCTTCACCTCGCCCTTCAGAGCCCGCTCGATAATCGTGGCGATCCGCCGCCCGCGCCGCATCTCGTCCTCGTCGCGCTCGAAAGCCCCCGACAGGGTGATCGTGTCGATGGCATGGCCGTCGATGGTGGTGAATATCTGCGCGTCGACGATATTGCCGCCCGATGCGGCGCAGGCGCCGGTGATGATTGCCAACAGGCGCGGATGGTCCGGGGCGAAGACGGTCAACTCGGTAGCGCCACGAAACTTATCGGTTTCGACAGTTGCCGCCATGCTTCGCCCTGACAGTTCCGTTTCACGCACGAACCGCGCATGCTTGACGCGGCGCGATTCGTAAACCCGCACCCAGTAGGCCGGAGAATGCCGTCCGAGATAGGCGTCAATCGCCTCATCGGGCCAGTCGGAGAGCGCTGCTCGCAGGGTAGCCTGGGCTTTGGCCATGCGGGCATGGTGAGCAAGGTCGGCGTTGGCGCCGCCTAGCAGTATTTCGGTTTCGAAATAAAGCGCCCGCAGTAATTCGCCCTTCCACCCGGTCCATACCCCCGGTCCCACAGCGCGGATGTCGGCGATGGTGACCATCAGCAGTAGCTTGAGACGGTGCATACTCTGGACCGCCTCGGCGAAATTGCGGATCGTCGTCGGATCGGAGAGGTCGCGGCGCTGCGCGGTGTTGGACATCAGAAGATGGTTGCGTACCAGCCAGGCGACGGTATCGGTTTCCTCCTGGCTGAGGCCGAAGCGCGGGCAGAGCCTGCGGGCAACGCGCTCGCCTGCCACCGAGTGGTCCTTGGGGCGACCCTTGGCGATGTCGTGCAGAAACATCGCCACATACAATTCGCGCCGATTGGGAACGGTCAGGGAGGAGGCGAGCGGATGCTCGTGTTGCAGTCGACCGGCCTCGATCTCGGACAGGAAGCCGATGGAGCGCAGCAGATGCTCATCCACCGTGTAGTGGTGATACATACTGAACTGCATCATCGCGACGATCTGGCCGAATTCGGTGACGAAGCGCCCGAGTACCCCTGCCTCGTTCATCAGCCGCAGCACCACGTCGGGAGCGTTGCGCGAGGTCAGGATGTCGAGGAACAGCCGGTTGGCCTCGGGGTTCTTTCGCAACGCCGCATCAATCAGGCGGCGTTGCTGGCTGGCAAGGCGCAGCGCATCCGGATGAATTGGCGCATTGTGTCGGCTTGCCAGCCAGAACAGCCGGATCAGATTGACAGGATCGGTCATGAACGCATCGCCGCGCGCCAATGTCAGCCGCTCGTTGTCGAAGGTAAAATCGCCGCTTTCCAGAATCGAACCGTCCTGCAGTACCGATTCGATCTGGCGGTCGAGCATCGGGCGGCGCTTGGCGTGCCGGGCTTCCAGCACGGCGCAGAGCTGGGCGGTGAGGGAGCCGACCTCCTTGGCGACCAGAAAATACGCCTTCATGAACTGTTCCACCGCTGAAAGCGTTGTAGTAGCGGTGTATCCCAGCCGTGGGGCGAGAGCATTCTGTAAATCGAACGTCAGGCGCTCCTCACCTTTTCCGGCGGCAAAATGCATATGGCAGCGTACCCGCCACAGAAATTCTTCGCAGCGAAAGAACTGCCGCGCTTCATGCGGAGTGATCGCTGCCGCCTTGACCAGTTCCGAGGGTTTGCGGATCGGCCCGAATACGTAGCGTACAATCCACATCAGGGTTTGTAGGTCGCGTAAGCCTCCCTTGCCGTCCTTGACGTTCGGTTCGACGAGATAGCGCGATTCCCCGGCTTTCTCGACCCGCCGGTCGCGCTCGCGCAATTTGGCGTCGACGAATTCCGCCGCCGAGGATTTGACGAGTTCATGCTCGAAGCGGTTTTTCAGATCCGTGTAAAGCGTCGTGTCGCCGGTAAGATACCGGGCCTCAAGGATGGCGGTGCGGGTGGTGAAATCCCCCTCCGCTTCGCGGATACACTCGTCGATGGAGCGCGTTGCGTGCCCCACCTTCAGTTTCAGATCCCACAGCACGTACAGCATGGTCTCGACCACGCTCTCGCTCCACTGCGTTTTCTTGTACGGTAGCAGGAACAGAAGATCGACATCCGAGCCGGGGGCAAGTGTGCCGCGCCCGTAACCGCCGGTGGCGACGACACACAACCGTTCTCCCGAGGTCGGATTGTTGAGCGGGTAGAGAACGGTGATGACGACATCATGAATGGTCTGGATCGCCTGATCCATGGTGGCAGAGAGGCAGTGGGCGCAGGCAAGTCCGTTCTTCCGTTCGTTGAGGATACGTTCTGCTTCGTTCCGCCCTTCGTCCAGGAGGGCGCGGATCTCCGGCACCAGCGCTTTACGCAACGCTGTGGCGTCAGCGAACGACGCATCGCCGAACCGGTCGAGAATCGCCTGCGTGGCGGAGCAAGGTTTTTGAGCGCGCATCGTCAAATGCTCATAAAGCTGAACACTGCGTCAGATGATGCAATGGCATAGAAATGGCATCATTCCAAGGGTGGAAGCTGGGCATATCGGTTAGCTACGCGCAGCACTTCCCAAGCGATAGCCTGAAAAGCAGTTCAAGCGGACTTCTTATCGATAGTCATAAAAAAACCAGCAACCGGATACCGGTTGCTGGGTACAGAACCTTGCAGGTCGCGAATTGGAGCCGGCTCTTACTTTTTCTTGCCGGAAGCGTCGAACTGCTTGATGAACGCCAGGAGATCCTTGGCCTTCTGCTCGTCCTTAACACCGGCGAAGATCATCTTGGTATTTGGGATCTTGGCCTTGGGGTCTTTGATGTATTCCAGGAAAGTCGCGTCATCCCAGGTGATGCCGGAATTCTTGTTGGCCTCGGAATAGACGAAGCCTTCAATGGAGCCGGAATGGCGACCGATCAGGCCGTTCATCACCGGGCCGACCAGATTCTTCGCATTCTCGCCGATCATATGACAGGCACGGCACTGGGCGAACACCTTCTCACCGGCGGCGACATCCTGGGCGTTCGCAGCGCCGAGGGCAAACGGAACGAGCAGGGCGGAAAGCATTAGAGCACGCATTCAGGAGACTCCTTCAGGTCCACTATGGGGCGAACCTTTTCAATTCATCATTCAGGGTTCGCATCGAAAATCACGATCAATTTACGCGCTTGTTTATGAATGGAAGATTAGCAAGGCAAGGCCTTTTCCGGAATCCTGCGGATAGACTTAGGCATTGCATTATTGAACAATAACATTCGGCAAACCTTGGTATTGATGTCAAACTTGGCAGGTTCTGGCTTAAAATTCGCATTCTGGAGCAGACCCGATAATCTGTCGTTCCCCGGACCTCGGGACCAGTTTATCATATTGGTAAGGCAGAAATTCCGGACGTCGCATAACGATCTTGACGGCAGCGATTCTTCTGTCATTATGATCCGTGAACATTGTTCACATCCCGACTCAAGGACCGGGAGGCAATGAATCCGGGAAGGCTCCGGAACGTGCTTTTGAAAAGGGATACGGCAATGATGACCCTTTATGGTTTGAAATCGCGTTTCCAGGATCTGCTGCGACCAAGGGTGCAGCAACTGGCGGAGCGGGGCGTTACCGCCAATCAGGTGACAATTGCCGCCGCCGCCCTGTCGGTGGCGCTCGGCGCACTTCTGATCTTCGGCTATGAGTGGCGGCTATTGTTCCTGCTGCTGCCGGTGTGGCTGTTCGTCCGCATGGCGCTCAACGCCGCCGACGGGATGCTGGCCCGCGAACATGGCCAGAAGAGCGATCTCGGCGCTTATCTCAACGAACTGGGCGATGTCGTCGCCGATGCGGCTTTGTATGTCCCTTTTGTGTTCATCGCGCCGTTTTCGCCGTTGAGCATCGGCATTGTCGTGCTGTTGGCCGTGCTGACGGAATATGCCGGGGTCATGGGGCCGCTCCTCGGTGCGGAACGCCGCTATGACGGCCCGTTCGGCAAGAGCGACCGTGCTTTGGTGTTCGGCGCGCTCGGCCTCGCAGTAGCCTTGTGGCGGCCCCTGCCGGATTGGTTCGCCGTTCTGCCTTACGTGCTCTCGGCCCTGTTGCTTCTCACCATCGCTAACCGTGTCCGCAAGGGCATCGCTCAGGCGCGGGAACGGCGCGGAGCGTAAGGTACGCCCGCAAGAACTTCAGTGTCATCCCATATTGGAGGGATCCGATGTCAATGTCGTCCGACCCCGTAACCGCCTATGAACCTGACATGGAATCCGATACGGTTGAAGCGATAGGCAAGACCGACCGACCCGTAACGGAGCGGCCTTTCGCCGATCATGTGTTCGGCAGTCATGATGGGCTGGAGATCTTCTACCGGCATTGGCCTGCGAAAGGCGGAATCCGGCGCGGCGCAATTCTGCTGTTCCATCGTGGCCACGAGCATTCCGGGCGCATGGCGCATCTGGTGCGCGAACTCGACCTGCCGGATTTCGATTTCTTTGCCTGGGATGCGCGTGGTCACGGGCGCTCCAAGGATGAGCGGCGCAAGAACGAAACCTTCGCCGATACGATCCGCGACGTGCAATGCTATATTGAGCATGTGCGAGCGGTGCATGATATCCCGGTCGAGGAAATGGGCCTCGTCGGCCAGAGCGTCGGCGCGGTGCAAGTACTCGGCTGGTTGCATGATTATGCTCCGAACATCCGCGCCGCATCGGTTGCCGCGCCCGCCTTCAAGATCAAGCTTTACGTGCCGTTCGCCCGCCCCGGTCTACGGCTGATGCGCAGATTTCGCGGCAATTTCGCCGTCAAATCCTACGTGCAGCCGCGCTGGTTGACCCGCGATCCGGACCGGCAGGATAGCTACCGCGCCGACAAGGCGATCACCTCCGACATTTCCGTCGACATGCTGCTCGGCGTCTACGATGCGGCGGAGCGGATCGTGGCGGATGCCCGCGCCATCGTCGCGCCGGTGCAGGTGCTGGTCGCCGGAAGCGATTATGTCGTCGACCCGGATCCGCAGCACCGCTTCTTCGAGAACCTCGCGTCGCCGTTCAAGGAGCGACACATCTTCAAGGGGCTGATGCACGATCTCTTGGGGGAGTGGAAACGCACCGCACCGGTCACCGAACTGCGCCGTTTCATGCTGGAGCGCTTCGCCGCGCCGCTGGCGATGCCCTCGCTGCTTGAAGCCGACAGGCTCGGCTTCACCCGCGACGAATACGACCGGCTGTCGTCACCGCTGAAACCGTTTTCGCTCAAGGGGGTATACTGGCGGACGATGCGCGGCGGCGTCAAGCTCGGGGGGCAATTGTCCGAAGGCTACAGGCTCGGCCTCGATACCGGTTTCGATTCCGGCTCGACCCTCGATTACGTCTATCGCAACCTGTCTGAGGGCAAGGGGCGGCTCGGCACCCTGATCGATGGCAATTATCTCAATTCCATCGGCTGGCAGGGCATCCGCAAGCGCAAGGTTCATGTCGAGGAAATGCTGCGCGACGGCATGAAGCGGCTGAAGGAAGCAGGCCTGCCGATTCGGGTGATGGATATCGCCGCCGGACACGGGCGTTATGTGCTCGATGCGGTGCTGACCGGCTCGGTCAAGCCCGACAGTATTCTGCTGCGCGATTTCAGCGATCTCAACGTCACGGCGGGCCGGGAACTGATCGAGGCCAAAGGGCTGTCGCAACTCGCGCAGTTCGAGAAAGGCGATGCGTTCGATCCCGTCAGCCTCGCCGCCGTCGAGCCGCATCCGACTTTGGCGATAGTGTCCGGCCTTTACGAACTGTTCCCCGATAATGCGGTTGTTTCCCGCTCGCTTGCAGGGCTTGCCGCCGCCGTGCCGGAGGGCGGCTATCTCGTCTATACTGGCCAGCCCTGGCATCCGCAGCTCGAACTGATCGCTCGCGCCCTCACCAGCCATCGCGACGGGCGGGATTGGGTGATGCGCCGTCGCACACAGGCCGAGATGGATCAACTCGTCGCGGCGGCAGGCTTCGAGAAGGTGGACCAGCGCATCGATCCCTGGGGCATCTTCACCGTGTCGCTGGCGTGTCGCAAGATATCGTGAACGGACTGATCGGCGCTTCCCCGCAACCGCTGTCGCCCATTCGTCCGTTCCGGCGGGCGGTGGTGTGGCTTGTCTGCCTCGGTGTGTTCTTCTTCGCCTCCTATAACGGTGCCAACTGGGTGACATCGCTGCGTGATGATGTTGGTTCATTGGTTTTCGGTTGGGAGCGACATACCCCGTTCCTGCCCTGGACCATCGTGCCGTATTGGTCGATTGACTTGCTCTATGCCCTGTCGCCGTTCCTGTGTGCGACGGTGCGCGAACTTGACCGCCACGCCCTGCGGCTGCTGACGGCGCAGATTGTTGCGGTCGCGTGTTTTCTGCTGTTTCCGTTGCGGTTCTCCTTCCCGCGCCCGGTGACGGACGGGGCATTCGGTGCGCTGTTCGATCTCCTCGGCGCGTTCGACAAGCCGTTCAACCAGGCGCCGTCGCTGCACATCGCCCTGCTTGTTATCTTGTGGGCGTTCTATCTCCGGCATACGCCGTCCTGGCTGCGCCCGTTGCTTCATGGCTGGTTCGCGTTGATCGGCGTCTCGGTACTGACGACATGGCAGCATCATGTCATCGACGTGCCGACCGGGGCGATGCTCGGCTTTTTCGCCCTCTGGCTATGGCCGGAGGATTTTGCGTCGCCCTTGCGTCCTCCCATCGCTTCGTCTCGCCGCCGGGTTCTGGCGTTGCGTTATGCCATGGCTGCCGGGGTGCTTGCTGTCATCGCCATTTTTGCCTGCCGGTTGTCTCTCGTGTGGTTCGTGCTGTGGTGGCCGGTGCTATCGCTTGCGCTCGTCGGCTGGAATTATGCCGCCGCCGGGGCGGACGGGTTCCAGAAACAGCCCTGCGGTCATCATACCCTGGCAGCGGCGATCCTGTTTGCGCCTTATATGCTCATCGCTTTTATCAATGCGCGGCTTTGGACCTGGCGGGACACAAGGCCCGTGTTTGTCCGCGACGGTGTGTTTCTCGGGCCGCTTTTACTGCATGGCGCTCCCCTGACGGAAGCGCCAGCGGATGGGCCGCGCATGTTGGCCGATATGTGCGCTGAATTGCCGTTCATCGGTAATCCCTCCGCCGATACATATTCGGCCATGCCGAGCCTCGATCTCGTTCCCGTGCCGGAAGATACATTGCGCGATACCGCAAAAATTATCGAGGGGGCGCGACAGAACGGACCGGTCCATGTCGCCTGCGCGCTTGGCTATTCGCGTAGCGCCGCTGCCGTGCTGGCTTGGCTGGTTTTGTCCGGGCGGGCCGGAACCGTGGACGAGGCGCTGGCGATTCTGTTACAGGCGCGGCCCAAAGCGGTTCTCAGGGCGGAACAGCTTGAGATTGTCGCCCGCATGATTGCCGAAGACATGCCAGAACCGGAGAGAGGCGAACGATGAGCGACATGAACCGCTACAGCGTTGCCGCTGCCCTGCTGGCGCAGGGGCGCACGATTCACCTTGCCGCCATCGGCCTGTCGGCAGCGGCGGGCGTGGCGCTGGCGGTGTTCGTGCTTAACGATGAAGGCGGATTGGCGGCCATCGCTACCTGGGTTGTCCTCCTTGGCCTGGCGGAAACCTGGTTTGCCATTCGTACCGGCTTCGATGCCGCCCTGTTCCGGCGGTTGAGCAGGATGCCACCGGGGGACGAGTCGCTGGCAAGCCTCGACGCGGCGTTGACCGCCCTGACGCTGGTGCCGGAGGATAAAACCGGACGCGAACCGCAGGCGAGACTTTCCGGCGCATTCAGGCTAATGAAGATGCAAGGATTTTTGCTGATCGTTCAGGCGGGCGGCCTTTGCGCGCTGCTTGGAGGGTTGCTCTGGCGATAACGGGGGGGGGCGATGCGCGGACAGGTTGCGGAGGCGGGCCTGATCGGCCTCACGCGAGCGGTTACCGGTGCACGCGCCGTATGGAGCGGCTGCGCGCCCGACGAAACACAGCGGATCTATTACGCCAATCATGCCAGCCACAGCGACCTGTTGCTGATCTGGTCGGCGCTGCCGAAGGTTTTGCGCCGCACTATCCGGCCCGTTGCCGGGGCCGATTACTGGCTGAAAACGACGTTCCGCCGCTTCATCGCCGAAAAGGTGTTCTATGCGGCGTTGATCGAGCGCGATGCGGCAAGCCGTAGCTACAACCCGCTCACCATCCTGACGGAAATTCTCGACGCTGGAAAATCCATCATCGTCTTTCCTGAAGGCACCCGCAATATGACGGACGAGCCGCTACTGCCGTTCAAGAGCGGGCTTTACCGCCTCGCTAAGGCCCGGCCGGGCATCGATCTCGTTCCGGTCTGGCTCGATAACCCGCACCGGGTGATGCCGAAAGGCGTGCTGCTGCCGGTGCCTTTCTTATGTTCGGCAACGTTCGGCACGCCGCTCCGCCTCGGTGAGGGCGAAGAACGCGGCGCATTCGTCGAGCGCGCCCGGCAGGCCCTGCTGACGCTCGCCCCACAGGCTCGCCGGACCGGTGCCGCTTCTCCCTTGCCGAAAGTTCCTGCTCCATGACCAGTAACGGATATGTCTTCGCTGTCTTTGGCGGGCTGCTCGCCGTCATCACCGTCGCGACTGCCGTCGGCTACTGGCTGGAAAGGCGTGACGGCGATTCCAATCCGGTGATTGAGAACCTGAACGCCCGCATTCGCTCGTGGTGGGTTATCCTTGCCTGCCTCGGTGGCGCGTTTCTGTTCGGCAAGACAGGGGTGATCCTGCTGTTTGCCCTGTCGTCGTTCGCGGCGTTGCGTGAGTTCTATACCGTCGCCACCACTCGCTCTGGCGATCATTACGCGCTGGAGGCGGGTTTCTATGTTTTTCTCCCGGCGCAATATTACCTCGTCTATATCGAATGGTACGGGCTGGCGGCGATCCTGATCCCGGTCTACGCTTTTCTGCTGCTGCCGGTGTTCGCGGCCTTGCGCGGCGACACGGCGAAGTTTCTGGAGCGCATTTCGGAAGTGCAATGGGGGCTGATGATCTGTGTCTATTGCCTGTCGCACGTGCCGTCGCTGCTGACCCTGAAAATTCCCGGATATGAGGGCGAAGGGCTGCTGCTCGTCGCCTTCCTGTTGCTTGTGGTGCAGATGAGCGATGTGCTGCAATATGTCTGGGGCAAGCTCTGCGGCAAGCATAAGGTCGCACCGAAACTGTCGCCGTCGAAAACCTGGGAGGGGTTGGTCGGCGGTGTTCTGAGCGCCTCGCTCGTCGGCGCGCTTCTGTTCTTCATCACCCCGTTCACGTTTCTACAGGCTGCCGGGCAGGCATTCCTGATCTGCCTGATGGGGTTTTTCGGTGGCCTCGTCATGTCGGCCATCAAGCGCGACCGCGGCGTCAAAGATTGGGGCACCGCCATCGAAGGTCATGGCGGCTTTCTCGACCGGCTCGATTCAGTGGTGTTCGCCGCACCGGTATTTTTCCATGTGACGCGCTATTTCTGGTCAACGGTCTGAGGCAACGAAAACGGGAAAAACCGATTTCTCCGGTGCCTTTTCTCTGCATCCCAACTCTTGACTCTTGCAAACGTCCTTCTTATCTCAGCAGCGCAATTAGCACTCAGGGCTGCCGAGTGCTAACAATTTCCCCTCGGCGCGAAAAATAGCGCCGTTTCATTCCGTCAGTCGATAAAGAGGATCTTTATCCATGAAGTTCCGTCCGTTGCATGATCGTGTCGTCGTCCGCCGCCTCGATAGCGAAGAGAAGACCAAAGGGGGTATCATCATCCCCGACACGGCCAAGGAAAAGCCGCAGGAAGGTGAAGTGGTCGCGGTCGGCCCCGGTGCCCGTGACGAAAACGGTAAGCTCGTTGCCCTCGACGTGAAGGCGGGCGACCGTGTTCTGTTCGGCAAGTGGTCCGGCACCGAAGTCAAGATCGATGGCCAGGAACTCCTCATCATGAAGGAGTCGGACATCATGGGCGTGCTGGCGTAATCGCCGCGCTCTATCGATCATTTGAAGGCTTTTTACAGATTTAGTTAATGGAGATAAGGCCAATGGCTGCCAAGGACGTCAAGTTTTCTTCTGATGCCCGCGAAAAGATGCTGCGCGGTGTCGACATTCTCGCCAATGCGGTGAAGGTCACTCTCGGTCCGAAGGGCCGCAACGTCGTTATCGAAAAGTCGTTCGGCGCGCCGCGCATCACCAAGGACGGCGTCACCGTCGCCAAGGAGATCGAGCTCGCCGACCGCTTCGAGAACATGGGCGCGCAGATGGTGCGCGAAGTCGCCTCGAAGACCAACGACCTTGCCGGTGACGGCACCACCACCGCCACGGTTCTCGCCCAGGCGATTGTCCGCGAAGGCGTCAAGTCGGTTGCCGCCGGCATGAACCCGATGGATCTGAAGCGCGGCATCGATCTCGCCGTTGCCGAGGTCATCGCCGACATCCAGAAGCGTGCGAAGAAGGTGAAGTCTTCCGCCGAAGTCTCCCAGGTCGGCACCATCTCCGCCAACGGCGACACCTCCATCGGCGAAATGATCGCCCATGCGATGCAGAAGGTCGGCAACGAGGGCGTCATCACCGTCGAAGAGGCCAAGAGCCTGGAGACCGAACTCGATGTCGTTGAAGGCATGCAGTTCGATCGCGGCTATCTCTCGCCGTATTTCATCACCAACGCCGAGAAGATGATCGCCGATCTCGACGATCCCTACATTCTCATCCACGAGAAGAAGCTCTCTTCGTTGCAGCCGATGCTGCCGGTTCTCGAAGCCGTGGTGCAGACCGGCAAGCCGCTGCTCATCATTGCCGAGGACGTGGAAGGTGAGGCGCTGGCCACCCTGGTGGTCAACCGTCTGCGCGGCGGCCTCAAGGTTGCGGCTGTGAAGGCTCCGGGCTTCGGCGACCGCCGCAAGGCTATGCTGGAAGACATCGCCATCGTCACTTCCGGCCAGGTGATTTCCGAAGACCTCGGCATCAAGCTTGAGAACGTCAGCCTCAATATGCTGGGCCGCGCCAAGCGGGTGAAGATCGACAAGGAAAACACCACGATCATCGACGGCGCCGGCAAGAAGGGCGACATCGAATCCCGCGTCGGCCAGATCAAGGCGCAGATCGAGGAAACCACCTCCGATTACGACCGCGAGAAGCTCCAGGAGCGTCTGGCGAAGCTCGCCGGCGGCGTCGCGGTGATCCGTGTCGGCGGTGCGACCGAAGTCGAGGTCAAGGAAAAGAAGGACCGCGTCGAGGACGCCCTGAACGCCACCCGCGCTGCGGTGGAAGAGGGTGTGGTTCCCGGCGGCGGCATCGCCCTGCTGCGTGCCAAGGATGCGGCCTCCAAGGTCTCCTCCACCAATGCCGACATCAAGGCTGGTGTCAACATCGTCCTCAAGGCGCTTGAGTCTCCGATCCGCCAGATCGTCGAGAACGCTGGCGTCGAAGGCTCGATCGTCGTCGGCAAGATCGCCGAGAACAACTCGCAGACCTTCGGCTTCAACGCCCAGACGGAACAGTATGTCGACATGATCGAGGCTGGCATCGTCGATCCGGCCAAGGTGGTCCGCACCGCCCTTCAGGACGCCGCCTCCATCGCCGGCCTGCTGATCACCACCGAGGCGATGATCGCCGAACTGCCGAAGAAAGAAACCCCCGCCCCCGCCATGCCCGGCGGCGGCATGGGTGGCATGGACTTCTAAGTCCAGCCGGTTTCACGGAATGAATAAAAGAACCCCGGAAGCGATTCCGGGGTTCTTTTGTTGGATTAAAGCCCATAAACTGTTACAAGCACTTCCTTACCATTATCCGTTCGCTCAGCATTATACGTAATGTCCAAACCAATTTCCTTTGGGAGATTCAATGACCTTTCTTTTTCTGCTTTTACTACAGCAGAAAATTCAAGTTTAATATTTAATTTAGCTTTGCATATAGTCTTTTTGTTTATTGTTTGCTCAGTTATAATTGAACCCACATCATAGTGGCTATTATTAATATCAATAAGCCCTACGAAAGATGGGTCTTTGGCAAATTATTGTTTGGCTATACTTTTAACAAGGTTCGTGACGCTCGTTTCAGAACATGATGGCGCATCGGGAAAACATCCTCCAAGTAATAGAGTGGCACAAACGACAGCAGCACTGCCCCCAATTTTCATGTTATCCCTTCTTTGCAGCCTCTCACCGCCACTACAACCTCCTAATGCGACACATAATAATGATAAGGATGCTGAAATATTACCTTTCATTCTCTGCCCCTCTATTTGTGATTATGAGACAGGTCCATATTTCTCGTGCAACGTCGAACCATGACTCAAGCGCTTAGCTGAGAAGATTTTATCTAATGGTTACATCAGGGTAAATAAAAATAGGGAGTTTTGCACTATCTAAAATAAATTATAAATTTCAAATAGATAGACAAAAATTTTTGAGATTTGAATGGCCAAAAGACGAAGCCTGATAATCCACTAGTCTTTTGATGAAGCCTTAGCCTTGGGGACAGCCTCCCAGAGCGGGCGCAGAATTTCGCTCGGATCAATATCCAGTATCCGGCAGAATACCATATATTCATATACATCCAGCCGACGCTGCATTCTCTCGATACGGCTGATGAAGGATTGATCCTCGCCATATGCTTCCGCCAGATCGCATTGAGTCATCCCGATCTCTTTGCGACGCGCAACAAGGCGCAGGATGATTTCCTGATATGGTTCGTCAAATAGTGTCTTGCGCGGCTTTGGCATAACCGCCTAAATATCTAGGCGCACATTTTAATAGTGCAAAACTCCCTATAGAAATTTACTCTATTCTCTACTTCTCGTGTAATCAATGTAAATCCATTGGCCTTCAGTGGCAACAGGGGGAAATAATGCCTGCTTTCAAACGAGGACTCAAAGAAGAATTTATTAAAAAACTAAATGAAGAATATGAACGCGGCGGATTGTGGCGTGACATTGTTGATGATAAAAGTTTATTTATTGCAATTCGAAAAAAACATATCAATGTCTACTCGAATGGATGTAGTTTATTAGAACTTAGCTTTAAGGATAAAGATTTAATTTATAAAATTAATTATAAATACCTGCTTAAACCAAGCATGCCTAATCCTAAGATTAAATTTACGAATGGTAAAATAGAAAATTTTTGTTATAGAAACTTCTTTCTGGATAAGCTAGATGATAAGTCTGATATAGAATTTTTAAAAAAATCTTCTATTCCCTATTCTAAACCTGAAAAAACAGGCATCCATCAGCTCCTGATGGCTAATAAAAATATTATTGATTTAAAAATAACTTTTAGCAAAGCCGCTACTCAGAATGGTTCAACCAAACGGATTGATTTTTCTACGTTCCGGTATCATGAAGGTAATGGAGAAATTATTTTCTATGAAGTAAAATGTTTTGATAATAATTCAATCCGAAGTTTAGATAATAAAGAATTTTTAGTAATACAACAATTAGAAAATTATAAGAATTTGATTAAAAATAATAGTGAAGATTTAAAAAATTCATATCAAACTATTTGCGATAACCTAACTAAACTTAAAGGCATGAATCAAAGATATGAAGTAAATCATTTTACTCAAATGAAAAATATTGTTTCTAAAGATATATCTCTATGTATTAATAAAGATATAAGACTTATTATTTTTGGATTTGATGAAGACCAAAAAAATGGAAAGATATGGGGTGCCCACTATAAAAAATTGAAAGAATACCTTGGCGATAACTTGTTGTCAGTTGGCAATCTTGAAAGATTTACACGTGGCATCTCGACTTGAGCTCCAAAGCCTCTTTTAATTGGGATCGAGCCATCTTGCTTCACAGATGATGTTGAAAAGGCAAGAAATTTGCCTTTTTGTACAGCCTTTTCAACCACCTATCCGCACCAGCGCCACCCGCACCGCTTCCGGGATGCGGGCGGGCCTATTGTGGGCGAGGGCGGCGATCAGGACTTCGGCGGTGATCAGCACATCCTCGCCGTGGAGAATTCGCTGGTTCAGGGCGAAGGAGGCACCGCGCATCTCCTTCAGGCGGGTTTCGACGGTGAGGATGTCGTCCATCTTCGCCGGTTTCAGGTAATCGATGGTCAGCGAGCGCACCACCAGGGCGAGGCCCTGGCCGTCCGCGAACAGGGTCGATTGGTCGATTCCGGCGAGCCGCAGCGCGTCGGTGCGGCCACGCTCCAGAAACCGCACGTAACTGGCGTGGTAGACGATGCCGGAAAAATCCGTGTCCTCGTAATAGACGCGCAGCACCAGGCAATGCGCGCCGTCGATGATCGCTCCGGCCAGCGGGCGGGGCATGTTGTGCGCTGGGTCAGTCATCGCTCTCCTCCCCGATTGCCAGGTTGAACTGCATCGGCTCGCGGTTCGGCTCAGTCATCCCCAGATGGCGGAAGGCGTGCGGGGTCAGCACCCGCCCGCGCGGCGTGCGCTGCACGAAGCCTTGCTGGATCAGATACGGCTCGATGATTTCCTCGATGGCGTCGCGCGGCTCGGAGAGCGCGGCGGCGATGGTCTCGATGCCGACCGGGCCGCCGCCGAACGATACGGCGACGGTGGTGAGGTATTTTCGGTCCATCTGGTCGAGGCCGATGCCGTCGACATCGAGAAGTCGCAAGGCCCCGTCCGCCAGGTCGCGCGTCACCTTCGCCGCGCCGTCGACGATGGCGAAATCCCGCACCCGGCGCAACAGCCGCCCGGCGATGCGCGGCGTGCCGCGAGCGCGGCGGGCAATCTCGTTCGCCCCGTCCTCGCTCATGCCGATGCCGAGCACCCGCGCGCCGCGTTTGACGATCAGTTCCAGTTCGGGAACGGTGTAGAATTCGAGACGGATCGGAATACCGAAGCGGTCGCGCAACGGCGTCGTCAGCAACCCGGCGCGGGTGGTCGCGCCGACGAGGGTGAATTTCGGCAGTTCGATCTTTACCGAGCGCGCCGCCGGGCCTTCGCCGATGATGAGATCGAGCTGGTAATCCTCCATGGCTGGATAGAGGATTTCCTCCACTGCCGGATTGAGGCGGTGGATTTCGTCGATGAACAGCACGTCGCGTTCTTCGAGGTTGGTAAGCTGCGCCGCAAGGTCGCCCGCCTTGGCGATCACCGGGCCGGAGGTCGAACGGAAATTGACGCCGAGTTCCCGCGCCACGATCTGCGCCAAGGTCGTCTTGCCGAGGCCGGGCGGGCCGACGAACAGCACGTGGTCGAGCGCCTCGCCCCGCACCCGCGCCGCCTCGATGAACACCTGCAAATTCGCCCGCGCCTGCTTCTGGCCGACGAACTCGTCGAGAACGAGGGGCCGCAGCGACGTATCGGGATCGTCCTGGCGTTTCTCGGGGGTGAGCATCGGGCGGGTGGAGGACATTAAGAACGGTTCCGGGCGGCAGGCCGAATCACGGCACATGAGCATGAGATATCACGCTCATATCACATCGCATGGACCCACGTTCCAGTTAGAGCGTCTTTTGATCGAATTGGATCGAAAGACGCTTCGTTTCCTTTATTTTGCGCTGAACCGGTTTTCACTTCAGCACAAAATACCAATGCGGGGCCGCCGGTCCGGCGACCCCGCATGAGGCTACAACGCATATTCGACCCGGGGCCGTTACGGTACGACCCGGCCCCGGCTGCGGCCCTTGCCGACCCGGCACGAGCAACCGCCATCGATATAGCTGGGGTTGGTCAGACGGCAGGTCTTGACCGGGGTGGCGCAATGCTGGCCAAGCGCGCCCGATCCGGAATAGCCGCTACCCACATAAGTACCGATCGCCAGGCCGCCGACGAACGGTGCCCATCCCCAGGAGGGATAATCGTAATAGCCGTAATTCCGGTAGGGATATCGATATCCATACCGGTACGGGCGATAACCCGGATAAGGCCGGTAGCCCGGGTAAGGTCGATACCCTGGATAAGGTCGATACCCTGGGCGAACACCCGGGCCGACGTAATTACGGGTTCGTGGGCCGACATAGCCACGTGTTCCGGACGGGATGCCGGGACGAGCGATGGGAGCGGCCCGGAATGCGCCTGCGGGCGCTCCGCCCCGGAAGGCCGGGCGCGGCATCGATACTCCCCCGCCCCGGAAACCGCCACCGCCGCCGCGATGAAATTGCGCGAAGGCGTCGGAGGCGATTGTCAATCCGCCGAGCAGGACGAGGGAAACCAGGATGAGGATCCGTTTCATGTTTTTCCTCCGGTAATACACCCCGTCGTCATGCCAGGGTTACTGAACCCGGCGTCAGACGGTAGGAATTCGAGCCAGAAAACCGGTATGCCTCTGCCATGCATAAAGGAACGCGCTTCGGCAGACTCGTTTTCGACGTCCGTCAGGATTCCGGCAACGCAGGAAACCCGGCGAAGTTGCCCATGAAATCCATCTTTATCATATCGGGTTCCATATGAAGGCGCGGTGAACAGGATATTGTATTTCCACTATCCTGTCTTTTCCGCACTCGAATGCTTCGTTTCCGGCAATGTTTGCCGGAAACTGTCTTACTGAAGGATCTCGATCTGGGCCTCCCTGTTCTCCGGCATTTTGACATCGTCCGGAAAACCGGGGAACATGAAGGCGAGGAATCGGGGTTGCGCAGGTCCGATCCGTCGATCAATCCAGTCGTTACCCTTGGCAGACCGGGAGTTGCCGGTTCACTCCGGCTTTGGAGATTTCTGCATCGGCTGCGGGAAACTTTCCGTTCGTCCGATCACGAAGGCCGTCGAGCCGACGATCAGCGGGTCCGGGCCGGTGATGAGGCGCTGGTCCTTGGCGGGGTAGGGCAGCATCGACAGGAAATGTTGCAGGCAGTTGAGGCGGGCGCGTTTCTTGTCGTCGGATTTGACGATCGTCCAGGTCGCATCCGCCGTGTCGGTGTAGAAGAACATCGCTTCTTTCGCCTGGGTGTAATCGTCCCATTTGTCGAGGGATGCCTTGTCGATGGGCGAGAGCTTCCATTGCTTCAACGGGTCGGTATCGCGCGATTTGAAGCGCCGCATCTGTTCTTCCCGCGTCACAGAGAACCAATATTTGAACAGGCGGATGCCGGAACGCACCAGCATCCGCTCCAGTTCTGGGCATTGGCGCATGAATTCGAGATATTCTGCTGGAGTGCAGAAGCCCATCACCCGTTCGACTCCGGCGCGATTGTACCAGGAGCGGTCGAACAGCACCATTTCGCCGCCGGTCGGCAGATGGCTGATATAACGCTGGAAATACCATTGCTTGCGTTCGCGCTCGTCCGGCTTTTCCAGGGCCACCACCCGCGCGCCGCGCGGGTTCAGGTGCTCGGTGAAGCGCTTGATCGTGCCGCCCTTGCCGGCGGCGTCGCGGCCCTCGAAGATGATGACGATGCGCTCGCCGGTTTCCTTGACCCAGTTCTGCACCTTCAGGAGTTCCGCCTGCATCTGGCGCAGTCGTTCGAGATACTGCTGCTCGCGCATCTTGGTGCGGTAGGGGAATTCCCCGGTCTCGAAGGCGATACGGATCGCATCCGGATCGTGGCGCATGTCGGCCAGCGATTTACGTCCCTTGCCCTCGGCGCTTCTGGCAACGGATGCCGCCGCATCGGCAATGGACCCGGCGGCGTCGAGTGCGGGCGGTTCATCGACGGTAGGGGGAATAGTGGATTCCGCTGCCGCGTGTTCTGCGGACTGGAAAGCGATTCCGTTTCTGCCCGATCTGTCGTTGCCGATGCGGGGAACGCCGGTTTTGCCGTTCTTGTCGGCGTTCTTGCCGGATTGCGCAGGTTTATCGTTCGCAGCACGCGGTTTCATGGGCGTGTTATCCCTTCGCAGGCGGGTTACGGCATTCTTCGGACCATTTCGGTGATGGTCGGATATCACCTTGCCGGCCCTGATCGGCCCCTTTTTTCACGGCAGTGTAGCGGCAATCCGTCCGAAAGACGAGATGCAAGCTTGCAGGAAGAGGCAATTTTTCATGTCGCGGCGGTGTGTGGGCATCGTGGCAGCAGATGGGCGAAGGAGCCGAGACGGGTTCCAATCCGCCGCCGGAGTGGGTATATGTCTCCCTTCAGAAAGGTGCAGGATGGAAAAACCGTCGCGTGCCTCCGGGCAATGCGCGTTCAGGTGGGATCCGGTTAAGCGCACAAGCATTGCAGGACAAAGAAACAGAAACATTTTTCCGGTTAGACCACGCCGGTTGAATGGAAAGAACATGCGGTTGACCGAGACAATTCCGCCGTTCCCGATGGAACAGCGGATGATGTCGGGGGTGATCGCGAGGCGTATCGAAAAAGATTGCAGTAACGTCACTGGAGCATAGCATGTCCCCGTCCGTTCAATCCAAACTCGAACAATTGCGCGCCATGACCGTGGTCGTCGGCGACACCGGCGATATCGACGCCGTGCGCCGCCTCAGGCCGCAGGATTGCACCACTAACCCGACGCTGCTGCTCAAGGCGGTGGAAATGCCGGCTTACGCGCATATCGTCGATGAGGCGTTGCACTGGGGTCGCAAACAGGGTGTTGCCCCCGCAGTGACTGCGAATGCTGTATGCGACCGGCTGGCGGTGGCGTTCGGAACCGAACTGGCGATGCTCGTTCCCGGGCGGGTTTCCACCGAGGTGGATGCGGATCTGTCGTTCGATACCCGGGCTACGGTGGAAAAAGCCCGCGCCATCATCGCCGCCTACGCGGAGCGCGGCGTCGGGCGTCGGCAGGTGCTGATCAAGATCGCCGCCACCTGGGAAGGTATTCGCGCTGCCGAGATCCTGCAAAAAGAGGGGATCGACTGCAATCTGA
The DNA here is from genome assembly GCA_031547465.1 of Microvirga sp. GTDB lineage: Bacteria > Pseudomonadota > Alphaproteobacteria > Rhizobiales > Beijerinckiaceae > Hohaiivirga. The sequence goes on along the minus strand of JAVBRX010000034.1, from coordinate 24,648 downwards.
CCCTGCTGTTCTCGCTGGCCCAGGCCTCCGCCTGTGCCGATGCCGGGGCCTATCTGATTTCGCCGTTCGTCGGTCGCATTCTCGATTGGCATGTCAAGAACGGTGGTGGCCCGTACACGCCGGAGACCGACCCCGGCGTCGTTTCGGTGCGCGCCATCTACGCCTATTACAAGGCGCATGGCATCAGGACCGTGGTTATGGGCGCATCTTTCCGCAACATCGGTGAGATCGAGGCGCTGGCGGGCTGCGACCGGCTGACGATCTCCCCCGCCCTGATCGACGAACTGGCCGCAGGCACTGGCTCCTTGCTGCGCCGCTTGTCGCCGGATAGTCATGAGAGAACACAACCACGGCTCAATCTGGATGAAAAAGCCTTCCGCTTCCTCCTCAACGAAGATGCCATGGCGAGCGAGAAGCTCGGCGAGGGCATCCGGCTGTTCGTCAAGGATCTGCGTGCCTTGCGGGCGATGGTTCTGAAGCGGCTCGATAGCTGACGAAACAACGATCGACGGGTTTCCAGAGCCGTGAACAGAGGCGAATCTTCTTCCGAGAACGATGGCAGCGTTGGCAGCCGGGCGATGCAGCTGGCGCGGGATCTCATGCGCTTCACCGACGAGCCGGGGAGGATCACCCGACTCTACCTGTCACCCGCGCATCGCTCTGCCGCCCAATGGTTGCAGACTCGGATGGAACAGGCGGGCCTACGCGCGACCATCGACGCCGTGGGCAATGTCACAGGCGTGTATGACGGATTGTCACCGGATGCGCCCCGGCTGATTGTCGGTTCGCATATCGATACGGTGATTGACGCCGGGGCGTTCGACGGCGTGCTTGGCGTCGCCTGCGCCATCGTCGCCGTGGAGTATCTGGCACGGCACGGTGTGCGGTTGCCGTTCGCCATCGAGATCGTGGCGTTCGGCGACGAGGAGAATGTCCGCTTTCCGACCGAATACTCAACCTCAGCCGCTTTGGCGGGAGCCTATCGTCGCGAGTGGCTGGAAACCCGCGATGCGGCGGGGGTAAGTCTCGCTGAAGCCCTGCGGGCTTTCGGTGGCAATCCGGATGGTATCGCGGCGCTGGCGCGCCCGCGCAAGGCGACGCTCGGTTATCTCGAGCTGCATATCGAGCAGGGGCCGGAACTGGAGCGCAACAACCTGCCCCTCGGCATCGTTTCCGCCATCGCCGGAATCAGGGGTGTCCATGCCACGGTGACGGGCATGGCGGGCCATGCCGGAACGGTGCCGATGCTGCTGCGGCGCGATGCACTCACGGCAGTTGCGGAAATGATCCTGAGTGCCGAACGCATTGCCCTCGAACGACCTGGCATCGTCGCCACGACCGGGCGGCTGACCGTCGAGCCGGGGGCGATAAACGTCATTTCCGGCAAGGCGTCGTTTACCCTCGATCTGCGCTCCGCCGAGGATGCGGAGCGGAATGCCGCCTGGGTGGATATCGAACGCGCCTGGCGCAAAACCGCCGAAACCCGTGGTATCACCCTCGACATCGAGACGATCATGGATGCGCCCGCGACAGCGATGGACGATGCCCTTTCCGAAGCGTTCACCGCCGCCGTCGCCCGCCTCGGCGTCGGCGTACACCGTCTTCTGTCCGGAGCGGGACACGATGCGGCGGTCATGGCGACGCTTTGCCCGGCGGCGATGCTGTTCGTGCGCTGCAAGGATGGCGTTAGCCACCATCCGGCGGAATCGGTCAGAACGGAGGATGTCGACCTGGCGGTGCGCGCCTTGCTGGCGACGTTCGCTGTGCTGGTGGACACGCATTAGCGCTCTGATCCGGAACGAGGAACAAAGGCGAACCTGTTTATCCTGCGGCATTTTTGTCGCCGCGTTCGCGGATGAAAACCGCTATGGTCTCGCACCGTTCGATGAGAGCGCCGTATGTGCGGCGTCGATCCCCGGAGGAGCAAGGAATGAGCGATCCGCGTCTGCCGTATCTGTCCGCAATCGAGCGCAAGGCGCTGTGGCTGGCGTCGTGGATGATCCATAACGCCAACCATATCCGCCCTAACGCTGATGGCCTGAAGATCGGCGGCCATCAGGCCTCCTCCGCTTCGCTGGCGACGATCCTCACCGCTCTCTACATGGCGGTGCTGCGCCCGCAGGATCGGGTGGCGGTGAAGCCCCATGCCGGGCCGGTGTTCCATGCCCTGCAATACCTGATGGGGCGACAGACGCGGGGCAAGCTGGAGAACTTCCGCGGCTTCGGCGGCGCGCAATCCTACCCGTCGCGCACTAAGGACGGTGGCGATGTCGATTTTTCCACCGGCTCGGTCGGCCTCGGCGTGGCGCAGACCCTGTTCGCCTCGATGACGCAGGATTATCTGAAAGCCCACGATTGGGCGAAAGCCCGCCCCGATGGCCGGATGATCGCCCTCGTCGGCGATGCCGAACTTGATGAGGGCAATATTTTCGAGGCGTTGCTGGAGGGCTGGAAGCACGATGTCCGCAATGTCTGGTGGGTGATCGACTATAACCGTCAATCCCTCGACGCCGTGGTGCATGAAGGCTTGCATACGCGATTCGAAAGCCTGTTCCGCAGTTTCGGCTGGGAGGTTGTGGTTCTTAAATACGGCGTCCTGCTCGAAGCGGCGTTCAGGGAGCCGGGCGGCGAGAAATTGTGCGCCTGGATCGACAATTGTCCGAACCAGCTCTATTCGGCCCTGACCTTTCAGGGCGGTAAGGCATGGCGGCAGCGCTTGCTGGACGATATTGGCGATCAGGGGGCCGTCAGCCGTTTGATCGAACGCCGGACGGATGCCGAACTCGCGGCACTGATGACCAATCTCGGCGGGAATGACATGCCGACGCTGCTGGAAGCCTTCGAAAGCGTCAAGCATGATCGTCCGGTCTGTTTTATTGCCTACAGCATCAAGGGCTTCGGACTGCCGCTTGCCGGACACAAGGACAACCATTCCGGTCTGATGACCAAGGAACAGATGGAGAGTGTCCGCCAAGCGAACCATATCCGTCCCGGCCACGAATGGGACAGGTTCGAGGGTCTCGACTTGCCGCCGGAGGCGCTGGAACGCTTCATCGCCGCAACGCCGTTCGCCGCTAACAAGAACCGGCGGCTGGCGGCGGAGCATGTTTCCGTTCCGCCTCTTGCCGTCAAGCCGCAACTGACCGATTCCACCCAGGCCGGGTTTGGCCGCCTTCTGGAAGAACTGGCGAAAACCGGCGGGCCGTTGGCGGAGCGCGTCCTGACCGTTTCTCCGGATGTCACGGTCTCGACCAACCTCGGCCCCTGGGTCAACCGGCGCGGCGTCTATGCCCGCGATGCGGTCAAGGATACGTTCCGCGAGGAGAAGATCGCCTCGATGCAGAAATGGGAAGCGGGACCGAAGGGCCAGCATCTCGAACTCGGCATTGCCGAAATGAACCTGTTTCTGGCGCTCTCGGCCCTCGGCCTGTCGCATTCGCTGTTCGGCGAGCGGCTGATCCCGGTCGGCACCCTGTACGATCCGTTTATCTGTCGCGGTCTCGATGCCCTGATCTATGCCTGTTATCAGGATGCCCGCTTCATCCTCGCCGCCACGCCTTCCGGCATCACGCTTGCCCCGGAAGGCGGTGCGCACCAGTCCATCGCCACGCCGCTGATCGGCATGGCGATGGATCGCCTCGCGTCATTCGAGCCTGCCTTCGTCGATGAACTGGCGGTGATCCTGCAATGGGCGTTCGACCATGTGCAGCGCGACGGCGATAAAACTCCCGATCCCCTGACCCGTCTGCCGGACGGCACCGGCGGCTCCGTTTACCTGCGCCTCACCACGCGGCAGGTGGAGCAGCCTTACCGCGCCATGAACGACGATCTGGCGCGCGATATCGTCGCCGGGGCCTACTGGATGCGCGAGCCGGGGCCGAACTGTGCTGCAATCATCGCCTACAGCGGAGCCGTCGCTCCGGAAGCGATTGCCGCCGTGGGCCGTATGGGTGAGGAATGGCGCGATATCGGCCTGCTGGCCGTCACTTCGGCGGATCGTCTCAAGGCTGGATGGATGGCCGCCACCCGCGCCCGCCAGCATGGCGAGGATGAGGCGGAGAGCCATATCGAGCGCCTGCTTCGCCCTGTCCCGGCCCATGCTGCTTTCGTCACCGTTCTCGACGGCTATCCGGCGGCCCTGTCATGGCTCGGTTCGGTCTACGGTCATCGCACGCACGCGCTCGGCATCGAGCATTTCGGCCAGTGTGGCACCATCGCCGATCTCTACCGGCACAACGGCATCGACGCAGAATCGATTCAAAGCGCAGCGCATCGCATTGCTTCTGACCGGAAGGTGCGGTGGCAAAGGGGTGTCTAATAAGCCGGAAGACCGCGATTACAACGGTTTGTCGCCTTTGACGCGCATGAACTGGGCGATGCCGTTCGCGCCAAAGGACATGATTTCGTAAGGCTCCGGCTCGACGTCGGGGGCTTCCATTCCAGGCGAGCCTTGCGGCATGCCGGGGGCTGAGAGGCCTTTGACAACTGGGCGTTCGGTCAGCAGTTTGGCGATGGCCGCCACCGGTACATGGCCCTCGATGACGTAGCCATCGATCAGGGCGGTGTGGCAGGACCAGAGTTCGTGCGGAACGCCGAGACGCTGTTTGACGGCATCCATCCGACTTTCTTCGATGGCCTTGGTCGGGAATCCGGCCTCGGTGAGGTGTTCGAGCCACCCGGAGCAACAGCCGCAGGACGGGTCGTTATACATCGTCACTAGCGGCTTGTTTTCGGCCCTTGCCGTACCGGGGAGCAGCAGAGCCGACCCCAGTGCCAGGATAGCGTGTCTTCTGTGCATTCGCATCGCGCGCTCCTATGCCCGTGAACGATTCCACCAAAGCCGTTCTGCCGGCATCGTCGGTTGCAGGGCAGGATTATGCGTAAAACTGAACTCAGAGCGCCTTCCGATCAGATCGGAAGGCGCTCTGAGTTGATGTATTATCACATTTTATCGACAGGTACCTGCCTGACGGAAAATGATTTAAAAATCCCGCTGCACCCGGAACCGCCCTTCCCAGGCATCGTCGGAACGTTCGATCTTGCCGGTAAGCGGTAGACCGGCGGCGTCATATCCGACGATTCCGCTCCGTGATCCCTCGGCCTTGGCATAAAGGGCTTCCGCCGTAAGGGTCAGGTCGTCTATCGGCGACCAGCTCACATTACCGCCAATGCGGTATTCCGTGATATCGTCGGCCAGGGCCGTTCCCTGATGCTCCGCGGCGTTGATCCGGGCATAGGAGCCGAACAGGCTTGACGCGACGGTTGCAGTCCAGTGGTGCTGGATGCCGAGCGCGGCCTGCCAGCTGGAGCTGAGCACCAGGGAGGAGGTGCCATTGCCGTTATCGACGAGGAACGCATCCGAATAGGCGAAAGTCTCCCTGCCGATCGTCAGCCCGTCCGTGAGGTTGTCCTCCTCGAAGCCCATATAGCCGAGCGCGCCCTTGGTGTAGGTCAGGTTGACCCAGAGATAGTCTTCTTCCGCAAGCATCGGCAGGTTGATCTTGGTACCGAGACCGAGAGCGAAGCCGTATTCATCGTCAGCCCTCGGGGTATTGAAGCCGCCGGCATCGCGCAACTGGTGCAACGCGCCCATGACCTGGACTGCACCCCAGGATTGCTCGGCGCGCAGGCTGGCGACGATTTCCGGCAGCCGTGTTCCGCCGATCGTGTCGCTGAATTCACCCGTCAGCGGATCGATTGCGCCGACCGCGCCAGCCCCGAAAGCCCGACGCTGGGCGGGATCTTCCAAAGATAACGTTGCCGAGAAGCCGTTGCCGAACGTTGCCGTGTAGGCGAGAAGATTGACCTTGACGCCGTCAGAATAACGCAGGGTTCCGAGATTGGCCCCTTCCGAGAAATCGAAGAACGAGGCCGCTCGTCCGGCGGTCAGACCGGCAAACTGCACGAACCCTTGCGAAATGGCGGTATCGTTGGAATCTTCCCGTGTGCTGTCATAGGGTGTTCCCGAATCGCTGATGAACTTGAAGCGAAGGTAGGCGCGCACCGTTCCATATTGGGTGCGGGTGCGGGCGTCCAAGCCGATGCGGGCTTCGGTTTCCCAGCCGATCCGGTCTTCACTTTTCGAGCGTCCGGATTGGTACAGCGTCTCGCCGTATACATTGCCACGGATCTTTAGGCAGGTATCGGAGCCTGGAATATAGAAAAAGCCTGAGCCATGAACCGAACATATCCGGACATACTCAATAGGGGCACCCTTTTTTGTGGTTAAATCGGCAGCATATGTTGTTGATATACAACTAAAAAATGCTGTAGACCCAAGAAGCACGGTTCTAACTAGACGCATATCTTGTCCCCTATGCCCGATCAATGATCGAGAGATTCGTTTGGTTGTAATTTGATTCGGGAATATTTGCGCGAAATGGCATATTCTCATGAATAGAGCACACAATAAAAAAAGACAGTCCCTTGTCAAGGATAGAGCAAAATAAATCAACATTGTATTAACCACGCAACATATTGGTTTTATTCTAATTTCAATCAGAGTTTTATTTGATTTCCGATGGGACTAAAGGATAGGGCTTTTCTGATCGTTCACCGTCATGATGGAAAAGTGTCGCCCCTGACGCCGCTCGTTGCTACAAGGCGATGACGTGTTGAAGCATTTTTTGCTGAAATGTGTGCCGTTTAAATGCAGAGAAATGTGGTATCTGAAAGAGTTAGAATGCTATTTCGGTTCAATTGGACCGGAAAACGCTTCCCAAAAAAATGCTTCCCGAGAAGCTCGACGACGATGCAGGAGGCTTGAACCACAATGGATGCCCTGATCGCCCTGTTCGAACAGGAAGGCTATGCCCGCGTGGAGCCGCCGGTGCTGCAACCGGCAAGTGTATTCACGGAGCTTTCCGGCGAGGACATCCGCCGTCGCATGTTCGTAACGCAGAACCAGTCCGGCGCGGAACTCTGCCTGCGTCCGGAATACACTATTCCCGTCTGCCGCCAGCATCTGGAAGAAGCGGACAAGGCGGTTGCCGCCTATAGCTATCTCGGCCCGGTGTTCCGGTTCCGCTCTGGCGAGAGCGGAGAGTTTCTTCAGGCGGGGGTGGAATCCATCGGTCGCGACGACAAACCGGCGGCGGATGCGGAGATCATCGGCCTGGCGCTCGCCGGGCTGGAGGTGCTCGAAGTCGGGCCTTGTTCGGTCATGCTCGGCGATATGACGCTTCTGAACGCCGTTCTGGATGCTCTGGCCTTGCCGCCTGCCGGAAAACGCCGGGTGATGCGCGCCATCGTTTCCGGTCGGAGGCTGGAGGGTTTCGAGAACGGCGAGTCACAGGGCGTCGATGAACATGCCGGTTTGCTTGCCGCCATTGAGGGGCAGGCGCCGCAGGCGGCGAAAGCTTTTGTCGAGGATGTGCTGGCGATTGCCGGCATCGCCAGTGTCGGTGGACGCAGCGCCGGAGAGATTGCCGAGCGCTTTCTTGCCAGGGCATCGAACCGGACGGGCCTTACCCCGCAGGCGCGGGCGGTCTTGCAGGATTATCTGGCAATCGCTGCCGAACCGGACGATGCCATCGATGCTATCCGGGCGCTGGCGAAAACGGCGCAACTCGATCTCGGCAACACTCTCGAAGATCTCGAGGCGCGTGTCGGTTTCATTGCCGCAAGCCAGGCGGACCTGTCCAGTTTCACGTTTAGTACGTGCTTTGCCCGTAACCTCGATTATTATACCGGTTTCATCTTCGAGATTCATAGGAAGGCCAGCCAGCCCGGCGCGGCCAAGCCGCTGGTTGGCGGCGGGCGTTACGACACGCTTCTTCGGCATCTCGGTGCGAAGGCCCCCCTTCCGGCGGTGGGCTGCGCCTTCTGGCTTGACCGGATCGTGACGGAGACAGCAGAATGACCGATGCTCCCCTGGTCCTGGCCGTTCCCTCAAAGGGCCGCTTGCAGGAAAATGCCGCCGCCTTTTTCGGGCGCGCCGGTCTGGTGTTCAGTCAGTCGCGCGGCGCGCGCGATTATCGCGGTACGATCGGCGGCGTTCCCGGCGTCGAGGTGTTGTTTCTTTCGGCATCCGAGATTGTTACGCAACTGGCGAGCGGCGCGGCGCATCTCGGCATTACCGGCGAGGATCTGGTGCGCGAGCAGATCGCCGATGCCGATGCTGCGGTCGAATTACTGGCACCGCTTGGCTTCGGGTTCGCCAACGTAGTGGTTGCCGTGCCGCAGGCCTGGATCGATACCCGCACCATGGCCGATCTCGACGAAGTGGCCGCCGACATGCGCGCCCGTCATGGCCGCAAGATGCGCGTGGCGACGAAATACGTGAGCCTGACGCGGCGGTTCTTCGCCGAAAAGGGGATTGCCGATTACCTCATCGTCGAAAGCCTCGGGGCAACGGAAGGCGCACCGGGGTCCGGCTCGGCAGAGATCATCGTTGATATCACTACTACCGGCGCGACGTTGGCGGCAAATGCCCTGAAAATTCTCGATGATGGAGTAATCCTGCGTTCGGAGGCCAATCTGGTCGCCTCCGTCATCGCCGACTGGAACCCCACGGCGCGCAAGGCCGTCCGTGTGCTGATGACGCGGATCGCCGCCGAGGAGGAGGCCCGTATCAGCCGCGAGATTCGCGTCGCCTTCGCCCCCGGCCATAGCCCGGCCATAGCCGGAACGTTGTCCGGGTTCGACGTGACGATGCCGTATGGGATGGATGAGGCAGGTTTTGTCCTGCATTGCAAGGCGTCGCAGGTTTTCGCTGTGATCGACGCTCTGCAAGTCCTCGATCCGCAGCGCATTGCCGTCAGCCGCCTAGATTACATCTTCAAGCCGACGAATGCGCTGAGCGACAGGCTATTCCGCCGCATCGGGCCATAAACCTGCCCCGCCGATGGTTTGGGCGGTATCTGGCGACTCCGGATACAGGTGCATGGCCATAGTTACGCGCGAGGTGGTAGCATGTGAGTCTGGAAATCCTTCGTCAGTGCTTCAAGTTGCGCTTTGTCCAACTTCATCGGCAATCTCCTGACGGCACAAGGCCGTCATGGCAGGACAATTGCTGGGACACACTTCAATTTACAGACTCCATTATGTGGCAAAAAAGATTTTAAGATCGTTTTTTTGCAATGCGACAATATGGAATTTTGTTTTATTATTATGATTGATTGCTATAATTAACAATATAGTTACATTAATAGTCATATATAGATATATAATTAATGATTATAAAGTAATATATAAATATATTTTATGTATTTAAATGTTTAAAAAAAATTATCAAAAATTTTTATTTAAATTAAACAATGCATGACATAATTATTTTATAGGTAATATTTTATTTTATTCCAAAGATAAATTTTAAAGTTAAAAAAGTAGTAATTTTATTGATTTAAAATAAAATTTCAAATTGGTCAGCATGCTTGACGTTTATTTCTGTTTATGGCCACACTGACAGCCTGTCTATTGCAATATGCGATTCATGCGGGGCGCCTTTTGCGTCAACGGGAGAGGTGTGTCCGCATCGCCTAATTTTGCTGGAGTAACTTGCATGAGTGACGTCTCGATGCTCGACCAGGCTCTTATTCGTCTGGAAGAAGCGGCCAAGCACCTGAATCTGGATGCGGATGTTCTGGCGCAACTGAAATATCCACGTGAAACCGTCAAGGTGCGGCTGATGGTCCGCATGGACGACGGCTCCCGGAAATCGTTCATGGCCTGGCGTTGCCGCTATGACGACACGCGCGGCCCGACCAAGGGCGGCATCCGCTATCATCCATCGGCCTGCGTCGAAGAGGTCGAGACTCTTGCCTTCTGGATGACCTTTAAATGCGCGGTGATGAACTTGCCGTACGGCGGTGGCAAGGGCGCGATCCGCGTCGATCCGCGCGAATTGTCGAAAGCCGAACTGGAACGTTTGTCGCGCGCCTATATTCAGGCCTTCGCCCGCACTATCGGCCCTGACCGCGACATTCCCGCTCCAGACGTCTACACCAACTCGATGGTCATGGGCTGGATGATGGACGAATATAACAGCATCGTCGGCCAGTCGACTCCGGCGGTCATTACCGGCAAGCCGATTGCGCTCGGTGGTTCGCTCGGACGCGACGATGCGACGGCGCGCGGCGGTTATTACCTCATCCGCCATCTGGAAAAGCAGTTGCGCCTTGGGCGCGGCAAGAAGGTGGCGATCCAGGGCTTCGGCAATGCCGGCCAGTTCATCGCCAAGCTTCTGGCCAGCGACGGCTACTCCATTGTCGCCGTGTCGGATTCACGCGGCGCCATTTATAACCCGCACGGCATCGATGTCGCCAAGCTCCTCGCGGTCAAGAATGAAACCGGTTCGATCAAGGGCATGGTCAGCGGCGAAACCAAGGCAATCTCCGGTGACGACCTGATCGCCGTCGATTGCGATCTTCTGGTTCCGGCAGCGATGGAGGATCTGATCCACAAGGACAATGCCGACCGGGTGAAGGCTTCCGTGGTGCTGGAACTCGCCAACGGTCCGATCACTCCCGAAGCCGACGCCATCCTCAGCAAGAAGAATGTCATCGTTCTGCCGGACATCCTCGCCAATGCGGGCGGTGTTACGGTATCGTATTTCGAATGGGTGCAGAACCGTCAGGGCTTCTACTGGCCGGTGGAGGAAGTCCATGCCCGCCTGAAAACGGTCATGGAAGCGGAAGGCGCGAAGATTTTCGCCCTCGCGGCGGAAAAGGAAATCCCGTTGCGCACAGCTGCCTATGTTCATGCGTTGTCCCGTCTCGCCAACGCTATCGAGGCTCATGGAACGCAGAGCTTCTTCGTCAGCTAGAGCATTGTGCTTCGAGGCAAAAAGGCGATCTTTCGAACGGGCTGCCGGAGGAATCCGGCGGCCCGTTTCATTTGAGCCGGTCGTTTGCGGCGAGATCGAGATAGATCGCGCGCAACCGTTTCGTCAAAGTTCCGGGTGTACCGTTGCCGATTGTATGCCCGTCGATTGCCGTCACCGGCATGACGATGGTCGAAGCGCCGGTATAGAAGGCTTCTGATGCGGCATAGGCTTCCTTAAGGGAAAACGGACGCTCCTCAAGGGCGAGACTGGCTTCACCGGCCAGTTTCAGAACCGCCTGCCGGGTAATGCCAGGCAGAATCGCATACGACAGCGGTCTGGTGACGATTGCGTTATCGCGGGTGACGATGAAGGCGGTCGAGGAGCCGCCCTCGGTCACGAAACCATCCTCCACCATCCAGGCCTCACTGGCCCCGGCTTCTGCTGCCTGTTGTTTTGCCAGAACCTGGGCCAGCAGACAGATCGACTTGATGTCGCGCCGCTTCCAGCGCAGATCCGGCACACTGATGACCTTTGCTCCGGATGCTGCCAGGGGCGAATTGAGAATCTCCGCTGGTTGGGTGAACATGACGACGGTCGGTTTCAGATCCGAAGAGAAGGCGAATCCCCGTTCGGCGACGCCGCGCGTCACCTGCATGTAGACAAGTCCTTCAGCAAGCGCGTTGCTGCGGATGAGTTCGGCCTGCAATGCTGCCCATTCCGTCGTCGTGTACGGGTTGGGAATGCGGATTTCCCGCAACGACCGCTCCAGCCGCGCCAGATGCGCCCCGTTGTCGACGGGGTGTCCGTAAAGAACGGCGCTCGCTTCGTAAATGCCATCGGCGAACAGGAAGCCACGATCCATGAGCGAAATAGACGCCTCTTCAAAGGGAATGAAGGCGCCGTTGACGAAGACGATGCGGGACATGGGATGATGCTTTCCGGAGACGGATTGACGCGGGGGCTAAAGACCCGCTGGGCTGGAGTAGATTATGGGTCGCCAAACGGCTCTGCGCAAGCGATTCCGGGTCGATGGCGATAATGCTTCCTCTGGAAACCAGCCATTAACCAAACTTGACCTGAAACGGCATCGCTCTCATAAGGTTCCTTCAATCGTTTTTCGTTGCGACAGGAGATCGCCATGCGGGCCGCACAATCCGCCCTCCGGTCGGTTTTTCTGATGATCGGCGTCGTGTTTGCGATTCAGCAACGTCGAAACAGTGAACGATTGCAATCCCTTCCACAGGGATCGGTGTTTGAGTCTTCAACAAGGATAGTAGGCAATCTGCGGCAGGCCGCCGAGTGACAGGCTGCGGTGATTTAAGGGAACTAGAAATAAAATGATGATTCTGCGCCATCTGTTGCGTGGCCTGAACGGATTCCATGTAAATGATTTTCTGACCCGTGTCTTTCTGACCCTGTCGCTTGCTCTGGTATTTGCCGCACCGTATCCGGCCCGGGCCGAAACGCCGGGCGGCAATTCGCTGCAAAGCTATCTCGCCCATCTGCGCCCTGCCGATCTCTTTCCAAATGCCGATGCATTCGGTGCACCGGAAGGGTCTCCGCCCATCGTGCCGGTTTTCGCGGGCAAGGAGAAACTCGGTTACGCTTTCGTGACGACCGATTTCACCCGCTCCATCGGCTATTCCGGCAAGCCGATCAGCACGGTGGTCGGCCTGACACCGCAGGGGATCGTCAAATCCGTCAGACTCGTCGGCCATTCCGAACCGATCGTTCTGATCGGCATCCCGGAGAAGGATGTCGTGGCAGCGATGAATGCCCTGATCGGCAAGGACATGTCGCTGGTGGCGAAGGGAACGGATAAGCCGCCGCAGACGGATATGGTGTCCGGCGCGACGGTGACGATGCTGGTGATCGGCGACAGCGTGTCGCGAGCGTCGATCATGCTGCTGCGCAGCGGGCGTTTCGGCGGAACGGCGGTAGTGGCTGCCGCGCCACAGGTCAAACGGTCCCTCGTCGGTGGCGAAGGCGTCATCGAGAGTTGGCAGGCCCTGCTCGGTGATGGCTCCGTCCGGCATCTGCATCTGTCGGTCGGCGAGGTTAGCAAGGCGTTCAAAGAGGCAGGACAGCCGGTCGCCGCTGAACATGCGGAAGATCCGGACCCGGAAACGGCGTTCATCGATCTCTACGCCGCTCAGGTCTCCATCCCGACCATCGGTCGCAGTCTGCTCGGCGAAGCGGCTTACCAGCACATGCTCGGCAGGTTGAAGCCCGGCCAGCAGGCCATTCTTGTGGCCGGCAAGGGCGCGTATTCCTTTAAAGGCTCGGGCTATGTCCGTGGCGGCATCTTCGATCGGGTCGAGGTGCTGCAGGATGGAGAAACCACCCGTTTCCACGATTACAATCATACCCGTATTCCGGAGATCGCCGCTGAAGGCGCGCCAGATTTCCCGGAAATCGCCCTGTTTACGATTCCCGAAGGCAGCGATTTTTCTGCTGCCGAACCGTGGGATCTGCAGTTGCTCGTCCAGCGGCCCATCGGTATGCGCGACAAGGCGTTCATCTCGTTCGGCCTGACTTATGCTCTGCCGGAGGCTTTCGTCCAAACCGAACAGGTCGCACCTGTAGCAACCGCCGCCCCGGCTCCAGGCGTTGCTCCGTCCCAGTCGACGGCTTCCCAACCGGCGATGTCCCAGGCGACGAATCAGCTCGCGGCTGCGGACGGCGATGGTTTAGGCGAACCGTTATGGAAACAGGTTTGGCGCAACAATGTCGGCAACGTTGCCGTCACCATTGTCGGATTGCTTGTTCTCACCGGTATTTTCTTCTTCCAGAACCAACTCGTCGCCTATCCGCTCGTATTCAGGATCGTTCGCCGGGGTTTCCTGCTGTTCACCATCGTCTGGATCGGCTGGATCCTGCGGGCGCAGCTCTCCATCGTCAATGTGCTCGCTTACTTCAACAGCCTGATGCATGGGTTCAGTTGGGATTACTTCCTGGTCGAACCCCAGATATTCATCCTGTGGCTGGCGGTGGCGGCGGCGCTGTTGTTCTGGGGACGCGGTCCGTTCTGCGGCTGGCTCTGCCCTGTCGGAGCGGTGCAGGAATTCGTTTCTATCGCCGCTAAGGCCCTGAAAATCCCGCAGATCAAGGTGCCGTGGAGTCTGCACGAGCGCCTGTGGCCGATCAAGTATATCGTCTTCCTCAGCCTGTTCGGCCTGTCGATGTATTCGCTTGCCGAAGCAGAGAAATATGCCGAGATCGAACCGTTCCGAACCTTCTTTCTACTGCGTTTCGCCCGTGAATGGCCGTTCGTGATCTATGCCCTGACGCTCCTGTCCATCGGTCTATTCATCGAACGTTTCTTCTGCCGGTATATCTGCCCGCTCGGTGCAGCGTTGGCGATTCCAGGACGCCTGCGCATGTTCGACTGGCTGCGGCGCTGGAAGGAGTGCGGGTCGCCCTGCCACCTGTGCGCTAACGAATGCCCGGTTCAGGCGATCCACCCCGAGGGGAATATCAACGTCAACGAGTGCATTTACTGCATGAATTGTCAGGAATTGTATTGGGACGAAAAACGCTGCCCGCACATGATTCAGGCCAAGGTGAGGCGTGATAAGATGCAGGCGATGGCGTCCCCGTCCCTGCAGGCCCGGAAAGGGTCTGTTTCGACGCCGGTCGGGAATGCGCCGACCGTCGATGCGTAAGACCGTCTGCCGGTGGCCACCCCGCCGACAAGCGGAAAAACGGAACGGCATTTGGCTTCTGGCGACGTCAGGGCCGTTTTGAAAAGGTTAAATGGCCCGTGCACATTACTCATAGGAGCATAGGAGGCTCTCATGACGACTCGCGACGACAATAAAAGAACTCTATCAAGGCGTGCTATCCTCGGCACGACGGCCATCGCTACGGCCGCCGGGGCAGCAGGAAGCGCCGGTCTGATGAGCTTCGGCGGTGGTGTGACCCAGGCGAACGCGCAGGCGGCCAAGGGCCAGTCCTATGAAGTGAAGCCCGGCGAACTCGACGAATATTATGTATTCTCTTCTTCTGGTCAGTGTGGCGAACTGCGTATCCTCGGCATGCCGTCGATGCGCGAGCTGATGCGCGTTCCTGTGTTCAACCGCTGCTCCGCCACCGGTTGGGGCCAGACCAATGAGAGCGTGAAGGTTCTCACCGAGAACCTGCTGCCGCAGACCAAGGAATTCCTGAAAGACAAGGGCGCGACCTACCTCAACGGCGACCTGCACCATCCGCATATGTCGTTCACCAACGGCACGTTCGATGGCCGTTACATCTTCGTCAACGACAAGGCCAACACCCGTGTTGCCCGCATTCGCGCCGATGTGATGAAGTGCGACAAGATCATCCAGATCCCGAATGCGCACGCGATCCACGGCCTGCGCCTGCAGAAGTTCCCGCGCACCGGCTATGTCTTCGCCAACGGCGAAGATAACGCGCCGATGATCAACGACGGCAAGATCCTCAACGAGCCGAAGAAGTACGCCTCGATCTTCACCGGCATTGACGGCGACACGATGAAGATCGCCTGGCAGATCGAAGTCGACGGCAACCTCGACAACGTTGATGCCGATTATCAGGGCAAGTATGCCTTCGCCACCTGCTACAACTCGGAAGAGGGCGTCGTCCTCGAGGAGATGATGGCGAAAGAAATGGACTGGGCTGTCATCTTCAACCTGAAGCGCATCGAAGAGGGTGTGAAGAAGGGCGATTTCAAGGAGATCAACGGCGTTCCGGTATTGAACGGTCGCCATGGCTCGCCCTATACCCGCTATGTGCCGATCGCCAACAACCCGCACGGCATCAATACCGCGCCGGACGGCATTCACGTCGCGGTCAACGGCAAGTTGTCGCCGACCGTGTCGCTTATGGATGTGCGCAAGTTCGATGACCTGTTCGACGACAAGATCAAGCCGCGCGACGTCATCGTCGCCGAGCCGGAACTCGGCCTCGGCCCGTTGCACACCGCTTATGATGGCAAGGGCTTTGCCTACACCACCCTGTTCCTTGACAGCCAAATGGTGAAGTGGAGCATTGAGGACGCCATCCGCGCCTACAAAGGCGAGAAGGTCAATCCGATCCGCCAGAAGCTCGACGTGCAGTATCAGCCCGGCCACAACCACACTTCCATGGGTCAGACCAAGGAAGCTGATGGCAAGTGGCTCCTGTCGCTGAACAAGTTCTCGAAGGACCGCTTCCTCAATGTCGGCCCGCTGAAGCCCGAGAACGACCAGTTGATCGACATCTCTGGCGACGTGATGAAGGTCGTCCATGACGGCCCAACCTTCGCCGAACCGCACGATGCCTGCATCGTTCACCGCTCGAAGGTCAACCCGATCCACGTCTGGAAGCGCGACGACCCGATTTTTGCCGATGCAGTGGCGCAGGCGAAGAAGGATGGTGTCAATCTTCTCGAGGAATCGAAGGTCATCCGCGACGGCAACAAGGTGCGCGTTTACCTGAAGACGGTGGCTCCGGCCTTCGGGCTGACCGATTTCACCGTCAAGCAGGGCGATGAAGTCACCGTGATCGTCACCAACGCCGATGCTATCGAAGACCTGACTCACGGCTTCACTATCGTCAATTACGGTGTTGCCATGGAAGTTGGCCCGCAGGCTACTGCCTCCGTTACCTTCAAAGCCGATCAGGCTGGTGTCTACTGGTATTACTGCCAGTGGTTCTGCCATGCCATGCACATGGAAATGAAGGGCCGGATGTTTGTGGAGCCGGCTAAGGCCTAAGTGCCGGGATAGATTGGCCAAGGCTAGTGTAATGCGTCAGGCGCAAGCCATAACAACGATGCTGGCGGCGGTTTTCGCCGCCGGCATTCTTTTGCCGGGGAAGTCGGTTGCCGCGGAGCATCGTGTCACGCCGGGAAGCGATCTTCAGGCGGTGCTGGATCAATCTGCGCCGGGCGATACGGTGCGTCTCGCGCCGGGCGAACATCGTGGCCCGGTGACGGTCAAGGCGGCTATCGTTCTTGTGGGCGAACCGGGGGCTGTGATCCAGGGGCCGGGTTCGGGCAGCGTCGTTACTGTGGAAGCCCCGGGCGCCATTATCCGCGATCTTACGGTCAAAGGGTCGGGCCGGGATATTCCCGCCCTCGATTCCGGAATTTACGTTGCCGACGGTGCGACCGGCGTGCGGGTCGAGAATAACCGGCTCGAAGATAATCTTTACGGCATTTACCTGCACGGAGCAGCCGATTCGCTTGCCGAAGGCAATATCATCATCGGGCGGAAGGAAGCCCGCCGTGCCGATGCCGGAAACGGTATTTCGGTGTGGAATTCCCCCGGCGCGAAGGTGATCGGCAACCGGATCGAATCCGGGCGCGACGGTATCTTCGTCCAGACCAGCAAGCGCAATGTCTTCAGCGGCAACGTCATGAAGAACCTGCGGTTCGGCATTCATTACATGTATGCGGATGAGACCGAGGTCAGCGACAACATCTCCATCGATAACGCCATCGGCTTCGCCATCATGTTTTCGACGACCCTCGTCATCCGCGGCAACGTGTCGGATGGTGATCGGGATCAGGGATTTCAGTTGAACTACGCCAACAGCGCCGATATTTCCGGGAACCTCGTGCTGGGGCGTCTGCAACCGGCGGAACGCTGGCTTCTGGGCGGCGAAAACGAGCATGGCCCGGCGGGCGAAACGACGGCGATGCCGGTCAATCCCGGTACGCATCGCATCGGCCCGGAAAAGTGTGTGTTCATTTACAACGCCAATTTCAACAGGTTTCATGACAACTGGTTCGAAGGCTGCGAGATCGGCGTGCATTTCACTGCCGGGTCGGAAGGCAACGAAATGACCGGCAATGCTTTCGTCAACAGCCGTAACCAGGTGAAATACGTCAGCACCCGCGAGGTCGAGTGGTCGAGCAACGGGCGCGGCAATTACTGGAGCGACAATTCCGCCTTCGATCTCAACGGCGACGGTCTGGCCGATACCACCTACCGCCCCAACGATGTCATCGACAGGGTGCTGTGGACGACACCGCAGGCCAAGGTGCTTGTCACCAGCCCGTCGGTGCAGTTGATCCGCTGGGCGCAATCGCAGTTACCCGCCCTCTATCCCGGCGGTGTAACCGATTCGAAACCGTTGATGAACCCGCCGCCCAAACCGGCTTATACGGTTCCAAGGCAGCTTGAAGGGAAAAAACCGTGAGCGCCGTTACCCTCGACAGCATCGGCAAGATCTACAACGGCACTGTCGAAGCGGTGCGTAACGTGTCGTTCGCCCTGCATCCGGGGGAAATCGTCGCCCTCGTCGGTCATAACGGCGCGGGTAAGACGACCCTGATGAAGATGATGCTCGGCCTGATCCGTCCGACCTCCGGCACACTTGAAGTGTTGGGCGAGGATCCGGCGGCGGGGCAGTTCGCGGCGCGCCGCAACCTCGGTTATCTGCCGGAAAGCGTTTCCTTCAATTCGTCCCTGACAGGGGCGGAAATCCTCAGATTTTACGCCAGGCTGAAGCATGTAGACCGCTCGCGCGTCAATCCGGTGCTTGATCTCGTCGGCCTTTCGGTGGCGGCCGGACGCCGGGTCGGCACCTATTCCAAGGGGATGCGTCAGCGCCTCGGATTAGCGCAGGCGCTGATCGGTGAACCGAAGGTGCTGCTGCTCGACGAGCCGACCACCGGCCTCGATCCGGCCCTGCGGCAGCATTTCTATGAAATTCTCGAACGACTGCGGGGTGAGGGCGCGTCGATTCTCCTGTCTTCGCATGCCCTCACCGAACTTGAGGAGCGGGCGAGCCGCGTCATCATCATGAATCGTGGACTGATGGTCGCCGACGGCGACCTCGACGAACTGCGGCGCATCGCCCGGTTGCCGACCCTGATGCGCATCGCCGCCAGGGACGGGGCACGACAAACGGTCATCGACGCTCTGCGCCCGTTCGGCGACAGCACCGCTCTGCCGAGCGGCCATCTTTCCATCAAGGTTGTGTCGGACAGAAAAATGGACGTTCTTCGCACATTGACGAAACCGGAGACGGGGGCGACGGACATCGACATCGTGCCTCCCACCCTCGATGAGCTTTATGCGCATTTCCTTCTGACACAGAAAGACGCGACATGACCGGCATCCTCACCGTCGCAGCCAAGGAAATCCAGGAGGGGATGCGCAACCGCTGGGTGCTCGCCACCACCATCCTGCTGATGGCGTTGGCGCTGAGCATCACCTTTCTCGGCAGCGCTCCGACAGGTTCGGCCAGTATCCAGCCCTTGTCCGCCGTCGTCGTTTCCCTGTCGACGCTGACTATCGTGCTTCTGCCGCTGATTGCACTCCTGATCTCGCACGACGCTATCGTCGGCGAAATGGAGCGCGGCACCATGCTGCTGTTGCTGAGCTATCCGGTCAGTCGTTGGCAGGTGATCATCGGCAAGTTTCTCGGCCATGTGGCAATTCTCACCTTTGCCACCTGCATCGGGTTCGGCGCGGCGGGCGTTGCCCTCGTCGTTTCCGGCACGGCGGTCGATTCCGCCGGGTGGGCGGCATTCATGGCGATGATCGCCACCTCGATCCTGCTCGGCGCGGTTTTCATCTCGCTCGGTTATCTTGCCAGTGCCGTTTCCCGCGACCGCGGTACGGCGGCGGGTATCGCCATCGGCATCTGGATGTTCTTCGTTTTCATCTTCGATATGGCGTTGCTCGGTATTCTTGTGGCAACGCAAGGCAGGCTGATCTCCCCCGGGATGCTCGACGCTCTGTTCCTGTCGAATCCGAGCGACGTCTATCGCATCTTTAATACCACGGCGTTTGGCAAGGTCAGAAATCTGTCTGGCAATATGGGGCTTTACGCCAATAGCGGGCTACGTCCAGAAGTGCTGCTGACGGTGCTCGGCGTATGGATTCTGGTTCCGCTGACGCTTGCAGCCACCGTGTTCTCAAGGAGAGAGCTATGATCGCTTCTCTACCGCAAAGAAAGAATGGCTGGGGATGGGCGTACCGGTTCGGCTTCGGGCTGGCGGCACTGATTCTCGTCGCCGGTTGTTCGGAAGACAAGAAAACCGTGATGCCCGCGCCGCATGAACTGACGATTGATGCCGTCGGTGCATTCTGTGGCATGAACGTGCTGGAGCATGACGGCCCGAAGGGGCAGATCCTGCTGGAGAGCAATCCACAGCCGATCTGGTTCTCTTCTGCTCGTGACACGATTGCCTTCACCATGTTGCCGGAGGAACCGAAAGATATCCTCGCCATTTATGTTTCCGATATGGGTAAGGCGGAGAACTGGAAGAATCCGGGGGCGAAGAACTGGACGGATGCCCGAAAGGCGCATTTCGTGATCGGCAGCAACAGGCGCAACGGCATGGGACTTGACGAAGCGGTGCCGTTTTCCGACATCAAGGCGGCGGAAGCGTTCGTTGCCGAACATGGCGGGCGCATCGTTGCCTTCGATGCCGTGCCGAAGGATTATGTCCTCGGCAATGGTTCAAAGGTCGCACCGCCGGGGACCGCAAATATGCCAGATTCTCGCGCCACACCGCCAAACTGATCTTCTCCGCCACGCTTGCGGATTCTCCCGTTCCGGTTCTGCCGTGTGGGCAGGACGGAGGGATATGACGGATACGATACGACACAGGTAGGAAACGACTCATGGCCGAACCTTTTTCCCGTCGCCGGTTTCTCGGCATCGCCGCTGCCAGCGCCGGTCTGAGCCTTCTGCCGTTCGGCGCGGCTCGCGCCGAGGCCTCCGCCACCCTGACGGTCTGGCGCGGCCAAGCGCTCGGCAGCCCGGCGGAACTGCAGATCCACCATACCGACAAGGCCGTAGCCGAACGCCTGATTCGTCAGGCGGTGGCAGAATTACGCCGTTTGGAAAGCTATTTCAGCCTCTACCGGCAGGATTCGCTCCTCGCCAATCTCAACCGCGATGGGCTGCTCATCGCCCCCCCAGTGGAATTTGCCGATCTCATCCGGCAATCGCTGCATTATGCCGATCTGACCGGTGGCGCATTCGACCCGACGGTACAGCCGCTCTGGAACCTGTTCACGACGCATTTCGCACAAGTTGGGGCTAACCCCAATGGCCCGGACAGCGCTCATGTCGAGGCGGCTCTGGCCAAGGTCGGCTACAGGGCGGTTATCGCCGATGACAACCGTATCGTCCTCGGCAAGCCGGGCATGTCCCTTACCCTGAATGGCATTGCCCAAGGTTATATCACCGACCGGGTCGTTGCCCTGCTGAAGGAAAACGGCATCGAGAAGAGCTTGGTCGACATGGGCGAAATCCGCGCTATCGGCAGCCATCCGGAGGGCCGCCCCTGGACGGTCGGCATCAGGAACCCGGCGGGCGAAGGTGTTCTCGATACGCTCGGCCTCGAAGACAAGGCTATCGCCACCTCCGGCGGTTATGGCTTCAAATTCGACGCCGCCGGAAAGTTCTCGCACATCTTCAATCCGTTGACAGGAACATCCGCCGCGCTTTACCGCAGCGTCACGGCAATCATGCCGACAGCCACGGCGGCGGACGCCCTCACGACCGCCTTCTGCCTGATGGACAAAGGCCGCATTGCCCAGGTGCTGGCGACGCTGGGCGAGGGTGAAGCGCGTCTTTACGGTGGGGCCGGAACGGCGACGCTTACCGTTCGGGGATAAACTATCCGGCGGAATGAAAATCCGTTCTCCGTTCCGCCTCTATCCGTACTGTACCGGTTTACCCCGCCGCAGCTTGTAAAAACTGGTCAATATCCGTACCTTGCGTGGCGAACGAGGTGACGAGGCGCACCAGAGTTTCATCGCCGGTCATTTTCTCCTGCGGCGCAAGCGAGGTTTTGGCCCAGCGATGAAACTGCGCTCCAGCGGCCTTGAGGCGGCTTTCCATGGCAAGCGGCAGGATCGGGAACACCTCATTGGCTTCGACCGGCCAGGCGATGCGGACGCTTTCGAGCTTCTTCAGCCCGTCGGCGAGTTTGCGGGCAGCGGCGTTGGCGTGGCGGGCATTGGCGAGCCAGTGATCGTCGGCGAAATAGCCCTCGAACTGCGCCGAAAGCAGGCGGCCCTTAGAAAGGATCTGCCCGGCGCGTTTGCGACGGTAATCGAGCGTTTCGGCAAGTTTCCCGTCAAATACGACAATGGCTTCCGCCGACAGGCAACCGTTCTTGGTCGCGCCGAACGAGAGAATATCGACTCCCTGTTTCCAGGTCATTTCGGCGGGCGAACACCCAAGGCTCACCATCGCGTTGGCAAAACGCGCCCCGTCCATGTGCAGTGACATGCCGTGCTTGCGGCAGATGGCTGAAATCGCCGCGATTTCCTCCAGCTGGTAGATCGTGCCGCATTCCGTTGCCTGCGAGAGCGACACCGCCTTGGGCGGCATCTGCTTCGAGGCGTTCGGCAGGCCGCTTACATAATGATCGACGACGGCGGCATCGAGCTTTGCCATGACGCCCGGCAGGCCGACGAGCTTCGCCCCTTGCGTGAAGAATTCCGGCGCGCCGCATTCGTCTTCGACGATATGCGCCTCCCGATGCGACACACAGATTCCCCACGGCGGCACAGCGGCAGCGATGCACAACGCATTAGCGGCAGTGCCGGTTGCGACCAGAAACACCTTGACATCGCGTTCGAACAGTTTTGCGAATTGCGTTTCGACCCGCTTCATCCCGCTATCCGCGCCGTAGGCCGGTTCCGCACCGTTATTGGCGCGCAGGATTGCGTCGAGAACCGGCGCACTCGCGCCCATGGTGTTGTCGCTGGCGAAATTCATCGTGCAAACCCTTGCTGTGGATCGCCGCCGAAGGCATTTTGGTTTCGGCGGTGCCTGTGGTTTCGGCCCTTGTTCAAGGATGTAATAGCGACATAACCCATGCGCCGCAGCTTCAATGTCGATGGCTAAATTGCTTTTTTATCGCTAGTAAAGAAACTTTAGTACAATTTCACCCTTATTTCCCTTGCATCTTGTGCGTAATTCTGGCAATGAGTGGAAATAGGGCAGTAATGCTGTCCTTTATCGCAAGCAGGGAGCATTGCCTCTCTCGTGAATCATCAACGGGTATTCACATGTGCCGTTCCTATCTGACCGAACGTGCCGACAATCCCCCGGTTGCCAAGGTATCCGCCCGAAAGACTCGGGTGGACAGGGCGGTTTCGCGCTAAAGATTCAAAGCCGCGAGACGCCCGTTAAAGCGGGGTTCCGGCAAAATGGGTGCCCTGCCTTCGACAAGACGGCGGGCACTCGGCATCCCCCAAAAAGCCGGACAGCCTCGAAATGCCGTCAATGAATTGACCGATGCGAAAGAGGACTGAACCGATGCGCCGATACCGTTCCGCCCCCGCGACAGAAACTCTCTCCAGCCCTTCGGCCACCGCCGTGGCGGGTATGAAAACGGCAGCCGGTTCGGCACACCGCGGCCTATACGATCCGCGTTTCGAAAAGGATGCTTGCGGCGTCGGCTTCGTCGCCGACATGAAGAACCGCAAGAGCCATGCCATCGTCGTGCAGGGCCTCGATATTCTGAAGAACCTCGACCATCGTGGTGCAGTCGGTGCCGACCCGAAGATGGGCGACGGTTGTGGCATCCTGGTGCAGATTCCTCATGCCTTCTTCGCTGCCGAATGCGCCAAAGGCGGGCTGTGGTTGCCGGATGCTGGCCAGTACGGTGTCGCGCAACTGTTTATGCCGAAGAACCGGGAGAGTTACCGGATTATCGAGGAGATTTTTGCCGGAGCGCTTGCCGCCGAAGGGCTGACGCTCCTCGGCTGGCGCGACGTGCCTGTCGATTCGAGCGATCTCGGTGAGAGCGTGAAAGCGACCGAGCCATTGCATCGTCAGGTGTTCATCGGGCGCGGCAAGATGGTTGGCGACGATGAGGATTTTGAACGCCGCCTGTTTCTGGCGCGTAAAGTGATCTCGAATGCCGTGGTTGACCTGAAAGACCCGCGTTTCGATGATTATTATCCGGTGTCGATGTCGTCGCGCACCATCGTCTACAAGGGCATGGTGCTGGTGAGCCAGCTCGGCCAGTATTTCCAGGATTTGCAGGACACGCGCTTCACGAGCGCTCTTGCGCTTGTGCATCAGCGCTTCGCTACCAACACCTTTCCGTCATGGCGACTCGCCCATCCGTACCGGATGGTGGCACATAATGGCGAGATCAATACCTTGCGCGGCAATGTCAACTGGATGGCGGCGCGGCAGGCGAGCGTCGATTCCGACCTGTTCGGCAACGACATTTCCAAGCTTTGGCCGATTTCCTACGAAGGACAGTCGGATACCGCCTGTTTCGACAATGCCCTCGAATTTCTGGTGCGCGGCGGTTATCCGCTGCCGCACGCGATGATGATGCTGATCCCCGAAGCCTGGGCGGGCAATCCGCTTATGGATGAGAAGTGCCGCGCCTTCTACGAATATCATGCGGCGCTGATGGAGCCATGGGACGGCCCGGCGGCCATTGCCTTTTCCGACGGCAGGCTGATCGGCGCGACACTCGACCGCAACGGCCTGCGCCCCGCCCGCTATCTCATCACCAAAAACGATCTCGTGGTGCTGGCGTCCGAAATGGGGGTGCTGCCGATCCCGGAGGAGGACATCGTCGAGAAATGGCGGCTGCAACCGGGCCGGATGCTTTTGATCGATTTAGAACAGGGGCGCATCGTTGCCGACGAGGAGATCAAGGCGGAGCTTGCTGCCGCCCACCCGTACAGGGATTGGTTGCACCGCACGCAGATCGTGCTGGAGGATCTGCGTCCCGTGCAGGCGCGCAAATCCCGCGACGATGTTTCCCTGCTCGACCGCCAGCAGGTGTTCGGCTACACGCAGGAAGACCTGAAGCACCTGATGCAGCCGATGGCGGTAACGGGGCAGGAAGCAGTCGGCTCGATGGGCACCGACACGCCGCTCTCGGTACTCTCCGATAAGTCGAAGCTGCTCTACACCTATTTCAAGCAGAATTT